>NZ_JBSFJU010000002.1:0-303818 GCF_053598215.1 Kitasatospora sp. NPDC001175 | reverse complement strand
TCGATCAGCTTGGTCGGGTTGGAGTCCAGGTCGACCATGTTGCCGGCCTCCTTGGCCGCCATGGTGCCGGTGTTCATCGCGACACCGACGTCGGCTTGGGCCAGCGCGGGGGCGTCGTTGGTGCCGTCGCCGGTCATCGCGACCAGCTTGCCGCCCTCCTGCTCCTTCTTGATCAGGGCCATCTTGTCCTCGGGGGTGGCCTCGGCGAGGAAGTCGTCCACCCCGGCCTCGTCCGCGATCGCCCTGGCGGTCAGCGGGTTGTCCCCGGTGACCATCACGGTGCGGATGCCCATCCGGCGCAGCTGCAGGAAGCGCTCCCGGATGCCGTCCTTGACCACGTCCTTGAGCTGGATCACGCCCAACACCCGGGCACCGTGCCGGTCGTGGACGGCGACCAGCAGCGGGGTGCCGCCGCCGGAGGAGATGATCTCGACCGCCTGGTGCGCCTGCGGCGGGACCTGTCCCCCCAGCTCGTACACCCAGGCGGAGACGGCGGCGGACGCGCCCTTGCGCACCCGGACGGTCGGACTGCCGTCGGGCCAGCTCAGGTCGACCCCGCTCATCCGGGTCTGCGCGCTGAACGGGACGAACTCCATCCGCCCGAGCTCACCCTCGGCCCGTTCGCGCAGCCCGTGGCGCTTGGCGAGGACGACGATCGAGCGACCCTCGGGGGTCTCGTCGGCGAGCGAGGAGAGCTGGGCGGCCTCGGCGAGCTGGGCACCGTCCACGCCCGGGAGCGGGACGAAGCGGGTGGCCTGCCGGTTGCCGAAGGTGATGGTGCCGGTCTTGTCCAGCAGCAGGACGTCCACGTCGCCGGCCGCCTCCACCGCCCGGCCGGACATCGCCAGCACATTGCGCTGCACCAGCCGGTCCATGCCGGCGATGCCGATCGCGGAGAGCAGCGCGCCGATGGTGGTCGGGATCAGCGCCACCAGCAGGGCGACCAGGACGGTCAGGCTCTGCTCAGCGCCCGCGTAGATCGCCAGCGGCTGGAGGTTGACGATGCACAGGATGAAGACCACGGTCAGGGTCGCGAGCAGCAGGTTGAGCGCGATCTCGTTCGGGGTCTTCTTCCGTTCGGCGCCCTCGACCAGGGCGATCATCCGGTCGATGAAGGTCAGCCCGGGCTTGGAAGTGATCCGCACCACGATCCGGTCGGAGAGCACCCTGGTTCCGCCGGTCACCGCGCTGCGGTCACCGCCGGACTCGCGGATCACCGGCGCGGACTCACCGGTGATCGCGGACTCGTCCACGGCCGCGATGCCCTCGACCACGTCGCCGTCACCGGGGATGGTCTCCCCCGCCTCGACCACCACGAAGTCGTACTGCCGCAGCGCCTCGGCCGGTACCCGCTCCTCCGCGCAGTGCTCCAGGCCCACCCGCCACCTGAGCAGCCGCCGGGCGACCGTCCCGGTCCGCGCCTTGCGCAGCGACTCCGCCTGCGCCTTGCCGCGCCCCTCGGCGACCGCCTCGGCCAGGTTGGCGAACACCACCGTGAGCCAGAGCCAGACACTGATCAACCAGGTGAACACGCTCGGCGAGACCACGGCCGAGAGGGTGGTGAGCGCCGAGCCGACCTCGACCACGAACATCACCGGGTTGCGCAGCATCAGCCGGGGGTGCAGCTTGCGCAGCGCTTCCGGGAAGGAGGTGACCAGTTGCTTGGGATCGAAGAGCCCGCCTGCCGCCCGATGTCGCCTCCCGGCGGGCATCTGGGACGCACGGGGTGTGACGGTACGGACGTTGACGTCCCTCTCGGGAGCCTGCTGGAACATCGGGCGACCTTCTCGGACGGGCCCGCGGCGGGGAAGTGCGAGGCGGGCGGCGAATCGGTACGGGTACGGGCCAAGCCGCAGCCAACCGCGCGGGCCGGGGCGTCCTCCCTGGTTCTGACGCATTCCTGATGTCGCGTCAGAAAACCTTGACACCGCTTTGACGCCCTCGGCCCGCCCGTCGGGCGCGCTGCGTCAAGACCGCGTCAAGGCTGCCGGTCACGGCGTACGGTCCGCGTCAAACCGCGCTGCCGGGCGGGCCGTTCGAGGTCGAATGGAGGTGGAATGCCGGCACTGGTCCAGGATCCCGATGGGAGCGGATGGCAATGGTCGAGAGTGTCCGGGTGGTCGTTGGGGTCAACGGCTCGTTGAGCAGCCTGGCGGCGGTGCACCGGGCCGTGGAGGAGGCCGCCCGGCGCAGCGCGGTGCTGGTCCCGGTCACGGCCTGGAGCCATGCCGACGCCGAACGGCTGCGCCCGCTCTCGGAGTTGGAGCACTCCGCACACCGGATGATGGACACCGTCTTCGAGCAGGCCTTCGGCGGCTACCCGAGCGACCTGGTGATCCGCCCGGTGGTGGTGCGCGCCGATCCGGGCCCGGCCCTGGTCGCGGCCGCCGACCGGCCCACCGACCTGCTGGTGCTCGGCTCGAGCCGCGGTGGCCGCCTGCAACACGTGATCCACGGCTCGGTGACCCGCCACTGCCGCTCGCACGCCGGATGCGAGGTCCTGGTGGTCTCACCGTCCGAACTGCTGGAGAGCCTGGAGTTCACCGTGCGCAGCGGGGCGCCGATGCCCCGCCTGTCGGGCCGGGCGGCGGCCTGGGCCCGTCCGGCGGGCACGACCGCGAGCTGACCGGCCAACCCGGCGGACCAACCTGCGGTCGGATCGGCAGTCCTGCGGTCGGATCGGCAGTCGGCTCAGCGGTCGGACCGGCGGAGGCTGAACACGAAGGTCGCGCCGCCGCCCGGGGTTCCCTCGACGGAGAGTTCGCCGCGCATGGCCTCGACGAAGCCCTTGGCCACCGCGAGTCCGAACCCGGTACCGGTCTCCCGTGCTCCGCCCGGCCCGGTCCGGCGCCCGCGCAGGGGCTGGAAGATCCGCTCGCGCTCCTCGGGGGCGATGCCCGGCCCCCGGTCGATGACGCGCAGGTGCACCCGGTCCGCCACGGTCCCGGTGTCGACCCGGACCGCCGCGCCCGGTGGCGACCAGGCCCGCGCATTGACCAGGACGTTGGCGAGCGCGCGCTCCAGCAGTCCCGGATCGGCCTCGACCGGTGGCAGTCCGGTGGTGGGACCGAGCGCCAGCTCCGCCCACGTACCCGGCAGGCTGGCCACGGCCGCGTGCAGGACCTCGCCGAGCGACGTCGGGCGGAGTGCGACCGGGACCCGACCGGCCCGCAGCCGGCTGAGGTCCAACAGGTTGGCGACGGAGTGGTTCAGCCGCTCGGTCTCGGCGGCGATGGTCTCGGCCTCGGGCGCGGCATCGAGCCGGGCCGCGGCCTCCCGGATGGCGGCCAGCGGTCCGCGCAGGTCATGGGCGAGGGCTTCCAGCAAGGTGGTGTGCAGCGCGTCGGTACGGGCCAGCGACTGGGCGGCGGCCGCCTCCCGGGTGAGCCGCTCGTGCTCCTCGGCCAGCCGCAACTGGGTGACGAACGGGCCCAGCAGCCGGGTGTTCTCCTCGTCGATCGGCCCGCCGGCCAGCACCAGCACGGTGCCCTGGCCGAGTTCGGCAGCGAACGGGGCGTCCTGTGGGCGGGCGGGCAGCGGACCGCCGGAGGAGGCCACCGGGCGCCAGCCCGCACCGGTCGGCGCCAGGATGCCCGCCGCCTCCAGCCGGAACGCCCGGCGCAGTTCGGACAGCAGGCGGCGCAGCGTGCGGCCCTCGCCCCGGACCGTCTCCCCCGCCAGCCTGATCAGGGCCTGGGCCTCGGCCCGCGCCCGGGCCGCCTCCTGGGAGCGGCGGGTCAGCCCGTCGATCAGATGGCTGATGATCCCCGCGACGCACAGGAACACCCCGAGCGGGGCGAGGTCGGCGCCCTGGCCGACCACCAGGCTGTGCCAGGGCGTGGTGAAGAAGTAGTCCGCGGCGAGGACCGAGGTCAGGGTCGTCCCGGCGGCCGGTGCCAGTCCACCGAGCCCGGCCACCCCGGCGACCAGCAGCAGCAGGCAGAGCAGGATCTCGGACAGGCCCAGCGAGCCGCGCAGCGGTGACAGCGCGGCAGCCACCGCGAGTGCCCCGAGCGGCCCGAGCAGCCAGGCCGTCCACCACCGCCGGGCCGGGACGCGGGCGGGCCGGCGGGGGCGCGGGGCCCTCGGCAGCGCCGTCTGCTCGGGGGACGGCGGTGGCAGTACCCGGATGTCGATCGGTCCGGCCATCCGGATCACCCGGTTGATCACCGAGCCGGTCAGCAGCTCCCGCAACCGGGACCGGCCGGTCGGGCCGAGCAGGATCTGGGTGGCGCTCTCCGTCCGGGCGAAGTCCACCAGGGTCCTGGCGACGTCGGTCCCGCCGATCTCCACGTAGCTGCCGTGCAGTTCGCGCAGCAGGGCGCGCTGCGCGGCCAGGCCCGGCGGTTCGTGCTGGATGGCTCCGTCGTCCGTGCGGACGTGAACGCCGATCAGGTCGCCGTGGACCCGGGCGGCCGTCCTGGCACCGCGCCGGACCAGGTGCTCGCCCTGCCGGGTGCCGTTGAGCGCGACCAGGATCCGCTCCTTGGTCTCCCAGGGTGCCCGGATGCCGTGCCTGGCACGGTAGTCGGCGAGTTCCTCCTCCACCCGGTCGGCCAGCCAGAGCAGCGCGAGCTCGCGCAGCGCGCCCAGGTTCCCGGCGCGGAAGTAGTTGTCCAGGGCGACGTCGATCCGGTCGCTCGGGTAGAGCTCGCCCTGTGCCATCCGGGTGCGCAGCGCCTCCGGACTGAGGTCGACCAGTTCGATCCGGTCGGCGGCGCGCACCACGGCGTCGGGGATCTGCTCGCGCTGCACGATCCCGGTGATCTGCTCGACCACGTCGCTCAGGCTCTCCAGGTGCTGGATGTTGAGGGTGGTGGCCACGTCGACGCCCGCCCGCAGCAGCTCCCGGACGTCCTGCCAGCGCTTGGTGTTGCGGCTGCCGGGGGCATTGGTGTGGGCGAGCTCGTCCACCAGTGCCAGGGCCGGGTGGCGGGCGAGCACCGCGTCCAGGTCCATCTCGGTGAGCGCCATGCCCCGGTAGTGCACGGCGCGGCGCGGCACCACCGGGAGGTCGCCGAGCTGCTCCTCGGTGCCGCGCCGCCCGTACGTCTCGGCCAGCGCGACCACCACGTCCAGGCCGCCCGCACGCAGCCGCCGGCCCTCGGCCAGCATGGCGTAGGTCTTGCCGACTCCCGGCGCGGCGCCGAGGTAGACGCGCAGGGTTCCGCCACCAGCGGCCACGGGGGATCGTTCCTCGCTCGCGTGTACGTCCGGTCCCACGATAAGCCGGCCAGGCGCCAGGAGTGCTACGGGCGTCTGGCGTGGTGGGGGTTGCCGAGGTAGGGGAAGTCGTGCAGCAGGTCGGTGTGGGCGGGGATGTGGTCGGTGGTGATCCTGCCGCCGGTGACCATGGCGAGCCGGGCGGAGGTCACGTCGTCGGTGAGGGTCCGGCCGTTCGGGTAAGCCGCGGGCCTGCTGCGGTCGTAGCGCAGGATGTCCGGCAGGACGGTGCGCAGGGCCTGCTCGGCGGCGGCCCGCTCGTAGCCGCCGGTGTGCTGCAGCACGGCGGCGAACGGCGCCAGATGGGTCGCCAGGTCGTCGGCGGGCTCCCCGGCGTTGTAGGCGGCCCTGGCGTCGTCGTTCTCGGCGAAGTACGCGATCAGGGACGGGTGGGCGCCGCGGTCGACCGGGGTCAGCCGCCCGTTCTCGTGCAGGCTCACCCTGGCCCAGACGCCGAACGGCCCCTCGGTGCCCAGGTCCTCGTCGGCCAGCTCCAGCACGATGCCCAGGACGTTCTTGTCGCCGCTCCAGTCCACGCCGGTCCACTGGAAGCCCTTGACGATGCCGTCCAGGTCGACGAAGAACGGGTCGCTGCGCAGCCCGGCGAAGAACTTGAAGGTGTGGTCCACGACCACGGCGGGCTCGATGTCCAGACCGACCGGGACGCCGGTGAGCAGCTGCTTCCCGCCGACCTGGTGCGCGCGGGCCTGCTCGCCGGTGGCCCGGTGCACGGCGGCGGTCTGCGGGCCGTCCGCGGGGTCGGAGAAGACGAAGCTGTAGGCCACGTCGGCGCGGTGGTCGCCGTCGGTGTCGATGTTGAGACGGTAGACCGCGCCCGGGTGGAAGGCGGCTCCCTTGGCCGGGGCGTCCGGATGGACGTTCATGATCAGCACGGTGCGGCCGCCGTGCACCGCGAACGCGTACACGTCGGTGAGGTCGAGTCTCGGGTCGCCACGGGGAGAGCGGCCGCCGGGTCCGCTGAGGTGGTGGGACATGTCCTCAGCATCTGCCGGGCGGCAGGGCGGCGCATCACCTCGCGGGCCCCGGCGGACCTTCTCGGGGGCGGGGCACCAGCTCCTGCGGGGCGCGGTCTCCCGCGCCCCGCAGGGGACTTCCCCGCCGCCACCCCGCGGGGCCGGCACCCCGCCGGTTCAGTGGGCGGTGAGACGGCGGAGGACGAGTTCCGCGTGAACGTGAGCGGCTCCGGCCTGGCGCAGCCCGTGCACCACCGCGCGGAGCTCCCACCGGTCGACGCAGGCGAGGTGCAGTTCAAGGTCGGCCTCGCCGGCGAGGGCGAGCCCGGACTGGACGGCCGGGAAATGTTCCGCCAAACGGGTGAAATCCAGTGGGTTCGGACCGTAGCGGACCCGGACCACCGCCAGCAGCGGCCGCCCCAGGGCGGAGGGGTCCACCTCGGCGCGCACCCCGGTGAGGACCCCGTCGGCGGCCAGCCGCCGCAGCCGGGCGTTCACGGCGGCCTCGGTCACGCACAGCCGCTCGGCGAGCATGCCCGCCGGGGCGCGTCCGTCGGCGCGCAGCGCCCGCAGTAAGGCGACATCCAGCTCGTCCAGCCGCGCGGCGGGCACCGGCAGTGCGCTCACCGCTGGGGCTCCAGTGCGGTGAACGGGCGCTGCGGGGTGTCGGTGACGGCGGGGGCGACCAGTTTGGGATCCAGGACGATGTGCCGGACGCCCAGAGGGGCGATCATCTCCCGCAGTGCGGGGAGCGCCAGATCGATCAACTCCTGTTCGGGACCGAGCAGTTCGCGCGCATCCGCGGCCGAACCAAAGGCCAGGACACAGCGGCTGCCGTCCCGTCGGCGGAAGAACCGGAGCACGCTCGCGGTTCCGACGCTCCGGACCGGGACGTACCTGGCGGTATGTTCGTCAGGCTCTTCCGGGGCGGTTTCGGTGCTGGTCACAGCGGGCCTCCTGCTGCGAAGGAAAGCTCTGCGGAATGCTCTGCGGATCGTCCTCGACCCGGAGAAGGGCACCACCGACGCTAGGCCGGATCCACGGTATCGCAAGACCTCCTGACGGCGTGTTGACCATGAACACTGCTCTCCTGACGCCGTCTTGACGCGTCCCGGCCGCTCCCCGGCCCGGCCCCGGACCGGGCGGTCCGGAATATCCGCAGGACAGAGGGGTGGACCGGCGGCAACGGGCGCAGACTGGAGAGGGCTGCACCGCTTCCTTGGTCCGCGGAAATTAGCGGAAATCGACGAGCCCCCCGGTTCGGCGAGGGGAAGGTCACATCAGAACCGGGAATTCCACCGCCCGGAAAGTCGGCAGAGTTCACCGGAAGTTCACTGGAGCAGGGGGATGGGACGATGGGCGGCACGCTCTGGATCGGTCCGGCACTGTTCGCGGGGCTCGGCGGCCTGCTGGCCCTGCTCGCGGGGCGGGCCGGGCTGCGGGAGATCCGGCGGCTGCGGCGGGTGGGGCTGCCGGCCCGGGCGCTGGTCAGGTACCGGGCGCTGAGCGCCGAGGACCTGCTGGGCAGCCCACGCCCGCTGCTGCAGTTCACCACCGCGGACGGCGAGGTGGTGGAGGTGTTCTCCCCGGTACCGTCCAGCCGCTCCCGCTGCCTGACCGACGGCAGCCGGGTGTGGATCACCTACGACCCCGCCGATCCGGCCCAGGTACTGCTGGACGGGCGCGAGCGCCGCTGGCTGGAGTACGTCTTCCTCACCTCCGGCGCCGCCGTCACCCTCGCCGCGCTGAGCCTGCTGATGTACGGGACGTGACGCCTACCCGGCGAACTCGACACGACCGGGGAACCGGACCCGGCGTCGCCACCCGGCAACTAGCGCCACCCGGAAGTGGCGCTGCCGTAGGGAGCCTGACGCCGACACGGAACCCGACACCGCCGAACGGGACCTGAACGCCGGACCAGCAGGTCGACGGACTCGGCGGGCCCGGCGCACCGGCGTGCGGGAGCTCCGCGGGCGCCGGCTCAGGAGCGGCCCGCCCCCTCCGTCCGCAGCCGGCGGCGGCCGGACTCGCAGTACATCCGCAGCAGCGCCGCCAGCTCGCCGCCGGGCTCGACCCCGAGCTCACGCCGGGTGAGGCTGCGGTAGGCGTCGTAACTGCGCAGCGCCTCCACCAGGTTGCCCTCGGCTAGGTGCGCCTCGATCAGCGAGCGCTGGGCGCTCTCGCGCAGCGGCTCCACACCGACCGCCACCATCGCGGACTCCACCGCCTCCGCGAACCGCCCGGCCCGGACCAGATGGCGGCTCTGCGCCTCCAGCGCGTGCAGCAGCCGCTGCCTGATCCTCTCGCGCTCGATCAGCACCCAGTCGTCGTACCAGCCGGGCAGCAGATCGAGCGCGTCCGCCCGCCACTTGAGCGCGCAGAGGTCCCCGGCGGTGGCCGTACCGTCGATCAGCCGGCCCGCCCAGTCGCAGAGGACGTAGAGGTCGACCACGGTGTGTTCGCGCACCTTGAGCGCGTACTTGTCGGAGTCCAGGATGTCGATGCCGGCGGCTCTCAGCCGCCACAGCGCGGAGCGCAGATTGCCCGCGGCCCGCAGGTCGTCGCCGAGTGGCCACAACACTCCTGCGGCATGCCGCCGTTCGACCCGGCCGCCGTTCAGGGCCACGAAGGCCAGCAGCCGTTTGCTCCCCTCGGGAACCTCCAGCCGTCGCCCTGCCTGGACCACCCGCGGCCCGCCGAAGAGATGCAGAGTCGGCGCCTGCCCCTGTCCGGGGATCAGTACCGGCGACTCCGGGAACTGTGCGTGCATGGACGGCCCTCCTGCTCGAAGCCCGACCTGCAGATGGTATGCGCACTTCGTCACCCCAACGTCACCTTTCGACAACCGAGGGTAACCGGTTGACCTCCGGTACCGCTGCGCAGCTCAATTCACAGCGGACTCGGCCGCGACCGCGCCCTCCCCGCCGCAGTACCGGACCGCGCGCCGCACGAAGGCCACCCAACTCCCCTGCTGCTCCCCGCACGGGTCGGTCGGGACCAGGATGTCCACGCCCGGCCGGCACGCCGCCGCCAGCGGGATCCGGTCCCGGCGCTGCGCCTCCTGGACCGCCTGGGCTATCTCGGCCAGGCCGTACTGGCAGATCCGCAGGTCGACCCCGTCGCCCAGCAGGCGGTCCAGCACCGCGCGGAGGTCGCCGGTGGTGCTGTAGCTGCACGGCAGGTAGCCCGCGGGCGGGAGTTCGTGGATGCCCAGCGCCGACAGGGCGACCTGGTCCTGGCCGGCAGCCGGTGCGCCGTCGAGCAGACCGGCACCCGACTGCTCGACCATCCGGGCGATCTCCTCTCCCAGCTCGGTCTTGGTGTGCCGCCGCAGATAGGAATTGTCCAGCCGGGCCAGCCGCTCGGTCAGCGCGGCCAGACCCGAGACGGGCAGCGGACGCGCCAGCGCACGCTCCGCCAACAGGGCCTGGAACTGGAGGACTTAGGCGATGAAGACGTCCCAGGGGCGCATCCCGAGCCGGCCCTGCCAGTAGCGCTGCGGCGGCGGTGCGCCCCGCTCCCGCCGGGCCGCCCAGATGTCCACCTCCCAGGCCTTGTGGTCGTCGCCGACCGGGAGGACCACCGCCAGCCGCACCGCGGTCGGCCTGGTCGCGGCGGCCGGCGGCGGGGCCCAATTCCCCGGCAGGACGGACCATCCGGCGGGATCGTAGGGCCACGGGGACGCCTCGGCCCGCTCGGCGGCGAACAGCCGCGAGGCCAGCCAGCCCCGCCGGTCAGCGGGCGGCCGGCTGCCCAGGGCGCCCTCGGTGGCGGGGGGTCAGCCTGAGCCGCACCCCTTCGGCGAGGTACGGACGGCGGGTGGCGCCGCCCGAGCAGGGGTCGTCGCAGAACGTCCCCTGGACCGCGCTCTCGCCGTACTCCCAGGCGGCGGAGGTGACTTCGACCCACCAGTAGGTGTCGGTGTCGGGCCTGAGATCGGCCAGCGGCAGCGCGACCGCCCGGCCGGAGCGCAGCGGCCGGCCGTACCCGTCTATCGCCAGGCCGCCGCCGATCTGCAGCACCCCCTGGCTGTTGGTGACCTCGAAGCCCTCCACCACCCCGGGGCCGCCGGCCGCGCCGACCGCGGTGGCGAGCGCCAGGGCGTAGTCCTGCATCCGGACGAGGTGCTCGGCGCGCAGGAACAGGCCGTCGAAGGGGTTGAGCCGGTCGATGCCGCCGCCGGCCGTCGACGGGGTGCCGTCCGAACCCGACGAAGGCTGACCGGTGGTGTCGCCGGTGCCGGCCGCTGTGGTCATGAGTCTGCCCTCCCGGCGCGGTCGGTACGGGTCAACTGTGCGGTGAACACGGCGTCGTGGCCGTCGTCGGGACTCCCCGGCGGGCCGCCGCGCAGCCCGGCGAAGGGGACTCTCGGGTCCCGCCCGTAGCACGGCGCCGGCCCGGTGCCCCGGATCAGGACCCGCACCAGCTCGTAGGCGGGCGCCCGGTCGAGGTCCACCACCACCCGCAGCCCGCCGTCGGTCAGCCGGATCGACTGCACCTCGTCCCGCGACCAGCCCAGGCCGCGGTCGGAGAGCGAGTGGATCTCGATCGCGTGCTCCAGCGAGCCCTCGGCGAGCGGTGCGGTGACGCAGAAGCTCAGGCAGGTGTCACCGCGCGAGAAGTGCACCGAGCCCACCTCCAGGCGCGGCCCGCCGGCGTCCGGCCGCGAGGTCGCGCCGAGCAGCGCGGGCGCCAGGCCGCAGACCAGGTGCGGCGATGACCGGCCGGCCGCCGGGCCGCGGGACGAGCGGAGCGGTGGGCGGCGGAGCCATGGGTGGCCGGCTGGACCCCCGTCAGCCGGCCGCCGACCAGCACGTTCTTGCTGCGCCGGAACGCCACCGAGACGTTGATCCGGGCGCCGGCCGTACCGGGCCAGCGGGCCCGCCAGCGCAGCAGCGGGGTCTTGGCCCCGAGCGGAAGGGCGAGCGCGGCGAAGTTCCGGTCCTGGTCGATCACCTGACTCGGCCCGGTGCCGGTCATGGTGTAGCTGAACACCCGCGAGACGTACAGCCGCCGACCGCCGTTGGCGAAGAAGGCGCGCGCCGCGAGGGCGAGCCAGCAGGGATCGCCGTCGATGCTCAGACCGCCGAAGGCCCGCTCGTACTCGGTGAAGCTGGTGACCAGTGCGGGCCCGGGCACCACCGTCGTACCGGCCACGCTGTACGGGACCGGGCCGTACTCCGTCCGCCCGGCCATGCCGAAGGTACTGGTGGGCACTCCCTCGATGGAGCGTGAGCGGAAGCTGGTCTCCTCGACGTAGACACCGGGGGTCAGGTACTCGGGCACGGGCGGACCTCCTCGGTCGCGGGTCGCTGGGTCGGCACGTCAGCTGAACTGCAGGTCGGGCGCGCGGACCACCTGGCCGACGGTGAGCGACCGGACGGCGTCCCCGGTGGCGGTCAGATAGCCGGGCGGGACGGCGATGCCACGCAGCACGTCGTTGTCCAGGTCCTCGGGCCGGGGCGGGTTGTGCGAACGGTCGACGGCCTCCACCACCAAGTCCCCCAGAGGGTCCAGCGGGTCGAGCGCGTCCAGCCGGTCCAGCGCCTCGGGCGGTGGCGCGGCCGCCGGATCCGGGATGTGGGCGCGCAGCGCGACGTCGAAGTGCGAGGGCGCCGGCGGTGGCAGCGCGCCGGTGCCGTCCACCAGCAGCAGCAGCTGGCCGTACTGGTCGCCGTGTGCCCAGCCGACCCGCAGGCCGCCGGGGCCGAACGCCTCCACCCTGGGCCAGCGCACCGGTGCCCCCTCGAGGGTGACCCGCAGCCGGAGCCCGGTCGCCCCCCGGGCCACCGGGTAGGCCACCCCGGGCAGCAGCCACGGCCGCAGCAGCCGGGCCGCCACCGGTACGAACATGCCCGGCGGCTGCCGGTCGGCCTCGGCCAGCTCGGCCCGGCTCCACAGCGGGAGGGTGAACCGGCGCGGGACCCAGCGGGCAGCCGGGTCCGCGATCCGCAGGCTCACCGTCCGGCCGCGCACCCCGCCACCGCCGCAACTGCCGCTGCCGTAGCGCAGCACGAAGGCCGTACCACCGCCGTGCGCCTCCAGCGGCAGCACCCGCAGCAGCGAGCGGCCGAACCGGTCGACCGGGCCCTCGGCCTCCCGGTCGGCGCGGACGCCGGGCGCGACCGGCCCGTTCGTCCTGGCGTCGACCGGGGACACCGCGAGCGCGAGCCGGTGCAGCACGTCGAGGGCTCCACCGCCGGGTGCCCCGCCGTAGACCGGTTCTCCACCCATGGCTCCGCCGCCCACCGCTCCGCTCGTCCCGCGGCCCGGCGGCCGGCCGGTCATCGCCGCACCTCCGACACCCCGGCCGCCACCGTGGCGACCTGTCCGGAGGCTCCCTGAGCCGGCCCCTCGATGCGGATCACCCGCGCGAGGTACGGCAGGCAGAGCCGGTACTCGGTGGTGAACGCCTGGAACGCCTCGCTCAGCGAGTCCATCGCGAGTTCGTCCGCGACCAGCTGGATCATGTCCCCGGCCTCCCAGTCCCCGGTCGGGTCAAGTAGCGGCCCGGTGAGGATGCTGTCGCTCTCCAGCACCTGCGCCGCCAGGCCCGACCACTCCAACTCGGCCTCCACGTACTGGTCCCAGGCCGCGACCATCAGATGCATCCGCAGCGGCAACCGGGGTACGCCGTCCCGCGCAGCCACCGCCGACCAACCGGGTCTGGTCTCCTTGTCGATACTCAGCCGGTAGCAGTAGACCGACACCGCCGGGTGCCGGATCACCGCCCCGGGGGTGTCCACCTTCTCGAAGTCCAGCGGCCCGGCCAGCACCGCCTCCGGCCGGCGGCCGACCGGGATCCGCTCGGCGAAGTGCCGGTCGAGCAGCGCGACGACGCTGCGCCCGACGGCGGCGAGTGCCCGGTATCCAGCCATGGCCCGATGCTGCGCCGTCAAGCGTCACCACCGCGTTGCCGACCGCCGGGCCGTCCGGCGACGCGCCGGTGACAGTCCGGCGCGCACACTCGGCCGGTGTTTACTTCTCGATCGCAACTCCTCGGCCCCGCACGGCCGTCCTCGAGTCCCTGGCCCGGCAGCGGAGGGCGGTGTGGCACGGCTTCACCACCGTCGCCGACTATGTCGACCGCCTCTGCCGCGAGCTGGTCTGCATCCTCAAGGGCTGGCAGGCCATCGCCGTCCTCGAGGGGGCCAAGGCCGGGCTGGAGTGCCAGGACGCGGCCAGGACGGCCGCCTGCGAGGCCAAGCGGAAGCACGTGATCGACGAGGTGCTGACCGAGTACGAGAAGCTCTGCCCTTCCTCGTGCCACCCGACTGCCGACTCGGCTGCCACCAGTACCTATTGACGACAACGCACATGAGCGCGGGCCACGGCCGATACCCTGGACGGCGTGACCACCGCATCCCGCGCGTTGCTGCCCCGGGCTTGCGCTGCCGCCGGGCTGTCCGCCGCCCACGCCGCCGGTGCCGTACCGATCCGGCTCGGCGAGAACGAGATCTGGCGCCTCGCGCACGGAGTCGTCGCCAGGATCTCCAGACCCGGCCAATGGTCCGCCGCGGCACGGGAGGTCGCCGTCGCCCACTGGCTGCGCTGCTGCGGCCTCCCCGCCGTACGGCCGCTCGACGACTGCCCCGGCCCGGTCGAGGTGGACCTGCGCCCGGTCACCTTCTGGCACGAACTGCCACCCCACCGGAGTGCTCGCGCGGCCGAGTTGGCACCGCTGCTCCGCCGCCTGCACGGCCTGCCCGCGCCTCCCGCGGGCCTCCGACTCGGTCGACTCGACCCCTTCGTCCGCCTCGCCGAGCGCATCGAGGGCGCCACCACCCTGGCCGAATCCCAACGGAGTTGGCTACGGCGGCGACTCGCCGACCTGACCGCCGCCTGGGCCGCCGAGCTGCCGGCGGGCCGGCCGGCGACGGTGATCCACGGGGACGCCTGGGGCGGCAACGTCGCCGTCACCTCCGACGCCGCCTACCTGCTCGACTTCGAACGCACCGCCCTGGGCCCGCCCGAGTGGGACCTGGTCTCGACCGCGGTGGACCACCGCACCTTCGGCCTCCACTCCGACCGCGAGTACACCGCCTTCTGTGCGACCTACGGCAGTGACGTCACGACGTGGCCCGGATACCCGCTGCTCCGTTCCATCCGCGAACTCCGCGCCGTCTGCTACGCCCTCCAGTGCGCCGCCGACGCCCCGCACCGCCACCGGGAGCAGGCGCACCACCGGCTCGCCTGCCTCCAGGGCCGGCACGGCCCCCGCCCCTGGCGCTGGACCCCGCTAGGCTGATCGAAGGGCTGTACGAGAGTCGCACAACAGCCGTACTTCAGACCGGGGTTGGGGATCCTTTTCGGCCTCCGGCCGGTGAAGTCGCGATCGGCCCCCGAAGCGCCGACGACAGGTGGTATCACGGAGGCGACTGGGAGAGGAGTCCGCATGACCCGCTACGCCATCGACCCGGCGCGCCATGAACTCATCGCCACCTGGGAGACCGGCGAGGGCGAACTCGCCACCCGCGTCGCCACCGTGCCCGACGCGTCCGAGCCCGCGCGGCTGAGCCGGCTGACGGCGGCGCTCGCCCGGCTCTCCACCGCCGCCTGGCAGACCTACACCCACCCGGCCGCGGCCCTCGACCCGCTCGAGCCCACCGGCGAGGACTGGCGGCGCGAACAGGAGCGCGGGGCCTTCGGCGAGGCGCTGCGCGCGATCACCCGCCCGAACCTCCCGGACGAGGAGGGGATCATCCTGGAGTACAGCCCGCTGCTGGAGTCCGCACACGAGGTCGGCCGGGCCCTGCACGTCCTGGCCGACCGGGAGTTGACCGCGGCCGTACGCACCGAGGTCGGGGTCGAGCTCGCCGCCGTGGAGAGCGCCGAGCTCGGCGGTCTCACCGGGCGGGCCGGGCAGGCCGTACTGCTCAGCCTGGAAGACGCGTCACCGGTCCAGGTGGCCGCCGCCGACCAGCTCTTCAGCCAGGACCCGTTCGGCCAGGAGGCGCTGTTCACCGCGGTGGACCCGACCTCCGCGGCCGTCGCGGCGGCGCACTGGCTGCACGCCGCCGCCGAGGTCGCCGCCGAGCGGTCCGGGCACCCGACCGCCGCCGTGATCCGCTTCGCCGACGACATCGAGGCCCTCCCACACGAAAGTCCCACCCACGTCCTGCAGTTGCTGGAGACCGGGGTGACCCCGTACGACGCGGTCACCGCCCTGGTCGGCGAAGCCCTCCAGGTCGCCGACGGCGTCCTGCCCGACCTGGTCGCCTTCCGCGCGCAGATCGCACCGGTCGAGGAGCTGATCGCCAAGTACGGTGCCGACGACCCCAAACTCCGCGCCGAGCTCTCCCGGGTCCGCCTCACCCCGCTCGACCCCCGCCGCCCGGCCCGCGACCTCCTGGAGGACCTGGTCTCCGCCGTCCACGGCTGCTGGCTGCTGTACGCCGAGCACGTCGAGAATGCCCCGGACGACGAGGAGGGGCCGACGGGAGAGGAGGCCCTGAGCCGGGCGGAGTTCGCCCACCTGGTCCGGGCCAGGGCGGCCCGCCACCGCGACCGGCTGATCTGAGCCCACCGTCGCCTGCCGCTACCGGTGCCCGCAAGCGCAGCCCGCGCTCGACCGGGGTTGCCGTGGCTGGTCGGCGTGCTGCGGCCGTTCAGTTCAGGTCGAGGCGGCGGTCCGCGAGGCAGCGCCGCCACAGTTCGAAGGTCAGATCGGCCTCCACCAGCGAGTCGTGGACGAACCCGGTGTCGATGAACTCCGGCCCGACCAGCCGCCGTACCGTCCCCACCAGGTGGTCGGCCGCCTGCCGGATCCGCTCGGCATGGGCGACCCTGAGGCGCGGCTCGAACTCGGCCAGCAGCCCCGACACGCCCTTCGGCCCGTCCGAGCGGGCCGGCTGCTCGTCGTACACCGACGGGACGGGCGGCAGCTGCTCCTCCGGGAGGTGTGGGACGGGCGCGCCCGGCCGCGCCGCGGGCTCGTCCTGGCCGAGGATCCGGCCGACCACCCGGCGGCTCTCCTCCGAGCGCTGGACCTCGTCGGCGAGCTCCTTCAGCGCGTCCAACAGGGGTGGGACGTCCTGTTCGCTCTCCGCGGCGACCAGCCTTCCCAGCTCCCCAGCGAGTTCCCGGCCCCGGGCGGTGGCCCGGTCGAGCACGGCGTCGCAGGCGTCCAGCTCTCCGAAGGCCCGCTCGACGGCCCGTAGCGACTGCCGCAGCCTCTCGTGCGCATCCCCCTCGAACCGGTCGGCGCCTCGGGCGAGATCGGACTCCGGCAGTGGCGCCCCGAACAGGTCCCCACCCGGTGTACTCATGACCGTCCCCATGGAAGCCATCGTCGGCCCACCCCTTTCCATGATCGTCGCTCTCCCGGCCGAAGCGATCATGAAACACCTCCCACCGGAGCGCCACCCCCAAACCTGGAGGCCGGAATCAGCAATGCCGTCGGTTCCATCGATTCCGTCGGGCGCCCGCACGTGGCAGGGTGATCCGGGGCCGCGCCCTGACCAGGGAAGCCACCGGCCGGCCGCGTCGGCGACCCGCTGATCCACCCGTCCCGCCGGGCGTCCGTGTCAACTCGCCGGGTTCACGAAAGAGTACAGACGGCGCATCGCGTTGACGAGGACCTGACCATGCGGGTTGAGCGAGCGGCCGTCGGCAACGGTCAGCGGGCGGCGGGTGACCAGCCGACCGAGGATGCCGCCGGGGTTCAGCAGGGTCCCGGCACGGGGCAGGTTGACCAGCACGCACTCCTGGGTGCGTGCCGGCCCGCACTCCAGCAGCCCGGCCCCCGGCCGCCGGAAGACCAGCCGGTCGCCCTCCAGGGCGTACACGCCGCCGGTCGGCGCCTCCAGCAGCACCGCCGCCGAGTCGATGTGACGGATCGTCAACTGCACTGCGTCGACCGGATCGAGGTCCGGCTTCCCGATGGTGTCATGGCCGTGCCGCTCGGCGAAGTGTCGGACCATGGTGGGCAGCAGACCGGCACCGAACTCCAGCTCACCGAGCAGCCAGGTGGAGCCCAGCACCCGGCAGTTGATCTCCAGGGTGGCCACCGAGCCGTCCGCGCGCAGCGCGAAGTCGCCGCCGTAGATGCCCCGGTAGCCGAGCTCGGCCAGGCCGCGGCCGATCCGCTCCATCGCGTCGCGCCCGGTCGCCAGCGCATCGGCCGGCAGCAGGGCGGGTGCCTGGAAGTCGGTGCCGACGTACCCGCCGAAGCCCGAGCCCAGCCCCTCCACGCCGGTGAGCTGGAGCGCGGGCCGAAGCACCTCGGGGAACCCCTCCCGGGGCACGAAGCCGCTGAAGCTGAAGGTGGTGTCGCCCGCGTACTCGCTCACCAACCAGCGGCTGCGCTGCGGCAGTTCACGGGCCTCCTGTTCGCCGGTGACCAGGTAGGTGCCGTTGCCGCCCGAACTGCCCTTCGGCTTCTGGGCGACGAAGACCGGCCCGAACTTCCCGCTCAGCAGCTGGTAGTCGATGCTGTCGACCACCACACTGGCCGGCGCCGGAACGCCCAGGTGCTCGAACCAGTCGCGCATCAGCACCTTGTCCGTCAGCAGGTCCCCGCCACCGGGCGCGGGCGGCACCAGCAGGCTCGCGCCGGTCCGCTCGATCGCCTGGCGCCAGTGCTCGCGGTACGTGCCATAGGCGGCCAGCCCGAACTCCCGTCCGCGCCAACGGTTTCCGATCAGGGCCGGCAGGAGGTCCATCAGCTCCTCCAGATGTCGTCCACTGAGCGTGTCCTCCCGGCGTGCGATCTGCTCCTCCAGCGAGTGCACCCGGGCCCCGAACCGCTCGGCCCAGCCCACGTCCGCCCCCTCCACGGTCAACAGCTCGGAGAGGCAGCCCGTGCGCAGCAAGGGCAGCAGGTAGAGCGGGCGCGCGGCGAACCCCAGGTACCCGGCGGGGCGCAGCAGGCGCTCGACGTCATCAAGAGAAGCGATCACGCGATGGATTATGCATCCCGTCACCCCTCCGCGATTCTGATCAACTTGTCGCAGTGCAGGGAATACTGATGATGCATTAGACTGCGCCGCCACTCGGCCCATCGACGGTGTCGGCACCCGGATGCCCGACGGTCCGGATCGCCGTGGCCGGGGCGGTGCACCCGGCGCGGCGGAGTCGGGAGCGGGCGGGCGCCGGCGGCCGGGCACGTACCCGGCGTTCGGGCGGGCGGCCCGTTATTCGGGTGCGCCGGCGCGAGCGGCAACGGCAGGATGACGGCGACTCGGCGACCGCTCCGGTAGTCGACCACCTCCGCACCCGACCAGTCGAAGACGAGGACCCCCGACATGACCTCCCACACCGCGCAGGGCCCCACCGACCAGCAGGACTCCGGGTCCCCGGCGCATCCGACCGCCCCGGCGAGCCCTGCCGCCCCGCAGACGGGGGCCGTACTCCGCTCCTTCGTCCGGGACGGCCGCCTGAACCGGCTTCCCGTCAAGCGCGGCAAGCGACTGGTCGTCCTGGAACACGTCGCCGCACAGTCGTTCACGCCCGGTGTCGAGTACGCCGAGCCCGAGGTCAACGAGATCCTGCGGCGCTGGTGCGAGGGCGGCGACGCCGACCATGCCGGCCTGCGCCGCGACCTGGTGGAGGAGCGCATCCTCGACCGCGAGAACAGCGTCTACCGCCTCCGCGACGACCGCCCCACCGCCCCGCTGCGGTAGTCGTCCGGGCGACCGAGCGCTAAGGGACTGCGGCGAGCAGGGATTCCGCGACCAGGGTGCGGGCGTAGATCACCGAGCGGCCGGCCCGGTGAGCGCTGACCAGGCCCGCGTCGCGCAGCGCGGTCAGGTTCTGGGAGACCCCGGCCGGGGAGAGCCCGCTGCGCCGGGCCAGTTCGGTGGTGGACGCGGGGTTCCCCAGTTCGGTCAGCAGCAGGGTCCGCGAGCGGCCGAGCACCGCGGCGAGGGCGGCGGTCCCGGTGGCGGTCCGCTCCTCCCACAGCGAGCCGATGCCGCGTGCGGGATAGGCGAGTTGCGGCGGGTCCGGCGGTGTCACCCTGGTGAACGGGACCGGTCCGGTGAAGACCGAGGGGATCAGCAGCAGCCCCTGCCCCGCCGTCTGCCGGGAGAGGGCCTTGGACCGGCGGAGCAGCCGCAGTGTGTCGTCGTCCCAACGCATCGAGGCGTGCAGGTCGTTGAGGAGGTGAGCCGCCCCGCGCTCGGCGATCTGCCGGGCCCGGTGGGAGACGTCGGCGTCCAGCACCGCCTGGATCCGCGCCCAGTACGGGGCGAGCGCCACCTCCCAGTAGGTCCGGATCTCTTCGGCGACCTTGGCCAGGCGGGTCTGCGGCTTGGCGTACAGGGCGCGCGAGCGGGGACCGAGACCGCCCTGCTCGCGGCGGAGACGGTCGAGGTCGTGGCGCACCCGCTCGGTGTCTGCGGCCAGGATGCCGTCCAGCTCGGCCGCCAGGGTCGGGGCCGGGCCGGGAGGTGTCGGGTTGAGGAAGTCCGGGACGTAGCCCGACGGCGGGACCAGCTCGGCCAGCCATCCCCGGTCCAACCCGGCGGCCGTCACCCGCGGCCGCACCTGCCCGGTCCAGACCCGGTGCACGGGATGCACGACTCCGGAGCTCAGCAGCCGGAAGCTGGGACCGACCTCCCACATCGGCGATACGGCGAAGCGCATCTGCGCCAGATCCCGCACCGAGAACACCAGCTCCGCCACCGCGCCTCCGGCGAGGATTCAGCCATGTCCGAATCATTGGCGGCCAGTCTACGGTCCGCTGATCATTCCGGCATGACCTCACAGACGATCACCGCTGCGGCGGCAGGCACCTGGAAGCTCGGCGACCTGACGGTCAACCGGATCGGCTTCGGCGCGATGCGCCTGCCGCAGCACGGCAGAGCGCTCGTCCCGGACGCCGTCCCGCGCGAGGGCGACCAGGCGATCGGCGTACTGCGCCGAGCGGTCGAACTCGGTGTGAACCACATCGACACCGCTGCTTTCTACTTCTCGCCGCTGCGCTCCGCCAACGGGTTGATCAACCGGGCGCTGGCGCCCTACCCGGACGACCTCGTCATCACCACCAAGGTCGGTCCCGGCCGCGACCCGTCGGGCGCGTGGCTGCCCCATGCCACGCCGGAGCAACTGCGTGGCCAGGTCGAGGAGAACCTGCGCCAGCTCGGCCGCGACCACCTCGACGTGGTGAACCTGCGCATCGTCGGGACGGATTCGATCGCCGAGCGCTTCGGCGCACTGGCCGAGTTGCGCGATGCCGGGCTCATCCGCCACCTGGGCCTGTCCAACGTCCACCCCCACCACCTCGCCGAGGCCCGGGCCATCGCACCGGTGGTCTGCGTGCAGAACCGGTACGGCCTCGGCGCAGGGCCCGAGCAGGACGAGTTCCTGCGCGGCTGCGGCGAGCAGGGCGTCGCGTTCGTGCCGTTCTACGCGATCGCCGGCGCCGGTAGTACGGCCGGCGCGAGCGGCACCGACAGCGCGGAGGTGCTCTCCGTCGCCCGTGCGCACGGAGCGAGCGCGGCGCAGGTGCGGATCGCGTGGACACTGCACCGCGGCCCGCACGTACTGGCCATCCCCGGTACCGGCGACCCGGATCACCTGGCCGCCAACGTGGCCGCCGGCGCACTGCGCCTCGGTGCGGACGAACTGGCGCTGCTGGACTCGCTCCACCGGGGCGGAGCGAGCGCTGACGGTCGGTAGGTCCGGCGCCCGGCGGGCGGTAGCCCCGCTCCTCGGTGCGACGGGTGGCCGCCTCAGCCGAAGCGGCCCTCGACGTAGTCGAAGGTGCATGGGGCGGCCGGGTCGGTGAAGAGCCCCGGCCGTTCCGAGCTGCCGCCCGGTGGCCGCGCCGAGTGCCCAGTCGACCGTGCGGTCCGGCACCTGGAGCGCCGGCAGCCGGGGTCGGCGCCCGCCGGTCATGGCGGCAGTCCGGGCCCGGCGGAATGATTGGACCCTGCGGGAAGACCGGACCCTGCGGGAAGACCGGGCCCGGCGGGAAGGCCCCTGTTCCCGGGGAGGTCCGGCTTGGTCAGCAGCGCGACGAACCGGCGGAAGGCGTTCTGGCAGGTCGCGTACCGCTCGTACGCCCGGCTGGAGCGTGCCACCGGATCGTCCCGGGCGCCTGGGACCGCCCAGATCCAGCCCAGACCCTCCCGGACGTGAGTGATCCTGGCCACCAGCTCCGGCCCGGCGGCGGCCAGTTCGGCGAAGGCGCGCTCGGCTGTGGGGGCGGAGTCGTACACGGGTGAGGAGACCGCGACCACCCGCCCGTTCGGAGCCTTCAGCTGCCACCGGAAGCGGCCGCTCGGCACCCGTTCGGTCCGCAGCCCCTCCCGGCCGGCGCCGGCCGTTCCACGCTCTCCGGAACGTCCGGAACCCACCACTGCCCCCGCGGGACTCGTGCTGAATGATCGTCACCGGGTCCAACGCTACGTGTGCACACCGGCGGGCGGGAAGCCGGAGCATCCGTCAAAGCCAGCCATTGGCACAGAAGTTCTCCCTCGTTAATCTCCACTGGACCAGACCTCCCGAGGCGCCGCGAAGCAAGGCGGTCAGCTACCGGCCGACGGCTCCGGGGCATCCTCGGCCGGCAGGTCGGCGGCCGTCCAGGACAGCCGGCCGGAGTGGAAGTCCTCGATCACCGCGCGCAGCCAGCGGACCTCCGCCTCGGTCACGGCGCGCAGGTACTCGATCTCCAACAGGCTGACCCGCCCCAGCCCGTCCGCGGGCTCGTCAGCGAGCGAGACCTCCAGTCCGGCCAGCTTCTCGGTGGTGGCGCGCAGTCGCCGCTCCAGGACGGCCGGGATCTCGTCCGGGTCGAGCATCAGCAGGTTGGAGAGAGCCGCGGGGAACTGCGGGTACTCCGGCCTGGGTACCGCCAGCATGTCGATCAGCCACTCGCGGGCGGTCTCGCGACCGGCGTCGGTGATCTCGTAGACGGTGCGCTCCGGGTACGCCTGCTCCCGCCCGGTCTCCCGGACGGCGACCAGACCGGCCTCCTGCAGGCGGTCGATGGTCCGGTAGAGGCTGGCTCGCTGGCCGACGTTGACCACCACGTCCTTGCCCCACTCCTTGATCAGCCGCTGCATCCCGTAGGGGTGCAGCGGCTTGTAGTGCAGCAGCGACAGGACGGTCAGGGCGAGTGGGGAACTCCGGTGACTGCTCATGCATCGATCCTATCCACACCGAAACTAGTTCTTTGGTATCTAGTTGACCAGTTACTAGTTTCAGTGCAACTATCGAGCCATCGGAACGCCCTCGGGCGAAGGCAGGAGGAATCATGGCCAGCAAGACCCGTACCGCCCTGGTCATCGGCGGCGGCATCGCCGGCCCGGTCTGCGCGATGGCCCTGCGGCAGGCTGGGATCGAGGCCACCGTCCACGAGGCCCACCACCGCACGGCCGACGGCGTCGGCGGCGGTCTGGGCATCGCGCCCAACGGCCTGGACGCCCTGGACGTCGTCGGCGTCGGCCACCTGGTGCGGCCCATCGGCATCCCGACGACCGGGATCGTGCTGCAGGACTGGGCCGGCAAGAGGCTCGGCGAGTTCGGCAACCCGCCCGGGGTGCCGCCGACGCAGTTCGTCTGGCGCACCGACCTCTACCGGACCCTGTACGACGAGGCGACCCGCCGCGGCGTCCGCATCGAGCACGGCAAGCGGCTGGTCGGCGTGCGGGAGGCCCCGGAAGCGGTGACCGCGCAGTTCGCCGACGGGACCACGGCCGGTGCCGACATCCTGATCGGCGCCGACGGCATCCGCTCCACCGTCCGCACCCTGATCGACCCTGCCGCACCCGGCCCCCGGTACGCCGGCCTGATCAGCTTCGGCGCACGGGTGCACCATCCCGGCGTGCCCGCCACCCGGGGCAAGATGAACATGAGCTTCGGCAAGCAGGCCTTCATCGGCTACCAGGTCTTCGACGACTCCTCGGCCGTCTGGTTCGTCAACCTGCCCCACCCCGAGCCGATGACCACGGCTGAAGCCCAACGGACCTCGGCCGAGCAGTGGTTGGCGCTACTGCAACGGAAGTTCACCCAGGACCGCACGCCGGCCGGGCGGCTGATCGCGGCGACCGACCCGGCCGACCTGGTGATCGCCGGGCCGATGGAGAACATGCCCAAGGTCCCCGCGTGGAGCCGGGGCCGCATGGTCCTGGTCGGTGACTCGGCCCACGCCCCCTCCTCCAGCTCCGGCCAGGGCGCCTCACTCTCCGTCGAGAGCGCCGTCCAGCTCGCCCGCTGCCTGCGCGACCTGCCGCACGACCAAGCCTTCGCCGCCTACGAGCAGTTGCGACGACCCCGCGTCGAGCGGATCATCGACGAGACGACCCGCAAGAACAGCAACAAGGCCGCCGGGCCCGTCGGCCGCGTGGTCAACAACGTGCTGATGCGCGTGGTCACCAGGCTGGTCAGGCCCGAGAAGGCGGCCTGGATGTTCGACCACCGCATCGACTGGGACGCCCCGGTCTCCCCCGCCGACCACCGGGATCCGGCCCGGGCAGCCTGACCTGGTTGGCCGTCAACTCGAAGTCGCGGTCCCAGCCGGACACCATGGTGTTCCACGGAACGGCGAACTTCCGTGGCCGCCCGGTGGGTTGACGTGCCCCGGAGCGCGGTGATCTCAGCCCTGGGACGCCGGGTCGGCGGCCCGGGGGTGGTCACCGGTGGAACCGTCGATGAGCTCGCGGACGATGTCCATGTGGCCCGCATGGCGGACGGTGTCCTCGATCATGTGGATCAGCACCCAGCGCAGCGACACCCGCTCACCGGACCAGGAGGAGCCGAGGGTGTCGAGGTCCAGGCGGTCGATGACCCGGTCGGCGGCCGCCCGGGCGCGGCCGTAGAAGGCCACGATGTCGGCGGTGCTCTCGTCCGGGCCCGCCCGCATGTCGTCCTCGGGGGCGAACCACAGCGGCTCCGCCTCGACGCCGAAGGTCGTGCAGAACCAGCCGTACTCGACCGCCGCCAGATGCTTGACCAGGCCCAGCAGGCTCGTCCCCGTCGGTGTCATGGGCCGCCGGGCCCGCTCCTCGTCGAGGCCGGCCAGCTTCCACAGCACCACGTCCCGGTGCCGGTCGAGGCTGGCGCGAAGGCTCTCCTTCTCCCCGCCCGTGAGCGGTACCCGTGCACTCATGCCGCACACCGTAGCAGCGGCCGCCGACAGCTCCCGGTCCGGCCAACTCGGGCCGAACGGCGACGACATGGCGCCACCTTGGAGGAGGACCGGACGGGAAGCCGGAGGTGAGGGCCGAGAACGCCCGGGCGGGGCGCGGTGGTCCGGTGCGGGGCATAGTGGCCGTAGGGGGCGTACCCGAGGAGCTGCACGGAGGCCGGTCATGGCCAGACACGTCGAGTACCGCAGGATCTACTCAGATGCCGGCGCCGATGACGGTGTGCGCGTGCTGGTGGACCGGGTGTGGCCGCGCGGGCTGCGGAAGGACGCCGGGGCGTTCGACGTCTGGATGAAGGAGGTGGCACCGTCCACCGAGCTCAGGCGCTGGTACGGTCATGATCCCGAGCGCTATGGCGAGTTCCGCCGCCGCTACCTCGCCGAACTGCGTGATCCGGATCATCAGGAGGCCCTGCGCAGCCTGACCGAGATCGCCGACAGCGGGCCGCTGACCCTGCTCACCGCCAGCCGCGACGTCGACCACAGCCAGGCCGCGGTCCTCGCCGACCGGCTGGGCGGCCACGGCGGAAGGAGCCGCAGCGGAACGGGCCGCGGCGGAAAGCAGCCGTAGCAGTCGTAGTCGTCCAGGGGCCGTCCGGCACGCGCCGGGCGGCACCGGCGCGGACCGGCCCCCGGACCGGCCCACCGAGACAGTCCCCGAGAGCAGGAGTTGCCCATGCCGCCCACCGGCTCCGACGTCCCCCGCCTGCTGGCCGACCTCACCGAGTGCGTCGCCGCGGCCTCCCCGGACCGGCGTGGAGCGCTCTGGCGGCTCGCCGAGCCGGGACGGCAGCTCGACGCCAACCTGGTCCGCCTCCCGGCGGACGGCGCGGTCGAGGAGCACGCCGAGCCGGACCTGGACGTCCTGCTGCTGGTGGTCGAGGGCAGCGGCACCCTGTACTCCGAGGGGCGGCCCCAGCCGCTGACCCCCGGTGCGCTGGCCTGGCTGCCGCACGGCTCCCGGCGGGCGCTGCACGCCTCCTCTCGGGGACTGGCCTGGCTGACCGTGCACCGGCGGCGCCCCGGGATGACCATCCGGTCCGCACCACCGGCCGACCCCGCCCCGGCCGACCGGCCCACCGGGGGCGGCGATCCGGCCTGCTGGCTGGACCGGGTCTGCCCCGCCTGCGGGCGGCTGGCCGAGGGCGCGGCGCCGGCCTTCTGCAGCCGGTGCGGCGAGCGCCTGGAGGCCGTCTGAGCCACCGGCGGTACGCCTTCTACGTCTCCGGACTCCCGCCTCCGGACTCCCGCCGCAGCACGCGCGACCCTCCGTCAGGTCGGGCCGGTCGACGCGCCCTACGACGCGGTCATCGCGTCGCGGCTCTGGATCGCCCGCCGCAGCGCACGCGGCACCGGACCGGCCGCCGGGGCCAGCTTCTCGATCCGCGACCGGAACTCGCGCCTCTGCCGCCAGGTCAGCACGGTGCGCAGCTGGGCCGCGTCGGCGAGGGCCACCAGCGCCGCGTCGTCCGGGTCCACCCGGGAGAGCGGGCCGCGCAGCGCCGAGGAGACCGCTGCCTCCAGCGCCTTGCGCACCCTCGGCTCGCGCAGGGTGATCCGGGCGGCGGGGAACAGGCCGAGGACGCGGTGTTCCTCGACCGTGATCCAGCCCGCCGCGGCCAGGCCGTCCCGTACGGTGCGCGCGGTCCGGTGGCGGCGCCAGCCTATCCAGAGCTGCCAGCTGCGCGTCCGGCCATCGTGGATCTGCCGCCAGAGGTCGGCGAGCAGCGGGTCGAGCCCGGCGGGCACGATCCCCACGGCGGCGGCCGTGCGCCCGTCCTCGCGCAGCAGGCCCCGGCGCAGCAGGTCGGTGAGCATCGCCGCACGCATCAGGAAGTCCAGGTTGCGTCGGCAGGTGAGGCGCTCGCGCTCCGGGTCGTAGGCGAGCAGGTAGAGCTTTCCGGCGAGGGTTTCGGGCAGTTCCATGACGGACTCCGGGTGGCTTCGGCTTGACTCGGCTGGGTGCCGACGGGTCGGTCTCGGTACTGGGAGCGAGCAGAGCGGCAGCCGGGGAAGGCCGGGTCGGGGCTCCTGGGTCACCGGACCTCGCGGCCGGGCACCCGGCCGGGCCGTCCCGGCCGCAGCTCTTCGGCTTCAGGAGTCGCCCGGTTCCTGGCCCTCCGGCTCCAGGCGAGCCTTCGGCGGGCGGCCACGGCGGGGCAGGCGGGCCGCATCGCCCGGCATCCGGGCAGCTTCGGTGAGCGCCCGACGGAGCAGGAACTCGATCTGCGCGTTGGTACTCCGCAGCTCGTCCGAGGCCCACCTGGCCAGCGCGTCGTGGACCGCGGGGTCCAGGCGTAGCAGGATCTTCTTCCGCTCCGTCGCCACCGCGTGCTGCTCCTCACTGGTTCTACTGGTAGAGCGAGCCGGTGTTGACGACCGGCTGGGTGCCCCGGTCGCCGCAGAGCACCACCAGCAGGTTGCTCACCATCGCGGCCTTGCGCTCCTCGTCCAGCTCGACCACGTCGCGCTCGGCGAGCCGGTCCAGGGCCGCCTCGACCATACCGACCGCACCCTCCACGATCAGGCGACGGGCCGCGACCACCGCGCCGGCCTGCTGGCGCTGGAGCATCACCTGCGCGACCTCGGGAGCGTAGGCGAGGCGGGTGATCCGGGACTCGATCACCCGCACACCGGCCGAGGCGACCCGGGCGGCGATCTCCGCGGACAGCTTCCGGGTGATCTCGTCGGCGTTGTCGCGCAGCGACATCTCCCCCTCGCTGTGCGAGTCGTAGGGGTAGCTGTTGGCGATGTGGCGCACCGCGGTCTCGGTCTGGATGGCGACGAACTCGGTGTAGTCGTCCACCTCGAAGATGGCCTTCGCGGTGTCCTCGACCTGCCAGACCACGACCGCGGCCATCTCGATCGGGTTGCCGTCGGCGTCGTTGACCTTGGCGGTCTCGGTCTCGTGGTTGCGGATCCGGGTGGAGATCCGGCGGCAGCTGGTGAACGGGTTGATCCAGGTCGGTCCGTCGGCGCGGATGGTGCCCCGGTAGCGGCCGAACAGCTGGACTACCCGGGCCTGCCCGGGCGAGACGACGTGCAGGCCCCGGGACAGCAGGAGCCCGGACAGGACGAGCACCGGCCCGAGCACCAGTAGCGCGATACCGGCCCCGGTCGTACCGTCCTGCTGCAGGTTGCCGCCGGCGATGGCCAGGCCGATGCCGCCGAGCACGCAGAGCAGGACGAGCCCGAGCATCGGCAGCCCCGGCAGACCGGAGATGGTGCGCTCGGTGACCTTCGGGGTGGGGACGTCGAGGGCGAAGTCGTCCGCCGAGTCGATGTTGTTGTGCGGCGTGGTCATGGGACCGGGTTCCTCTCCTGCGGTATGGCACGAACCTAGCAAAGTGATATCACTTTTTGGCACCCCGCAAACCCCTTCCCTGCCCGACCTCCCGCATCGAGGGCCCCCATCCCCTCCCGACGCACACGGAGGACCCGGTTCCACCAACGCCACGGTGGGCCCCTGGCGGAGTTCCGCCAACCGCCCGCCACCGGCGGACGACGGATGGAAATGTGGTGGATTTCACGATCACCGCAGGCACCTCGACCCTGCCCCCGCACCGCCTCCGGCCTGGGCCTTCCCGCCACAGCGGGTCGGGGACGGACCGATGCGGAGGTACCCTGGAAAGCCTGCTGACGGATGGTCGGCATGGGCCCGCGGCGCCGGAACGACCGGCCGCGCGCAGCCTCGCCCACGCCACCGGGACACCACATCGAAAGTCAGCAAACCGGACATAAGCCTCGACATCTCCCGAAGGAGCGACAGACGCCCCTTGACTCAAGACTGAGGGGGATGAAGATGTGATGAAATTAAGTGTCCGATCCGACTGACGGACGGTGAGCTCCGGAATCCATGCACCAGGGGGATACGTTGGCTGGCTCGCGAATAGACGGCGAACCTGGCGGGCAGACGGCACTCCCCGCCAAGAAACAGTCGGCCGTCGCACCGACCGCCCCCAGCACCGTCGGCGTGCTCCAGTCGGAGCGTTCGAAGGTCGTCCGGGTGTACCGGCGGCTGCTCCCCGAGCGCAGCCGCGCGGCCATCGCCGGCATGGTCCCGTACGAGCTCCGCACCCAGGTGATCCACCGGCTCTCCCGCAGCCTCTCGGTCCAGCAGAAGGTCGCCACGGTGCACGGCGGTCTGCTGGCCAAGCGCCACCCCGCACTGTTCGAGTCGGGCCGGGTCACCCTGATCCAGGTCGGCCGGGCGCGGAAGATCGTCAGCCTCCGCCCGGACGCCGCCCCGCTGCAGGCCCGCAACGACAACCTCACCCTGGTCCGCACCGCCCTGGCCGAGGCCGGGATCGACTGCTTCGCCGTCCGCGGCTTCCAGGAGACCTCCGCCACCGTCGCCGTCTCGCGCGCCGACCGTCCGGCCGCGCACCGGGCGCTGGCGGCACTCTGCGCCACCGTCCCCGGCTACGTCTCGGTCATGCCGACCGACCGGCCCACCGTACCGACCCGTTCCGAGCCCGGCTTCGAGAAGCACACCTGGTCCACCGTCGCGCAGGCCGAGGTCATCCGGATGACCTGGTTCCACGCCGACCCCGGCACCACCTATGTGATGGGCCACGAGTACGGCTGCGACATCGAGTTCTGGGCGCCCGAGGACGGCGAGCTGGTCGCCCCGCGCCGCAACCGGATCACCGAGCGGGTCCCGGCCTGGCACGAGACCGTCCCCGCGCCCGTCGGCATGTTCACCCGGCTGGAGGCCTGGGACCGCCCCGAGAACCCGGTCCCGACCCGGCCCGAGTTCGCCCGCGCGCTGCCCGAGGACATCCGCTTCCCCATCGACGTCGTCTACACCTGGGTGGACGGCAACGACCCGGCCTGGCAGCGCCGCCGCGCCGAGGCCGACGGCTCCGCCCGGGACCTCAACCCCGAGGCCGCCAACGACGCGCGCTACATGAGCCGGGACGAACTCCGCTACTCGCTGCGGTCGTTGCACCTGAACGCGCCCTGGGTGCGCACCGTCTACCTGGTCACCGACGACCAGACTCCCCCCTGGCTGGACACCTCCAACCCCCGGATCAAGGTGCTCAGCCACCGGGAGATCTTCCGCGACAAGGACGTCCTGCCGACCTTCAACTCGCACGCCATCGAAAGCCAGCTGCACCACATCGAGGGGCTGTCCGAGCAGTTCCTCTACTTCAACGACGACGTCTTCCTGGGCCGCCCGATCTCGCCGCAGCTGTTCTTCCACTCCAACGGGCTGAGCAAGTTCTTCCCGTCGGTTGCGGCCGTACCGCTGGGCACCACCCCCTCGCTGCTGGACTCGCCGGTCTCGGCGGCGGCCAAGAACAACCGGCGGCTGATCGAGGAGGACTTCGGCAGCACGCTGGTGCAGAAGATGCAGCACGTTCCGCACGCGCTGCGACGCGAGGTGCTGTCCGAGATCGAGGAGCACTTCAAGGAGCTGCACCAGGCCACCTCGGAGGCCAAGTTCCGCAGCCCCTCGGACCTGTCGGTGGCCTCATCGCTGCACCACTACTACGGCTACCACAGCGCCCGCGCCGTGCCGTCCGAACTCAAGTACGCCTACCTGGACTTGATGCACCAGAGCACATCGCGGCGGCTCGCCCGCATCCTCGCCGCCCGGGACCTGGACGTCTTCTGCATCAACGACACCGTCTCGGACCGCAAGGACCTGGCGAACCAGCTGGAGCTGCTGCAGCCGTTCCTGAACGCGTACTTCCCGCAGCCCAGCCCCTTCGAGAAGCGGTGAACCGAGCGGCGCCGGACCGGGCACCCAACCGGGAAGCGCCCGGGGAGCGCGCGTTCAGACCGTGGTCCAGGGCCCGAAGGCGCTGCCGCCGTCCGGGGCCGACCGGCGGGTGAGGTGGAGGCGGGCGTCGGTGCCGATCACCGCTGCCACCATCCGGCCGGTCGAGTCCTCTGCGAGGGCCGGGGCGTACACCAGCTGCCCGCCGCTCTCCGCCCAGGCGATCCCCGCCGTGCCCGGACCCGCGACCAGCAGGCTCAGCAGCCCGGACCCGGCCCGGTCCGCGACCGCGGTGCCGCCGCGGCCGCCCGAGCCGTGCCGGGCCACCGCGACCTCGCCGATGCCGTCGTGCCCGGCGAGGACGGCCGGCAGCGGCGGCCAGTGCTCGCCGTCGGACTCCTGTCGGTAGGCCACCACGTCGCAGCTGCCGGCCTCCCGGTAGTAGAGGGTGAGCCGACCGGGAGCGGACTCCACCGGGGTGACCGAGCCGGCGACCGGCACCGGGACGCCGATGCGCTCCTCCCGGAACTCGCCACCCGGCTGCGCCTGACGCCAGCGCAGCACGCCGTAGGTGTCCGTCGCGAAGACCTGGACCGTACCGTCGTGGCCGGTGAACGCGGTCACCGCGTCCTGCAGCCGCGCTCCGCCGAGCTTCTGCCAGGGACTCCAGCCGCCCTGCGGCAGCTCGTGGCGGTGGCTCAGCCCGTGGGCGAAGTTGCGGACGAAGACATGGAGGCGCCCGTCCGCGTCGAAGGCGGCGGCAGGACCGCCGATCTCACGGCGCACCCGCTGGTCGGAGTTGCCGTAGTCCGGGCCCTCCAGCGACTCCCAGGGGCCGAAGTCGCCGCCGGGGGTGCTCTGCACCGCCCGCACCACCTCCACCCCGACCGCGTCCTTCTCCCCGGCCCAGCGCCGCAGCGCGACCAGCTGGACCCGGCCCGCCTTGTCCAGCCGCACTTGGAGCCTGGGCATCAGCCAGTCGCCGGCCAGGTAGCGGACCGCGCCCCAGCTCCCGCTCCCGGGTGCCTGCTCGGCCCAGTGCGCCACCCGGCCGCCGAGCACCGCGAAGGCGTTCAGCCGGCCGGTGCCGTCCTTGACCAGCCAGTCGGTGTCGGGGGTGTAGCGGTAGGCGGTGCTGATGATGTGGGTGGAGTCCCCGGGGTCGGGGCGCACCTGGTAGTCGCCGCAGTCGTTCGCCGGGCACGGGGCGCCGTAACCCGCGTACGGCATCAGGTACTTGCGCTTCTCGGCCTTGGCCGCGTAGCTCAGGTTCGACGGCCAGAACTTGCTGGTGTAACCGCGGAAGTGCTCGACCACCGGGCGCTCGCCGGTCTGCTCGGTGTACTGGCGCAGCGCGGCCAGCACGAACTGGGCGGTCGCGGTGTGGTCGATGTGGTCGGCGAGCGAGATGCCCGGCTCGTACGGGTCGTGCTCGGGGTCCGGGTCCAGGGTGCGCAGCACGGTGGGCCGGCGCTGCTTCAGCAGGTCGACCAGGCAGGCGACGACCCGGTCGCGACTGAAGTCCTGCGGCTGGGTGACCGGCGAGCCGGTGCCGGGCAGGGTGCTCTCCAGCGGGACGTCCTGGGACCAGAGGGTGCGCATCCGCACACCGGTGCCGTCCGGCGCCTTGGCCGAACCGTGCAGGTTCTGGGCGAGGTTGAAGAAGTACAGCTGCACCGCCGGGCGCTCGGCGAGGGTGCAGCGCTCCACCTGGGCACCGTCGCCGAGGGTCACCACCTCGCGGCGCCAGGCGGCCCGCTGGTTGCCGGTGGCCATCAGCGCGTAGGCCGAGCGGAGTCCGTTGTGCCGGGCCTCGGTGTAGCCGGGCTTGTCGGTCGGGGTCCTCTCGTGTTCCCGGTCGTCGTCGGTGGGGCTGTTCTTGCCGTCGGCCTCACCGGCGGTCATCACCACGGTGGCCACCGTGGAGCCTTCCGCGATGGAGCGCTGGAGCAGCGGGTTCATGAAGTACAGGTCGTCGTCGGGGTGCGCGATGATCTGCAGGTGCGAGCCGTGCCAGCGCTCTCCGGTGGGCGCGCCGCCGGCCCTGGACAGGTCCGTCAGAGCGGCCTCGTCCTCGTCCGGGCCGGCCCGGAACATCCCGCCGAGGCCGGTCAGTGAGAGCGCGGCCAGCCCGGCGCCGATGACGGTCCGGCGGCCCCACGTACGAGCGGTCCACCGGGTCGGTACGGCTTCGGGCGCGCTGTCCTGCGCGGCTGGAATCGGGCTCACGGGTCGGTCCCCCTGGGCAGTGTCGGGGTCGGCCGCGCTCCGCTGAAGTGGGGGTCCCCGTGTCAAGATCTGTTTCGGGGAACAATACTAAAATTCGCTGTTGGGCCCCTGGTCATGGGTGTCCATCAGCGATTCACCCGGCAGCGGATCCATCGGCCGGGTCACGCCCGGCAAGCGGCCGATGCCCTCCCGGCTGCCCCGGTGGCCGCCTCACCACATCCGTCCGGCGCGGCGACACAGGGCGACGGCCGCGCAACGGAGCGCGTCCGGCTGCCCGGCAGCGATTGAGGGACGGTGGAGTTGCGCCGATGATGGACTGATGGAGCAGGCGCCCCGCGAGCCGGGCGCGGAGGCCCCGTACGCGGTCTCCGCGGAGTTCTACGACGTCCTGCACGGTGCGCAGTACCGGCGCCAGGCACTGGCGCTGCGCGGTCCCGCCGCGGCCGCCCGGATCGGGATCGTGGAACTCGGCGCCGGCACCGGGCTGGTGACCGCGGTGCTGCTCGGCGCCTCGACCGTGCCGGTGCACGCGGTGGAGCCGGCCGCCGCGATGCGGGCGGTCCTGCTCTCCCGGCTGGCCTCGGCCGGCAGCGAAGCGCTCGGGCGGGTGACGGTCCATCCCTGCCGTGCCCAGCAGCTCGGGCTGTCGGCGGAGGTGGACCTGGCCGTCTGCCTCCGGGTGATCGCCTGCCTGCCGCCCGCCGAGCGCCGAGAGGTCTGGCACGCCCTCGCCGACTGGTTGCTACCGGACGGCCTGCTGTTCGTGGACCGCCCGCCCACCGCGCTGCTCACCGGGGCCGGACGCCATCGTGTCGGCGAGGCCCGGGTCGGAGCGGACGTCTACACCGCCTGGCTGACCGAGCGGCCGGAGCACGACCGCATCCGGCTCGACTACCTCTACCTGGTGCACCGGCGTGGCCGGGAGATCCGGCGGGCCCACGAGACCTTCCACCAGTGGCCGCTGGCCGACGACGAGTTGGCGAAGGAGTTGGCCGAGGCTGGTTTCGACCCGGAGGACGGCTACCGCCCGGACCTGCTCCGGCTCCGGCGGCTGGCCTGACGGCCCCGGGCCGCCGCTACCGCTGCGAGCGCGAGCCGCTGAAGGACATCGCCAGCGCGACCACCCAGCCGAGGAAGGTCCAGCCCAGGAACAGGTTGACGACCAGCACGGACCCCTTGTTCAAGGTGCCGCGCAGGAAGGCGACCAGAGTCGGGACGAAGTACACCACCACCCCGACGACCAGGAACACCGACACTCCCCCGCTTCTCACCATGCTGCGAGCGTACAAGTCCCTTGCGGTGAAGGACAGATGGCGGAATGCACGTTGTCGCACCGCAGGCACGCACGCCAGCCCCGGCCACCCAGTGTGGCCACCTCTTCACCAACCGGCACACCAGCCCCTAGCATCGGCTGCGGCCGGTCAGCCTCCCGAAAGGCGGCAGCAATGCCCACCATCAGCGTGGTCACCGTCGTGCCCGACGAGCACCGCCTCCCGGAGGCGTACCGCTCGCTGTCCGCCCAACGGCTGCCCGACGGCTGGCAGTGGCAGTGGGTCCTCCGGGGCGTCCGGGACCTGCCGGAGGCCGGGCTGCCCGAGGACGGACGGATCTCCGCGGCAGCGCCGGCCTGCGACCGGGACGCACTCACCCGCACCACCGGATGCCTGCTGCGGACCCTGGACGCCGACGGGCTGCTCCCGCAGGACGCGCTGAAGCGGGACATCGAGCTCATGACCGCGCGCCCCGAGCTCGGCTGGTGCCTCTCGCCGGGCCTGCAGCTGCTGCCCGACGGGACCACGGCGGCCGACCCCGACGGTCCACCGCCCGGTCCGATCGCACCGGGCATCCTGGCCGGCACCCTCCGCTCCGGTCAACTCCCGGCCCCAGGAGCGGCGTTGACCGTACGGACCGAGCTGCTGCGCGCTCTCGGCGACCGGCTCGACGAACCCGGCGGGGCGGGGCTCGGGCTACTGCTGGCCTGCGAGGCCGTCGCCCAGGGCTGGATGCTCGCCGAGCCCGGCACGATCCACCGGAACGGCCGCCGGCTCCCGCCCTCCGAAGACGCGGTGGCCGCGGCGCTCGGCCGGGCCGACGCGCTGCTGCGCACCGGCTGGCGCCGCCAGAGCCCACCCGCGCTCAGCCGGTTCGAGCAGCAGCTCGGACGGTCGTCGGATCCGCAGTGGTCCCACGACCACCGGGTGGAGATCCACGGCGCCGTGAACGCGGTGCTGCGCGAGGCCGACGACATCATGAAGCGGCGCACCAGGAACGGGCTTTGGACCCCACCGGGCGAGATCGCCGAGGGCGGCAGCAACATCGGCCTGGTGACGGCGGCCCGGGTCTGGGTGCTGGACCGCCTGGAGGCTCGGATCCGCGCCGCGCGCGAGGTGCTCGACCAGGTCGAACGCGACAGCCGCGCCTACCGCGAGGAGGGGCCGGCCGCCCGGCTCCGGGTGTAGCGCGTGAAGAGGAAGCCGTCCTCCTCCAACACGGCGGCGAGGACCATCCTGGTCCGGTCCGCCGCACCCCGCTGATCCAGGATGCGCGGGCTCTCGCCCGCCGTGAGCAGCGGGGAGACGGTCAGGCAGAGCTCGTCCAGCAGCCCGGCCGCCCACAGCCGGCCGAGCAACCGCGGACCGCCCTCGCAGTGCACCCGGCACAGCCCGCGCGCCGTCAACTCGCGCATCAAAAGCGATGGTTCGACCTGCTCCTCGCCCGCGACGACCACCTCGGCGACCCGCTCCAACGCCCGCCGGGCGGCGGCCGGTGCCCGGCGTGCGGTGATCACCATGGTCCGTGCGCCGGGGGACGCCGCGGGGCGGGCGAAGAGGTCCGAGGCGGGATCGAGGTCCAGCCGGGCGCTCACCACCGCGATCGCGGGCGCCGGTTCCTGCCCGGCGGCCGACCTGGCCCGCACCAGCTCCGGGTGCACCTCGGCAGGTCCGTACCCCTCACTGCGCGCCGTCCCCGCACCGACCAGCACCGCGTCGGCCAACGCCCGCAGCACGCCCAGCAGTTCCGCGTCCGCCGGCCCCGAGAGGCCGCCCGACCGGCCCCGCCACACCGCCGCCCCGTCCAGCGCCGACACCATGCACGCCCGCACCCAGGGCCGCCCGGCCGCCGCCTCTGCCGGATAGCGGTACACCTCGGCCAGCCACCGGGTCCGGTCCGACTCCGGTGCCACCACCACGGGTTGGGGGTACAGCTGCCGCATGCCGACCAGTCTGGCACCCTCGCGTCCCTGTCGCGGTCCAACGGCCGGGCCGACGGTGTGCCGACCTGTCACCAGCCGCCAGGGAAACGCGAGTTCGCCGTGCCCGTCCGCCCCGGATGCCTCCGGGCTCAGCCGGTCGGGCTGAACCGCTCGGTGCCGACCACGTCGAGGAGGGCGAGGCGGCTGGCCGCGTCGGTGCCGGGCGGCGGGGTGTAGAGGACGAGGCGCTGGTCGCCCTCGGGGGCGAGCAGGACCTGGCAGTCGAGGTCGACGGGTCCGATCACGGGGTGGAGGACCCGCATCCGGGTGTGGCGGCGGACGGCGACCTCGTGCAGGTTCCACAGGGCCCCGAACTCGGGGCTGGCGGCGCGCAGCCGCTCCACCAGCCGGACGGCGGCCGGGTCGCCCGAGCGGCGGCCGGTGGCGGCGCGCAGGTCGGCCACATGGAGGCGGCTGTAGTGGTCGTGCTCCTCGACGGGGTACGCGGCGCGGACGGCGGGGTCGCCGAACCAGCGCCAGACCACGTTCCGGCCGTGCTCGGACACCGTGCACACCCCACCGAGCAGCGCCTGGGCGACGGCGTTCTGGGCGAGGACGTCGCCGAGGTCGCTGAGCACCTGGGCCGGGGTGGTGGGGAGTTGGTCGAGCAGATGCAGCAGGCCGGGGCTGACGTGGTCACCGGCGGCGTGGGCGGCGGGCGGGCGGTGCCCGGCGAGCAGGTACAGGTGGTCGCGTCCGTCCACGTTCAGCCGCAGCGCCCGGGCGAGCGCGGAGAGCATCTGCGGCGACGGCTGCGGGCCGCGGGCCTGCTCCAGCCGGATGTAGTAGTCGGCCGACATCCCGGCGAGCTGGGCGACCTCCTCGCGCCGCAGCCCCGGGGTCCGGCGCCGGGGACCGGAGGGCAGGCCCACGTCCTGCGGGCGTACCCGGTCCCGGGAACAGCGCAGGAAGTCGGCCAGCTCAGCACGGTTGATGATCATGCCGGACATCTTGCCCGACCCGTGCCCGGGCCGAACCAGGGACTGCCGATCCCAGGCTCAACGAAGCTCTCCCGCCCCGGACCGGTCGGCGGAAGTCTTGGCGGTGCCGGAGCGAACGCCCGGCCCCGGCAGCGCCGGGCAGCACCCCGGCAGCGGCCGGGAGAGTCGAGGAGTACCACCATGGCAACCGTTTCCGTCGCCGGCGCCCAGGTCCACTACGAGCGCACCGGCTCCGGCCCGACTCTCGTCCTGGTCCACGGCACCGGATCCGGCGGCGCGGCGGTGAACTGGGGCCAGACCGTCCCGTCCTTCACCGGGCACCGCACCGTCATCACCCCGGACCTGTCCGGCTCCGACCGCACCACCGACGACGGCTCGCCGCTGACCGTGGAGGGCCTGGCGGCCCAGGTGATCGCCGTCATCGAGAACGCGGGCACCGGCCCGGTCGACCTGCTGGGCTTCTCGATGGGCTCCACGGTCACCGCGGCGGTCGCCGCGCTCCGCCCCGACCTGGTACGGCGGCTGGTCCTGGTGGCCGGATGGGCCCACACCGACGGCGACGAGTACCTGCGCAACCTGTTCACCCTGTGGCAGCAGCTGGGGCGGACCGACTCCGAGGCCTTCGGACGGCTCGTCACCATGACCGGCTTCAGCCGCGACTTCCTCAACTCCATCGGCCGCGAGCAGATCGAGCAGCTGATCCCCAACATGCCGCCCACCCCGGGCACCCTGCGCCACGTCGACTACGACCTCCGCGTCGACATCCGCGCCCTGCTGCCCCGCATCCAGGCAAAGACCCTGGTCATCGGCTGCACCCAGGACGCCACCGTGCCCGTCGAGAACAGCAGGGCACTGCACGCGGCGATCGCGGACAGCCACTACGCCGAGATCGACGCGGGGCACGTGGCGCTCTTCGAGAAGCCCGAAGAGTTCGTCAAGCTGGTGGACGAGTTCACCCGTTGAGCCACCGGATGGCGACGATTCGGGCCGCACTCCCCCGGGGGCCGCTGCTGCCCGCTCCGCATCCGCCCGCACCGGGCGGGTGCGGAGCAGCGCTTGGGTCGGGAGGGCGGTCGCGACGAGGCTGAGCGGGATCGCTCCGGCGGCCGGCGGCAGCGGGGTGCAGGCGGCCGCTTCGTCCGGGGCGGGGTGGTCGATGTCTTCCCGGACTCGCGGCCTCAGGTCAGAGCCCGTACGGGGTCCGCCGCGCGTCGACCGGCCACGGATTTGAACGCGTTCAATGTTAGGTTACGGTGTGTCGAGGACGCCGCGGCGGCGCGCCGTTTCCGCTGCGTACCCGCCTTGGGGACCGGTGTGTCCGCACGCCGCCCGGACCGGCGGGGCGAGTCCCGGCCGGTCCGTACGGACGGGCGTCCTTCATTCGACGGCCGACACACAGGGGGAAGAAATGAGTACGGACGGATTCGCCGACTGGGTGGCGGAGTTCGAAGCCGAGAAGGAGCGCCGGGCCAGGGCCGGGGACCCTGACTGGTCGCAGGGGGCGACCCTGCCGGCCGCCGTCTGGCGCAGCCTGCAGCGCTTCCAGGTCGGCGAGGACGGGGACGGCCGGAACCTGATCAGCAAGGCCGACCAGGCCGGGGACGACACCTACGCGACCGCGGTCCGCCTGTTCGTCGCGGAGGAGCAGAACCACGGGCGCCAGCTGGCCCGCCTGCTGGCGGCCGGTGGCGTCGCCACCCTGGAAGGCCACTGGAGCGACCGGATCTTCGTGCGGTTCCGCCGACTGCTGGGAATGCGCCTGGAGTTGATGGTCCTGATGATCGCCGAGCTGGTCGCCGTCGAGTACTACCGGACCGTCCGCGACCGGGTCGCGGACCCGCTCACCCGCGAGGTCACCGCCAGGATCCTGGCCGACGAACGGCGCCACATCCCCTTCCACTGCAGGCGCCTTCGCCACTCGATCGAGGAACTGCCCGCAGCCCTGCGGCCGGTCGCGATACTCGGCTGGCGCCTCCTGCTGCTGGCCGCCACCCTCTTCGTCATCCTGGACCACGGCCCGGCACTGCACGCACTCCAGGTGCGGCGGACCCGCTTCCTCGCCGGAGTCATGCGCTCCTCGACGAGCGTCGCGGCGGCCATGCTCGGCAGGCACCAGGCGCGCACGGCGGGCGCCGCCTCGCGGCATCCGCTCTCGGCCTGACGGTACGCGGGCTCCGCCGCCGGACCGCCGGGGCCCCTTGCTCCGGCCCGTCCGGGGATCGTCCTGATCACCGATCCCCGGACAGGCTTGAACCGACTGAACGTCAGTTCTTCTTGACGGTGCCACCCTTGGCGTCGTCAGGGCTGCCGGCGGCGCCGTTTCCGACACCGCGCACCACGATCGGCCATTCGCGGTGGAAGACCGGGAGCGGCAGGTCCTTCTCCAGGATCGGGGTGCCGAGGATGGCGATGCGCGCCATCAGGGCGCCGTTGATGTCGATCCCGCCGTAAAGACCGAACTTCCCGTTGACGGTCGGTGCGGCACCGCTGGTGTCGATGGCGACCGAACCGTCCAGCGTGGTCTTCAGGTACGGCTCGATGGTGGCCTTCACACCCACGGTATCGTAGAGGGCGACCGACGCTTCGGCGACCAGGCCGGTGCGCACCGAGGCGTTGCCGGCGAGCTTGGCCCGGACCGGGGAGATGGTGGTGGTGCCGGGGTCGGTGGCCTTGGTCCAGCCGCTCCCCTTGGTGTAGTCGGCGTGGACGCCCCAGCTACCGGCGAGGTCCTGCTCGACGTCGACGGTGACACTGCCGTCCGCACTGATCTGCGCGGCGAGGGTGAGGTCCAGGTTCACCACGACCGGCAGCTGTCCGACCATCAGCACGGGGCTGGCGTGGAGCTTGGCCACCGGGATCCGGATCGGGGTGGCGGATGCGGTGAGTCCGGCGTTGACGTGCCAGTTGGCGTGCGCGCCGAGCTCGAATCCGACTCGGGCCTGCTGGGGGCCGAGGATCCCGCGGCCGCCCTGGTAGGAGAAGTCGACGGTCGGGTCGAGTTCGAGCGAGCCGGAGAGGCCGACCGAAGCTCCGTGCGGCAGCGGGACGGTGGTGTTCGCGTTCAGCTGCAGCCCCGTCGAGACGGAGCCGCTCCCGCCGCCGGGGTGCGCGTCGAAGGAGACCTTGAGGTCCTTGACCAGCGGCTGGACCTGGATGTTGTGCGAGTCGAGGGCACTGCGGAGCTTGGCGGTGGACTCGCCGAGCAGTTCGGAGATGGTGGCCGGGCGGGTGCTGACCGCCACCTTCCCGTCGTCGGCCGGCCGCACGTCGGTGATCGCGACCAGCGCACCGCGCGGCGCGGCCGCGGACGGCGGACTGTCGATCAGCTGACCGGCACGGACACCGGCCACGGCGGCGGCCGCGGTGGCCTTGGCCGAGGCGGACGCGGAGGCCGGGGCCGCGGCCTTGGCCGAGGCGGGCGCGGATGTCGACGCGGACGCGGAGGCCGGGGCTGACGCCGAGGCCGGGGCTGACGCCGAGGCGCTGTGGCCGAGTGCGGCCGCGGGCTTGTCGGCGACGGCGAGAACGGCCTCACCGGTCCGCTGGTCGTAGGAGTCCAGCTTCAGGTCGGGAGTGCCGACCGCGGCGGGCGCTCCGGACGGGGACGGGCTGGCCAGCGCGACGTTCGGCGAGCCGGTGGTGGCCTGGCCGGCCGTAGAGGTCTCCGCAGCCGAAGTCGCCAGCACCACCTTCGAGGCGCCAGTGGAGTCCAGGCCGGTCACCCGGCTCGAAGCGGTCTGGGCGATCGGGGCGGACGCGGCCTCGGCGGCCGTGGCCGCGGCATCGGTCGACCGGTCCGCCGGCGTGGTCGGATTGCAGCCGCAGAGCGTGAACAACGCGGTTGCGGCGAGCGCGGGCAGCGCGAAGGTACGTATGGACAAGCTGGTGATCACCTTCGTTACGAGGGTAGGGAAGGCAGAACTTGCCTGCACCGGCATGCTACTGACAAGTAGTCAGCAAAGGTAAACCGTTGCTCAAGCAATGCTCAAGAGATCAGATCCGCACGACATCGTGCGTAAACGATCCGATTCCTTCCCGCCCCGCACACCCGCCGACGCCACAGCGCACGACCCGCGCGGGCACACCCACCCCCGGCCTTGATGCCGGCCTGCACCAGCGCTTTGCCGTCGACAACTGGTCGCCCCCGGACGGCTTCCCATCAGCACATCCGACTCGGGTCGACCCGGGACCGGCGAGCCGGACGAACACGACTCGGAGCGCTCTCGACGACCATGTTCGCGCCAGCCTCGCCGGTCCGTTCACCCCGACCGCCTCGCCCTGGCGATCCGGGAGTCGACGGGTTGACTCAATGACTGATCGTCAGCAACCCAGGTTCGGGCCGGGGTCGATGCCGAGGATCCGGGTGAAGCTCTGGTACGCGTTGATCCGGCTCTGCACCTGGGCGGGGTTGCCGCCGTTGCACTCGATCGAGCCGTTGATGCTGCGGATGGTCTCGCCGAAGCCGCGACCGTTGACGATGGCGTCGTGCGGCGTCATGGTGCCGGGGCCCCGCTGGGTGTTCCAGTACCAGAGCGCGGTCTTCCAGGAGACGGCGGAGTCGTTCTGCACCAGGTTGGGGTCGTGCAGCAGGTCGATGCCGAGAGCATCGCCGGCGGCCTTGTAGTTGAAGTTCCAGCTGAGCTGGAGCGGTCCGCGCCCGTAGTAGGCGGCCTGTCCTGCCGGGCAGCCGTAGGGCTGGTTGGCGTCGCAGTAGTGCGGGTAGTTGGCGGTGTTCTGCTCGACGACGTAGACCAGCCCGCCGGTCTCGTGGCTGACGTTGGCGAGGAAGGCGGCGGCCTCCTGCTTGCGGACGGTGTCGCTGCCGGTGGCGGCGAAGGCCGGGTAGGCGCCGAGCGCGGCGGTCAACCCGGAGTAGCTGTAGAAGGAGTTCCGGTTCGGGAACATCTGGTTGAACTGGGCCTCACTGACCGGGAACTGGCCCGGGCCGGGCGGCTGGCTGGGGCCGCAGGCGTACGGCTCCCAGTACCAGGTGCTGATCACCGGGTCGTAGCCGGGGTTGTCGTGAGTGGCCCGGTAGAAACCGCCGTTGGTGTACCGGACGATCGAGCCGGCCTGGTAGTACTGCCCGGCGACCCAGTCCGGGTAGTTGCAGCCGTCCTTGGGCGGCGTGGTCGGACCACCCTGGCCGCCGCAGCCCCCCTGGTCGGCCCAGACTCCGGAGGAACCGCCCGGGGTCTCGTTCTGCGTCCACCACTTCGCGGACCAGTTGTGGCCGGCGTACGAGGCCGGGGACCCGCCGCTGTACGCGGTGGCCGGGTTCCACGGCGCTGCACAGGAGGCCGCGTTGGCGGCGGCCGCGGGAAGCAGCACGGCCATTGCCAGCACCGTGAACGCGGCGGAGAGCAGCGCGAGTATGCGCTTGCATGCAGGCGTGGCAGTTCCGCGATCGCGGCCATTGGCTCGCGCTCACCATCGGCCAGTGGGACAAGGAGCTGCCGCTCGAACTGCTGGCTGCGGTCGGCCGGACCGCTGCGCTCGACCCGAACCGGTGCAGCTACCCCGCGAGCGGCCCGGGCTCCGACCTCCCGCACCACCTCCACCAGCCGCTCGACCCCGGCTGAGCATGGGTTCTGGCAACAGAACTCACTCCCGCTCAGTCTTCAGGAACGGTGGTGGCCGCCCGATACGAGAAGCGCGCCCACGTGTTCCGTGGCACCGTCACCCGCACGGCGATCAGGCTCCGGCTGCACCCGTAGTGCCGGGTCCCGGAGCGCGTCCTGGATCCGTCTCGGCCGTGCGGAGAGCCGATGGCCCGGAGTCGGTCCAGCAAGCAGGGCTACCGCCCGGCGACGTTGAGGATGCGCTCAGCCACCAAGGCCGGCTGGTCAGTTGGCAGCGCGTGGCCCGCGCCGGGCACGATCTCCACCCGGGCGGAGGGCACGAGCCTGCCGAGGCGGTCGGCGACCTCGCGTGAGTCGTGCATGGCGCTGCGTTCCCCGAGCAGGAACAGCGATGGGACGCGCAGGCGGCGCAGTTCTTCGTCGGAGAAGACCGGGGGCACCGGGAGTGCACGACGGAATCCCATCGACGCGCGCATCAGGCCCATGAGTTCGCTCTCCAGGATGGCGCTGTTGCCGACCAGGCGGGCCAGGCGGGGACGGAGTGGACGCGGCGCGGCTGCGGCGAGCCCGCCGGCGATCAGCCAGGCGTAGAACCGGGGGCCAAAATCGGCGAAGCCCGCCGGATCCACCAGGGTGAGGCCGGCAGTCCGGCCGGGCCGGTGGATCTGGTGGTTGAGCGCCAGCCAGCCGCCGTAGGAGCAGCCGACGACATGGGCGGCCGGCACCTCCAGTGCGGCCAGGACTTCGTCCAGCCAGGCAGCGCCGTCCCGGCCGTCACCGATCGGGGCGGTCTGCACGCTGGCGCCCGGCTCGCCGACCGTGTCGACGGCGATGACCGGACGGCGCCGAGCCAGCACGTCGATGTACCGATGCCACATCAGAGCATTTCCGCCCGAGCCGGGCAGCAGCACGATCGGCTCGCCGCCCTGCGGCCCGGTCCGGTAGACGCGGGTGGTCCCGAAGGCGGTCGTGATGTCGAGCGCCGTCCGTGGCCCCGGCCACAGTTCCTCCAGGGTCCGCTCGTAGGCGGCGCGGAACCGGTCCCTGGCCTGGCCGTTCCTGAACTCGCTGATTCTCATGATACATGTGTATCACGGCATGATACGGGTGTACCAGGAGAGAGAGGTCGCGTCATGACCGTGCGGGTGGATCACGAGGAGCGCAGAAGGCAGATCGCCGAGGCGCTGCTGCGCATCGCCGACACCCAGGGCCTGCAGTCGGCCAGCATGCGGGCGGTCGCCGCCGAAGCCGGCGTCTCGCTGCGGCTGGTGCAGTACTACTTCACCACCAAGCAGGCGCTTCTGCTGGACGCGCTGGCCAGGCTCGGCACCCAGCTCCAGGCCCGCATGGAGAGCTGGATCAGAGCGGCGGGCTCCCCGCCCACACCGCGCAGCATCGTGACTGCGATCCTGTCGAGCATCCTGCCGACCGACCCGGAGAGCCGCCGGATCACCAGGACCTACGCCGCCTACTACACCCTGGTCCTCAACGATCCCGAACTGGTGGGGAAGCACGGCACATCCCAGCCCGACTTGCTCGAGGGCTTCCTCGCCAAGCAGCTCCGCGCGGCCCAGCAGGCCGGGGAGATCGCCCCCGACCGGAACCCCGAGATGACCGCGGCCGGACTGCTGGCCATGGTCAACGGCCTGGGCTCAAGCGTGTTGGGTTACCAGCGCACCGGCGAGGCCGCACTGGCGATCCTCAACCACCACCTGGACGAACTGTTCCGGTCTCCCTGAGAGACGACGAGGGCCGGCTCCGAGTCCCGCCCGACGTTCCGGGTCAGACGCCGATCGGACGGCCGTCGACGTGGTACACGGGTGCGAACGGATCGGTGAGACGCAGCAGGGCGGACCAGATGCGACGGGTCCGCTCCTCGGTGCACCGGTCGGGAATGGAGTCCGGCTCGACCCAGGCGATTTCACCGACCTCGGCGAGCGCCCTCGCCGGAATGGTCGCGGTGGCTGCGGTCCGGGCGGTGACCTGCGCCGTGAAGACGTGGTCGACGCCCCGGGGTTCGTACGGGTGGGGCGTGATGTCCACGATGAGGGCGTCGCTGAAGTGCAGGTCAAGCCCGGTCTCCGCGCGTACGGCACGGGTGACGGCGAGGTGCGGCAACTCGTCGTCGCGAGCGGTGCCGCCGGGCAGGCTCCAGCCTTCCCTGCGATCCGAGTTGACGAGCAGCACGAGGCCCTGGGGGTTGATGATCAGGGCCTGACACCCCATCCGGATCCGGGAGTACTGGTCACCTGGCTGCGACGGCGTGACGGGCGGACTGATCCGCTTGCCGGTTGCTGCGATTCGGTCCGGGGCGGCCGGCTCCGGGTGATCCGCCCACGCTCCGTAGTCCGTGTTCATGAAGGCGGTGGGACGGTACGTCATACAGGGGTCTCCGTCGTCGGGAACGTGCAGGGCAGGGGTACGCGCCGCGCCAGCAGCGCGACGGACATCAACTCGCGGTTCACGAAACGGGCTTCGCGCTGGCGTTCACTCGGCGGCCGACCAGTTGCAGGAACTGCTCGCCAGGATGCGCCGCCGCGTAGCCAGGCGGGAGCGTGTAACCGAAGGCCCCGCAGCCGAGGCAGCGCCAATCCCACACGCCATCGACTGCCTGGGCGGACAACTCGACCTGACCGTCGCACTCTTGCACGGGACAGGCCCGTGCCCCTTCCATGGTCATGCGGTCGCCCCGACCGGCTTCGCCGACCGAGCCTCGACTCCGAGCCGGATCACCGCCGCGAGTTGAGCGACCACGTCGGGCCGGGCACTGCCGAGATCCACCAGATAGAACCCGCTACGACGGCCGGCCGCACGGTCCACTCCCACCGAGGGCAGCACGATCCCGGCCAACCGCAGCGCTTCCAGGAGGACGGCCTCGGCGGCATCTGCTTCCTCGCACTTCGTCGCCAACAGGTGATGCAGGAGCGATGGTTGCTCCTGCAGATGCCCGACGCGTGGACGGTCGGAGGTAGGCATGGGGGCGCTCCGATCAGTCAGGGGCCAGCGACCCTGATCGTTACTTTCCGTGCTCCAAGGGTCGCTCTTAGGCGCTACGATCGGAAGCGCCTGAACGTGACAAACGCCTCTGGTTAAGTTGGAAGAAGACCTTGAACGAGAGCGATCTTGATCCGTCAACATCCCCGTTGGCCGCCTTCGGAACACAACTGCGCAGGTCACGGAAGGCACGAGGACTGTCGCAGGCCGAGCTGGGCCGGAAGATCTTCTGCACCGGCACCTACGTGTCGTACATCGAACGAGCGAAGCGCGACCCCAGCCATAACTTCGCCGTTCGAGCGGACGCAGCCTTGGAGACTGGCGGAACGCTCGAACTGATGTGGTGGCATCTCAAGAACACTGCACTACTTGAGGGCTTTGCCGAGTTCGCTGAGCACGAGTCGAAGGCGGCCGAGATCAGAATCTTCGAACTCGGTGTGATCCCAGGGCTGTTCCAGACCGAGGCGTACGCAACAGCGGACGCATCGGGCGCTCTGCAGCGAGGTTCGATCACCCAGCATCAGGCCGATGAGCGAGTTGCCTTCCTGGCCACCCGCCAACGTCTGCTAGAACGGGATCCGGCACCCCTTGTTCACGCGGTGCTGGACGAAAGCTGCCTGCACAGCGAGGTCGGAGGCGTCGCGGTGATGGACGGACAGCTCGAACGCCTTGAACTTCTCAGTCGACGCCCCAATGTGATCATCCAGATCGCTCCGTTCAAGCTCGGCGAGCGCCGCCCCTTCGTCATGCCGGTGACACTGCTGACGCTTCGGGATGTGACTGTCCTCGGCTACACAGAGACGCTGCAACGCGGCTATCTCGAACGCGACATCCAATCGGTCATGGCCTGGCGGAGGAATTACGATCGGCTACAGGTTGAAGCGCTGTCCCAGGCCGATTCCGTTGCAATGATCCGAGAGGTACGAAAGGAACTCACATGACCCAACACCTTGACCTGACGGGCGCTCACTGGTTCAAGTCCTCTTACAGCTCCAACGGTGGGCAGTGCGTCGAGATCGCGTCCGGGTTCGCCAGCCACGTGCCCGTCCGCGACTCGAAGGACCCCGACGGACCCGCCCTGGTCTTCACCGCCGACGCCTTCGCCGCCTTCCTCACAGGCGTGAAGGCGGGCGAGTTCGGCAACGCCTGACCTCACGGCCAAGCCGCCGCCGGCCAGCGGGCATTGCCGATCCCAAGCCCAGGCCGGTTGCGGCTTGGCCTGACGTCCGGGACACCCTGGCCAGTGCGATCAGTTGTGACCGCCGGTATCACCTGGCCCCGCTTCCTGACATTGCCGTTCCGGAAGACGAGGGAGCTGCAACGGGAGTGCGCGCCAAAAGCACCGACCGGCGGGCGAGTATGCCGCACCGGCCGCGATCCGGACATGATCTACGGCTGGCCGATCACACTGGGATCCGCATCGGACGGACTGGCCGGGCGCGGAGGTGCGGACGGCGGCGGTTCGGTGATGCCCGGGGTGCCGGCGGGCGGCGCCGGAGCCGGGTCCAGCGGGCTGCCGGGCAGCAGGACCAGCAGGCACACGGCCACCACGGCAGCAGCCACACCGAGCGCGGCCAGTGCGACCCTGCGCGCCCGGTGCACTCCCCAACTGCGTCCCTGCGGGGGCGCGTCGTGGCGCAGGTCGTGGTGCGTGACGAGCGCGGCGCGGGCGGCCAGCGCGGCGCGCAGCCGGTCCTCGGTCGCAGGTCGGCGGTCTTCGGCATCCGGATTCATCGGGCCGCCCCCAGCTTCTTCTCCAGGACGTCCAGCGCGCGGCTCGCGGTGGACTTCACCGTGCCGCGCGACAGCCCCAGCGTCTGCGCGATCTGCACCTCGGTCAGCTCCAGCCAGTAGCGCAGCACCAGCACCTCTCGCTGGCGCTGTGTCAACTGTGCCAGCGAATCGAGAACTTGACGGTGCTCCTCGGCGAGCAGCAGCCCCTCGTCGACGGGCGGCCCGTAGCCCTGGTGGGGCGGGGTGTAGGCACGGGCGGTGCGACGTCTGCGCAGCACGGAGCGGGCCGCGTTGACCACGGCGGTGTGCAGATAGGCCCAGGGGTCCTGGAGCCCGTCCAGCGAGGTGCCATGCGTGCGACAGACGGCGGCGAAGGCGTCCTGGACGACGTCCTCGGCGGTGTGCAGATCGTCCACCAGGAAGAGGGCGAGCCGCACCATGTCGAGTCGCCGTGCCCGGTACAGCTCGGTCAGCGTGGGCGGCGACTCGTCGTCGCACGGCGTACCGAGTGCCCGTAGACGGCGTTCCCGTACCGGCACATCCTCGGTCCGGGACATGCGGGAGAGCAGACGGGACCACCAGGGCGGCGCTGCGGGAATGGCGTACTGCATGGGCCTCGATTCGTTGCGGGAGGGGCGGGCGGGCCTGTCGAGAGGCCGGCCCGCCCCGTGGTTCTGCCGCTACTGCTACTTCTGGAGTCCGCTGCCCGGCTGGATCACCCGGGGCGCGTTCTCGGCCGGGGCGGACCCGGCGCCGGTCCTGCCCGCGTCGACGACCTTCGGAGCACCGGTCGACTTGCCCGCGTCGACGACCTTCGGAGCGCCGCCGGGCTCCGAGACGCCGGGCTTCGACGCGGTCTGCGGGGCCGCGTCCCCGGTCGTGGTGACCTTCGGCGTGACGGCCGGCTTCGCGCCGGTGTCGGCGACGGCCTGCGCAGCGAACCCGCCGCCCAGCAGCAGCGCGACACCGGTGGCGAGACCCAGGCCCCGGAGGCGGGGGCGGTGGTTCACCTTGGCGTGCGAAGACATGGGATCCTCCCGAGGAAGTGATGGAAACAGGTCTGGAACAACAGCTGAAGGGCGCCTTCAACCCACCAGACGTGCGACACCCCCCGAGGTTGCGACCATGTCCGGAAAACCTCACCACGGCGTGCTCATCAAGAGGAGAGTGGCCGGCAGTGAGGTCGACGGACCGGGCCGAGACCGGGCCGAGGTCCCCGCCGCGCTCCCCGGCGGGCCGCCTACCGAAGTGCCACCGGGGCCGGGGGGCGGCGGGCGAAGGCGGGGGCGTGCTCGGGGCGCGGGCCGAGGGCGATCAGGCGGGACGGGAGCTGGCGGAACCCGGGTACGTACTTGGCGGCCAGGACGAGCTGCGGGGGCGGACCGACCCGTCGGCCGGTGAGGGTCGCCGTGAACATCGCGTCCTGCAGAACGCGCTGCATGCGCTGCATGATGACCACCGGCCGCCAGCGCCGGCGCTGGACCTTGGCCAGGTCAGCGGTGGTCACGCGGCCCCGCCGCAGCGGTTCGGCGAGCAGGGTGGCGGCCGCCACCGCGTCCTGGATGGCGAGGTTGATGCCCACCCCGCCGGCCGGGGACATCGCGTGGGCGGCGTCGCCGATGAACAGCAGCCCGTCGGTGTACCAGCGGTGCAGCCGGTTGAGCTTGACGTCGAGGAGGTGGAGGTCGTCCATGGTCCGCAGGTGGTCGACCCGGTCGGCGTACCGGGGCAGCAGGCGGGCGATCCGCTCGCGGAAGGCCTCGACGCCCTCGGAGCGCAGGCGGGCGTCGGAGCCCTTCGCGGCGAAGTAGGCGATCTGGAAGAAGTCGGTCCTGGTGAGGCTCAGCGCCAGTTCGCCGGGCTCGAAGGCCATGAGCAGGTTGGGCGGGACGGTCTGCTCGGATTCGTGCCGGGGCAGCCGGAACCACCAGGTGTCGAACGGGACCGGGAACTCCTCGGGCACCAGGCCCGCGTCCTGGCGCAGCACGGAGTGCCGGCCGTCTGAGGCGGCGGTCAGGTCGGCGCGGATCTCGCCCTCCTCGCCGTCCCGGGTGCGGTAGCGGACGCCGACGGTCTTCCCGCCCTCCCGGATCAGTCCGGTGGCCTCGGTGTTCATCCGCAGCGTGAACGAGGGCTCCTGCCGGGCCTCCTCGACGAGGAAGTTGAGCAGGTCCCACTGCGGGATCATCGAGATGTAGTTGTACGGCGCGGGCAGGCCCTCGAAGTCGGTCACCTGCACCAGGCCGCCGCCGGCCGTCGGCAACTCCATGTTGCCGAGCCGGCTCTGCGGCAGTGCGGCGAACTTCTCGCCCAGGCCCAGCTCGTCCATCAGCCGCACGGTGGAGGCATGGACGGTGTCACCGCGGAAGTCTCGCAGGAAGTCGCCGTGCTTCTCCAGCACGGTCACCTCGATTCCGGCCCGGGCGAACAGCAGGCCCAGCATCATGCCGGCCGGCCCACCACCGGAGATGACGACGCTCATGGGACGCTCCCCTCATCCGCTTGGAACTCCTACATATAGAGTCTATGGAACGGTGTCAGGTGTCAAGTAGTACGATGTTCCACATGCAGGATCTGGTGGCAGCGGCCCTGGCGGCGGCAAAGGACCGTCAGCAGGACGTCGCGGACGTCCCGCTGACGGCGATCGCGGCGGCGGCCGGCATCTCACGCAGCACGCTGCTGCGCCGGCTCGGCGGCTCCCGGGCCGCGCTGGACGAGGCGGTGCGACAGGCGGGAGTCGACCCCGGCGGGCGGCCGCCGGTGCGCGACCGCGCGATCGCGGCCGCCGCACAACTGGTCGCCGAACGCGGCCTCGGCGCAGTGACGCTGGACGCCGTCGCAGACCGGGCCGAATGCTCGCTGCCCAGCCTGCACACCGTCTTCGACGGCCGGGACGGCCTATTCGCCGCCGTCTTCGAACTCCACGGCCCGCTACCGGACTTGGAGGCCCTGGCGGCCGACCCGCCGGAACACCTCGACGACACCGTGCGGGCGCTTCACCGGACGTTCGTCGCGGCGTTCAACCACGAACCGCGCGTGCTCCCCGCCGTGTTCGCGGACATCTTCAGCCGGCCCGACGGCCCCGCCGCGCGGATGATGGCGACCAACTTCCCGCGCCTGGCCGACAGCCTCGGCCGGCTGCTGCTGCCCCACGTGGCGGCCGGCCGAATGCGGCCGCTGCCGCTGCCGGTGATGATCCAGCTCCTGCTCGGTCCGCTGGTCACCCACATCCTGATGCGGCCCGTCCTCGCCCCCGCACTCGGCGACGAGCTCCCCTCACTCGAACAGACCTGCGAGCTCTTCGCCGACGCGTACCTGCGAGCGGTCACCTACCCAGCCGAACGCCGGCCGTGACAGCTCGTACGGGCCGGCCGGCTCAGGGCTGCTCCGGGGTCTGCGGAAGGAGTGTGGTCTTGTCCAGGCCGTGCGCCTGCGCCGCGGCCGCCACCAGCGCCACTGCGGCGACCCCGGCCTGCTGCCACGGCCAGCGCAGCACCCTGAACGCGTACAGGTACCCCGCGGGTGCGAAGAACCCGAACCACGAGTCCCTGAGGACCAGGACCGCCATGGTCGCGATCAGCACGGTGAAGAACACCGCCATCACCGACTCGCGCTCACGCCAGGCGGGATGCAGCGTGTGGACCCACAACATCCACGCCCCGGCCAGCGCGCACAGGGCCAGATCGATGAGCGGCGACTCGCCCTCCGAGCGTTTGCCGACCACCGTGAAGGCGACCAGGACCGCGAGCAGCACGTACGGCACGACGTTCGTCGCCGCGGACCAGCGCGGCACCGGACTGCTCACCCGCGTCCCCTCCCCGGATTGCGGCTCCCCCGGACAATGTAGACGAACAAGTCCCGTGTGAGCGGCGGGAAGTCGATCGGTCAGTCGTCGAGCTGCCGGTCATGGACGTTCCGGAAGTGGGTGGTCAGCCGCCCCTCGTCGTCGAGGACGTGGAAGGCGAGCGCGGGCGGCTGGTCCAGGTGGACGTGATCCCGGGGATGGGCGTGCCGTTCCCAGGGGAGGCGCAGGGTGGAGACGACTCCGGGGGCCACCAGCACCGGGCGGCCGGCGAAGGTGGTCGCCGCCGCCGTGTGGGCGTGGCCGCACAGGAAGGCCGCGAGGTTGGGATGGCGGTCCGCGAGCTCGGCGAGCCGCTCGGCTCCGAACTGGCGGATCCCGTCGACGAAGGGGACGTGCAACCGGGTGGGCGGGTGGTGGAAGCCGACCAGTACCGGCAGCTGGGACGGGGTCCGGGCCAGGGTGTCCGCCAGCCAGGCCAGCGTCTCGTCCGCCAGGAAGCCCTCGTCCTTCTCCGGCACCGTGGAGTCGCACAGCGCGATGACGAAGTCCGCGGCGCGGTGCACCTGGTTGATCGGTGCCGTCGATCCCGGCTGCCCCAGCAGGTGTTCCCGGAACTCGGCGCGCCGGTCGTGGTTGCCGGGGCAGATCAGGACCGGGTGTCGTGAGGTGAGAAGGCTGCGGGCCTGCTCGTACTCGGCGGGCAGGGCATGGTCGGTGATGTCTCCGGTGACCAGGACCGCGTCCAGGTCGTGGGGGAGGTCTTCGAGGTAGTCCATGACGGCCCGGGTGCGCCTGACACTGCGCCGGCCGGTGTCGATGTGGGTGTCGCTGAGGTGGGCGATCACGATCATCGGGCGGTCTCCTCCGTCGTCGTCCGCGGGATGCGGGCTGGGCGGGGACGGCCGGACGGTCCCGGACGGCGCGAGCCGCGCGTCCGGCGAGCGACATCCGTGGCACCAAGTCCATTGGCAGCGACGCGTTTCACGCCCGTCTCCCTCCGCCGGTCCCCTGGGCTCCGAACCTAGACGTCGACCGGACCGTGCGTAAGGGCCGGTTCCATGCTGGATTCCCGGGCCGGTTCCCGGACCGATCCGCCCCTCGACCTCGACGGGCCGGGCGGACGCCGGTCCGACCCGGGAGGCGAGACGGTGGTGGTCGCGGGGGGAGGTGGCGGTGCCGCCGACTCGGCTCAGTCACACTGATGTCAGGCCGGTCTCAACCGACGCGCGCTACCTGGTCGCGAACAGCGTGCGCAGGTGCTTGCCGTTCGCGACCGCGACGACACCCGCCAGCAGCAGCCCGCAGACGCCCTGCTCGACCCTCATCCACAGTGGCAGGAAGCCGGGCAGCGAGACGAGGACCGCGATGGCCACCGTCATGACGCCCGAGGCGATCCGCAGCCGGAGGTACGCCCGGCGGCGGCCGCGGGAGGCGCCGACGGCGAAGGCGAGCATCAGCAGGGAGGTGAGGGCGACGATCCCGCCCCGGATCCAGACCGTCTGGTTCACCAGCCCGGTGTCGTGGCGGAGCAGGTAGACGGCTCCGAGGGTGAGCACGCTGATCGCGGCGTAGCCGCCGATCAGGCGCTTCACCGTGCGAAACGCCGCCAGGCTGCGTGGGTGGTCCAGAGCTTCGTCGGCCGTCGCTGCGGGTCGCGGTGTGCGGATGTTCATGGTGGCCTTCTCCTTGCCGGCTGGACGGCCTCCAGCGTCGCAACACCGCGGCAGGCCGCGCATCAGCCGATCCCATGGGACCGCGGCTGAACCGGCCGGCCAACCGGACGGCTGAGGCGGTCCACCGATCGGCTGACCGCGGCGTCGGCACCGCGCGGGCCCGGGCACCGCAGTCCGTCGCCGTCAGGCCGTACGACCTCACGCCCGGCGAGCCGTACGGCCTCACGCCCTCGGACCGACCGGTCGGCGCGGCCCACCGGGCCTCCGGACAGGGGGCCGCCCGAGGGCCCGTGGAGAGGTCAATTACCATCGGCGGGTGCCCAGCCTGACCGGACTTCCACTGCAGATCATCGCCATCGTCATGGCGATCGCCGTCTTCGCCGCCACGTTGTGGCTCTGGCCCCGACTGAGCGGGCGGAGTTGGCGGGCCTGGCTGGGCAGGATCGGCGCCTTCCTCGTGGCCCAGGTCGCGGTGCTGGCCGCGCTCGCGCTGGTGGCCAACTCGTACTTCGGCTTCTACAGCACCTGGAGCGACCTGCTCGGTCTGGACGGCGCCCCCGGTACGGTGGTCGACCACAAGCCGGGCGGCAAGGCGATCTCGGTGACCGGCGAGCAGAAGATGTACTCCTCGCAGGGCTCGGCCAAGGACCGCTCCGGTCTGATCCAGCAGGTCCGGATCCAGGGCGCGGCCTCGGGCATGGCCGGCAAGGCGTACGTCTACCTGCCGCCGCAGTACTTCCAGCCGGAGTACGCCGGGCAGCGGTTCCCGATGGCACTGGTGCTCTCCGGTTACCCGGGCTCGGCCGAGAAGCTGATCAGCCTGCTGCAGTACCCGGCCTCCACCCTCAAGGCGATCGAGGCCAAGCAACTGCCGCCCACCGTACTGGTGATGATGCAGCCGACGCTGTCCGGAAACCGCGACACCGAGTGCATGGACATCCCCGGCGGGCCCAAGGTCGAGACCTTCTTCACCGAGGACCTGCCGAAGGCGATGGCCACCGACTACCGGGTGCTTGACCGGCCCGACGCGCGCGCGGCGATGGGTGACTCCACCGGCGGGTACTGCGCGCTGAAGTTCGCGCTGCGCAAGCCCGACGCGTACCGGGCGGCCGCCTCGTACTCCGCCTACTACAGCGTCTCCAACGACCCCACCACCGGTGACCTGTTCGGCGGCAGCGCCGAGCTCAAGCGGGAGAACGACCTGCTGTGGCGGCTGAAGAACAAGCCCGCCGAGCCCGTCTCGCTGCTGCTGGCGACCAGCCCCAACGAGGAGAACTACGCCGCGACCCAGAAGATGGTCGCCGCGTTCAAGGCCCCGACCGCGATGTCCACCATCACCCTGAACAGCGGCGGCCACAACTTCCACACCTGGACCCGCGAGATCCCGCCCGCGCTGGAGTGGCTGGGCAAGCGGATCACCCCGCCGCAGCCCGCGAAGTCCGCGTAACCGGCCCTGCGGCGCCGGCACCGCACGGCCATCCCCACACTGCCGGCCGGTGGGCTCGCACCAGCCCGGGGGACGATCGCGATCCCCGGCCGTCCGGCCCGGGCGAGATCACACCACGCTCATAGCTGGGGCTCATGAGAATCTCAGTGACGGCCCCGAGCGTGGTGCCATGACCTCGACCAGTTCCGCTCCTCCGACCGACGAACCGTGGCCCGAGGCTGCGAACTACCCGCCGCCGGAGCCCCCGTCGAGCGGTACGAGCGTCGCAGCCGAACAACTGCTCTTCCCCCCGGTCGAGTTGCCCGCCCACGGCCCCAAGGGCCCGGCGTCCTGGGGCGGCCGGCTGCAGACCCTGCCCGCCCGGGCCTGGCGCGGCCGCCCGGACGACCCCCGCTGGGCCCGGCCCGCGCTGCTCGCCCTGCTGGCGGCGACCGCCGTGCTCTACCTGTGGAACATCTCGGTCTCCGGCTGGGCCAACTCCTTCTACTCGGCCGCCGTCCAGGCGGGCACCCAGAGCTGGAAGGCGTTCTTCTACGGCTCCTCGGACGCCGCGAACTTCATCACCGTCGACAAGCCCCCGATGTTCCTGTGGCCGATGGAGCTCTCGGCCCGCGTCTTCGGGCTGGGCTCCTTCAGCATCCTCGCCCCGCAGGCGCTGATGGCGGTGGCCACGGTCGCCACGGTGTACGCGACGGTGCGCCGGCGCTTCTCGCCGCTGGGCGGCCTGGTCGCGGGTGCGGCGATGGCGCTCACCCCGGCCGCCGCGCTGATGTTCCGCTTCAACAACCCTGACGCGCTGCTGGTGCTGCTGCTCTCGCTCGCCGCGTACGGGCTGGTGCGGGCCACCGAGACCGCGAGCACCCGGTGGCTGGTCTTCACCGGGACGATGTTCGGCTTCGCCTTCCTCACCAAGACGCTGGCGGCCTTCCTGGTCCTGCCCGCCTTCGCGCTGATCCACCTGGTGGCCGCGCCGGCCGGCCTCTGGCGCAGGGTGCGCCAACTGCTGCTCAGCGGGCTGGCGTTGGTGCTCTCCGCCGGCTGGTGGGTCGCGATCGTCGCGCTGGTTCCGGCTTCCTCCCGGCCGTACATCGGCGGCTCGCAGGACAACAGCTTCATCTCGGTCGCGCTCGGCTACAACGGCCTTGGCCGACTGACCGGCAACGAGACCGGCAGCGTCGGCGGTGGCGGCCCGGCGGGCGGCGGAGGAGGCGGCGCGACCGGCCACTGGGGCACCACCGGCATCACCCGGCTCTTCGGCACCGACATCGGCGGCCAGATCGCCTGGCTGATCCCGGCCGCCCTGGTGCTGCTGGCGCTCGGCCTCTGGGCGACCCGGCGCCGCCCCCGCACCGACGGTGCCCGGACCGCCTTCCTGGTCTGGGGCAGCTGGCTGGTCTGTACCGGACTGGTCTTCAGCTTCATGTCCGGGATCTTCCACCAGTACTACACCGTCGCCCTCTCCCCGGCCGTCGCCGCACTGGTCGGCATGGGCGTGGACGGGCTGTGGCGAGCCCGCAAGCAGCTGCCGTACGCGGCGCTGCTGGCCGTGGTGACGGCCGGGACGGCGGTGTGGTCCTACGTACTGCTGGGACGCAGCTCGGCGTTCCTGCCGTGGCTGCGGTGGGCCGTCCTGGTCGGCGGTCTGCTGGCGGCGGCCGCACTGCTGCTTGCGGGCCGACTGGCCGGGCGGGTGGCCGCGGTGGCCGGCCTGGCCGGGCTGGCCACCGCCCTCGGCGGGCCGACGGCGTACGCACTGGACACCGTGTCGACCGCGCACACCGGCTCGATCGTGACCGCCGGGCCCCGGGTGGCGAGCGGCGACGGCTTCGGACGCGGCGGGCGCGGTTTCCCGGGCGGCCCTCCCGGTGGACAGCGCGGGGGCCGGGCAGGCGGCCAGAACGGCGCCTTCCCGGGCGGCGGTTTCCCGGGCGGCTTCCCCGGCGGCTTCGGCGGTGCGCCCGGGCAGCACGACCAGGGCGGACAGCGCGGTCAGGGCGGTCAGGGCGGCACTGCCGGAGCCTGGCGGGAGTTCGGACGCAGCGGCTTCCCGGGCGGCATGGGCGGCGGTTTCCCCGGCGGCGCAATGGGCGGCGCAATGGGCGGGCTGCTCAACGGCGCCCGGGTCAGCAGCCAGCTCGCCGATCTGCTCAAGCAGAACGCCGGCTCGTACACCTGGGTCGCGGCCACCGTCGGTTCGCAGAACCAGGCCAGCTACCAACTCGCCACCGGAAAGCCGGTGATGGCCCTCGGCGGCTTCAACGGCACCGATCCCTCGCTGAGTCTGGCGGCCTTCCAGCAGTACGTGAAGGAGGGCAGGATCCACTACTTCATCGGCTCCGGCGAGGGCGGCGGCATGGGCGCAGCGGGCGGGGGCAGGAGCGCGGGCGACGGCGCCGGCGAGAGCTCCCGCTTCAACGGCGGCCTCGTGCGCGGCGGTTCGAACTCGCAGTCCAACCAGATCGCCGCCTGGGTGGCCGCCCACTACACCGCCAGGACCGTCGGCAGTGCCACGGTCTACGACCTGACGGCGCCGGCCACCAACTGAAGCACCACCGCTGACCGCCCTGGGCCCACCGGTTCTCCCCACCGGTGGGCCCTCGGCCGTCCTCAGGGTCCCTGCGGAACACCCGCAGGGCGGTCATTCGGCCGGGCGGTCAGTCGACCCGCCGTCACTGCCCCGTAGTCGCTAACCCTCCCGGGCGGCCGTGACCACCTGAGTCATCGCCAGCAGGAAGCGTCGGGCCACCGCCAGTTCCGCGGCGTCGAAGTCGCCGAGCACCGCCACCATCCCGTTGATCAGCGGACCGAAGAACGACTGCCCGAGTTCCATCGCCCCTTCCTCGACCACGAGCAGCACCCGGCGGCGGTCCCGGGTGTCCCGCACCCGGCGGATGTGGCCGAGCCGCTCCAGCCGGTCGACCAGGGCCGTCGTCCCGGCGGAGTTGAGGCGCAGCTGCTCGCCCAGCCGGCCGGGCGTCACCTCGATTCCGGCGCGTGCGGCGTCCAGCAGGTGGATCAGGGCGCGCAGGTCGGTCGGATGCAGCCCGTTCACGTTCGCGAACTCGCCGCCGAGCAGGTCGAGTTCGACGGTGAGCGCGCGCAGCAGGTGCACCAGTCGCATCGAGCTGTCGACGGCACCCGTCGAGCCCTGCTCCGTTCCCATGTTCCTTCTTCCGTCCGCTCGGGCCCGTCCGGGCTTCCACCGGGAACACCGATGGATCTAGTATCTCGCTGAGCGAGAGTGTTTCTCAGCGAGATTGTTTTCGGCAGATGGATTCTGCCAGATCCGGGGGTTGCAGCATGGGTGCACGACCGGCCGGCCCGCCCGCTTTCGGGACGCCCGAGGCCGAGACCGCCTTCTTCTCCGCGTACGAAGCCGCACTGGCCCGCTGGCCGGTCCCGGTGACGCCGGCCACCGCGCGTTCCGAGTTCGGAACCACCCGGCTCAACGCCTGCGGCCCCGAGGACGGCCGCCCGGTGGTGCTGCTGTCCGGCGGCGGCGCCACCTCGGCGGTCTGGTACGCCAACGTCGCGGCACTCGCGGCCACCCACCGCGTGTACGCGGTCGACCTGATCGGCGATCCGGGCCGGAGCATCCACGACGGACGTCCGATCAGGCGCGCCGAGGACATGACGGCATGGCTGGACACAGTTCTCGACCACCTCGGCCTGGACTCGACCGCCCTGGTGGGCCACTCGTACGGCGGCTGGATCGCGCTCACCTACGCGCTGCACGCCCCGCACCGGGTGGAGCGGCTCGCCCTGCTGGACCCGACCCAGTGCTTCGCCGGGTTCCGATTCGGCTACCTGCTGCGGGCCCTTCCGATGCTGCTCCGGCCGACGGCCGCCCGCGCCCGCGCCTTCATCGACTGGGAGACCGGCGGCGCGCCCGCCCGAGGGCTGATCGACCCGGCCTGGTCGGCCGTGCACGCGCTCGGCACGGCGCACTTCCCGAGCTCCAAGCCGGTCACCGGTCCGCGCCCCGCCACTGAGCGGCTGCGCTCGCTCGATATTCCGACCCTGATCCTGACGGCGGAGCTGAGCCGCCCCCACCGGAGCAGCCAAGTCGCCGACCACGCAAGGGCGTTGCTGCCGAACGCCGAGGTCGCCGTGCTGCCCGGCGTCTCGCACCACGCCGTGCCGATGGCCGATCCCGCCCTGCTGAACGACCACCTGACCCGCTTCCTCGACACCCCCGCGCGGACCGCCCCCGACGCCTGACCGGGCCCGGCCGGGCGGCCGATCCGCCGCGCGGCGGCACGATCCCCACCCTCCGGCCGGTCGGCCCCTCAGTCCTCCTGGGCGACCGGCCCCGGCCCGGCCGGGCCGGCGGCCGCGGCGAGGATCGCATCCAGCACGCCGGGGAAGCGCTGCTGCAACTCCTCGCGCCGCAGCTCGTTCAGCCGCCGATTGGCCTCGCCGCGCTGCCGGATGACGCCGGACTCGCGGAGCACCTTGAAGTGGTGGCTGAGCGTGGAGGGGGCGACGTCGACCGGGAAGGTGCCGCAAGCGCGCTCGGGTTCGGCCCAGAGGGTCCGGACGATGGTCATCCGAGTGGGGTCGGCGAGGGCGTGCAGGACGTCGAGCAGGTCGATCTCCTCGGGCTCCGGGTGGTACAGCGGGGCACGACGCTGATGCGAGCGCGGCAAGGAGAGCCTCCTGAACAGCGATGTTCGACATTCATCGAATGGGGTGCTACTAATTTCGTCGTTCGTAGAACTTCGAAGGACATCGTACCCACAGGAGGCGTTCACAGATGCGTACCTTGGTGATGACCGCGCCGGGCGGCGCCGAGAGCTCGTCCGTCGTCGAGGCCGCCGAGCCCACGCCGGGGCCGGGCGAGCTGACCATCGACGTCGCGTACGCCGGGCTGAACTTCGTCGACGTGATGGCCCGCCGCGGCGACGCCGGCTACGCGACCTGGCCGCACCGCCCCGGCCTCGAGGTCTCGGGCACCGTCCGCGCCCTTGGCCCGGGGGTCACGGGCTTCACCGTCGGCGACCGCGTGGCGGCCGTGCCGAAGGGTGCCGGAATGTCCGAAGTTGCGCTCTCCAGAGCCGAGTTGACGGTACCGGTGCCGGACGGCGTACCGCTCGCGGAGGCCGCCGCGACGCCGCTCGGCCTGGCCACCTCGCTGCTGCTGCTGACCGATGCCGGACGGTTCACCCCCGGCGACACCGTTCTGGTGCACTCGGCGAGCGGCGGGATCGGCAACGCGATCGCCCGGCTGGTGCCGCTGCTGGGCGGCGGGCGGCTGATCGGCACGGTCGGCCGGCCCGAGAAGATCGCCGAGGCCGAGAGCGCGGGCTACTCGCCGGCCCTCGTCCGCGACACCGGCCTCACCGAGGCGGTTCATGCCGCCACCGACGGCCGGGGAGTCGACCTGATCCTCGACCCGCTGGGCACCACCGCCCTCAACCTCGACCTGGACCTGGCGGCGCCAGGCGGCCGGGTGGTCCTGTTCGGCAACGCCACCGGCGCACCGGTCGAGGCCCTGCCGCCGGTGGGGCGACTGCTCCGGGGCAACCTCACTGTCACCGGCTTCAGCCACCGCGGGCTGGCCGCCACCGCCCCCACCAGGGTGGCCGCCGCCACCAGTCGCATCCTCGGCTTCCTCGCCGAGGGCAAGCTCGCCATGCCGGTCACCGAGGTAGCGGGCCTGGCCGGCATCCCCGCCGCCCACGACCTGCTCGCCGCGGGCCGCGGCACGGGCAAGTACGTGGCCCGGATCGGCGGCTGAGCCGATCGGAGCCCACCGGGGAGAGCGCGAGCCCGGTCAGGGCGCGGTCGCCAGCGTCGACGACATGAAGATCCGCCACCCTCAACGCCGACCCTCCGGGCGGGAGCCGATGCTCCTCCCGTCACCGCCGACGCTAGCGCTCCTCCCAGTACCAGGGCCGCAGCCGCAGGCCACCGTGGTGGAGGCGGGGGTGCCGGCGCTCATGCGAGTGCGTGCGGCCGTGCTGGGCGGATGCTCTTCAACCGTCGCACTGGCGAAGCATCGCCTTCTTGTCGTCCGGCGTCACCGGCAGCCGGTACTTGAGCGAGACCTGGGCGAAGCGCACCGCGTAGGAGCAGCGCACGGCCCCGTTGGCCGGGAGCCAGCCGGCGGGCCCGGCATCGCCCTTGGAAGCGTTCTGCGAGCCGTCCGCCGGGATCAGGTTGAGCGGGTCGTTGGCTATCTGGAGCCGCTTGGCCCGGTCCCACCTGGCCGCGCCCATCTTCCAGTCGTAGGAGAGCGGCATCACGTGGTCGATCTGTATCCGGGTGGCCTGCTGCTTGGTCCACTTGACGTTCTTGCCGGTGTACGGGTCGTAGATGGTCATCGCGGTGACCACGCAGGCCGAAGCGTCCTTGTGCTCCACGGACTTGCCGTCCCGGGCGAGCATGTCGTCCCGGGTGTCGCAGTTGTTGTGCCCGAGCGGGACGCCGTCCACGTTGTCCGTCCAGGCCGGGCCGAACTGGTCCCGGTCGTAGCCCGCCTTGGAGCCGGCGGACGCCGTCGTGACCTTGTCTATCAGGTCGCGGGCCGCCCTGCGGTCGGCGTCCGACCCTATCGGCGCCAGGCCCGGCTTGGTGCCGTCCGGATTCCGCAGCGGACTGGTCCCGAGCGCGGCCGGTTTCGCGGGGTCGTCGGAGGATTTGCCGCCGTGGCCGCCGCAGGCCGTCAGAACCGGCGCGGCAACGAGCAACAGGGCTATCGCGGACAGGGTGGTACGGCCGGCGCGCACGATGGTCTCCCCCGATGGTGTGACGTCTGACGGCGCACCAGCACACCAGGGCCGTCGGGGCCGGTCAAGCCACCACAACGGGGTGCGCACAGACATGTCGAGGCTCACATTCCCGTGCTCCGAGGCGTCCGGCCGACCGGGCGCGCGCCCGGGGAACACGGGAGGGGCCGGACGTGGGGGCGGCCGAGGGGTCACGACATCCGGGCAAGTCGTCCACATTCGGATAATCCAGTAACTTTCCAGTTGTTAGGCTGGCGTCATGCCGAACCCAGCCCCCAAGCGCCACGTCGTGGACCTCTCCGCCCAGTTGGCGCACGCCAGCCATGTCCTGGCGACCCGGATGGCCGCCGCCTTCGCCGAGATCGACATCACCCCGCGCGCGTTCTGCGTCCTGTTCCACGCCCTGGAGGCCGAGCGGACCCAGATCCAGCTGGCCGAGATCGCCGACCTCGACAAGACCACCATGGTGGTGACGGTGGACGAGCTGGAGAAGGCGGGCCTGGCCGAGCGCCGCCCGTCGGCCACCGACCGCCGCGCCCGGATCGTCTCGGTCACCCCGGCCGGCGAGCAGGCCGTCGCCAGGGGCGCGAAGATCGCCGACTGGGTGCACCGCGAGGCCCTGGCCTCCCTGCCCGCCGGGGAGCGCGAAATCTTCGCCGCCGCACTGCTGCGCCTGGTCGACGAGGGTGGGCACCTGTCCACCCCGGTCGAGAGCGAGCGAGGGGTGCGACGGAGTCGGCAGCCCCGGAAGTAGTGCGGCGGCAGCACGCAGACAAGTAAATAACTAGATAGTTTCGCAACAGCCACGCCGAGGGCGCCGCCGACCGGTCGACCAGCGGGCCGGCCGCTCGCCGTACGTCGGCTCCGTACTACGAGGCGCCATCCACCAAGTACGGGGCCTCCCGAGCGGAGTACCAGCGGTGGAAGAGTCGGTGGACCGCTGCCGGCCGTACCGCCGCCTTGTCCGATCATCCAACTGCCCGGTCCCGGCGAGAACCGCCAGACTGGCCGCATGGCAGATCACCCCCCACCGCTCCCCACCCCCGTGGCCCTGGTCCTGGCCGCCGGCGGCGGCCGGCGGCTCGGCGGGCGGCCCAAGGCGCTGATCGAGCACGCCGGCCGGCCGCTGATCGAGCACGCCCTGGCGGTGGTGCGGGCGGGGGGCTGCACCGAGACGGTCGCGGTGCTGGGCGCGGCGGCCGAACGGGTCAGGGCCACCGCCGACGTCGGCGACTGCCGGCTGGTCGACAACCCCGAGTGGGAGAGCGGTATGGGCTCCTCACTGCGCGCCGGGCTCGCAGCTCTGCCGCCGGGCGCACGCGCCGTACTGGTGATGCTGGTGGACACCCCGGGGGTGACCCCGTGCGCCGTCGCCCGCCTGCTGGCCGCCCACCGTGCGGGCGCCGAGCTCGCGGCCGCCGCGTACGCCGGCAGGCGCGGCCACCCGGTGCTGATCAGCGCCCGCCACTTCGTCGAGGCCGCGGCCGGTGCCACCGGCGACGTCGGAGCCCGCGCGCTGCTCACCGCGCACGCCGCCGAGATCGTCCTGGTCGAGTGCGGCGACGTCGCCGTGCCGGACGACCTCGACACCCCGGCGGATCTCGCGCGCTGGAACGCCTCCGCCGAAACACCCCCGCGCCCCTGAAGTCCCCCTGAACTATTGCCGCATTCGGCGCCAAGCCCCCTGCGGATCAGGGACGATGGAGGGCGAACCTGCCCAGCCGACCCGAACGGACGGTGCACGCCATGGCCTCAGTGCCGCTGCCCGACGACTTCAGCGATCCGGCCTGGTTCGGCCCAGACGCCCTGCCCGAGCCCGCCGACGGCCCCGGCTTCAGCGGGTCGCCGGCCGAATCGGGGGCCGCCGGCACGGGCTCGGGCGCCGGCGCGATCCGCTGCCCGGCCTGCCGCCGCGAGCACATGTACGAGCCGCCGAGCCTGCCCTGCCCGTGCGGGGCGCAGCTGCGGGTGCCGCTGCTGCGCGGCGGCGTGCCGGTGCAGGTGCGGTTCCGCTCCTGGGAGGACTCCTGGCTGAGCATGCGCTGCCCGCACTGCAGCCGCAGCGACCAGTGGCCGCAGCCGGAGTTCACCTGCAACTGCGGCGCCACCGTCCGTCTGCCGGTGGACCGTTCGCCCCGGGCGCAGAGCACCGCCCTGCCCGGACCGGCGGCGCTGCCGGGCCAGAGCGCCCCGTTCTCGCCGCGCCCCCGCCCGTACGGGGCACGGTCGCACGGTCCGGTGCCGATGGTGCCGCCGCAGGGGTACGGCTCCGAGTTCCGCGACCGGGGCGGCCGAGGGCCGGGCGCGGGTCGGGCGCCGTTCCGCCCGCAGCCGGTGCAGGGCCAGGAGGACGCGGTGATCACGGCGGCCCGTTACCTCCAATGGCTGGGCTTCGAGGACCTGGAGTTGACGGAGGAGCAGGAGGGGCCGGCCGTCACCATGCTGGGCAGCCGGATGGTCGCCCAGGTTGACGCGGGTATCGAGCCGGCGGACGTCAAGGCCGTCGAGTGCCTCTGGCTGCAGACCCTGCACGCCGAGGAGATCGCCGCCGCGATGTTCACCGTCGGCGGGTACTCGCACCAGGCGACGGTGCGCGGCGAGCAGCTGCTGGTGGCCCTGTTCCAACTGGACGAGGCGGGACTCCCGCAGCCCGCCAACGGCGCGGCGGAGGCTCTGGCGGAGACCGGCTGGACGTCCTGACCGGCCCCGCTGCCGCCGGCCCGGCCTCACCCGGCCCGGCCCGATCAGCCGTCAACCGCCGCTGACGCACCCGTCAATCCCCACCTGACCCACAGTCAACCCAGGTATCAGGGCGCCGTGAGATCGATCACGGATTTCCGCAATCTCCGGCGCTCGTGATCTGGTGCACAAGCTCGCCCCCGTGTTGAATTGCGGCCACAGAGTCCCGTTTTCTGGACACCGCACACAAGGAGGTGGCGTTGTCGGAGCACGGTACGGACCTGGGGGGAAGCGCCGACACGGTGTGGCGGTTACGCTCGCGCGGCTGCTGGCGGGAGGCTGCCGAGCTGCTCGCACCGACCGCGGCGCAGGATCCGGACGTCGCCCTGCGCCGGGCCGAACTCCTCATCGAGCAGAGCCTGTTCACCGGGCACCACTGGCAGGAGGCGGAGCACGCGCTGCGCCTCGCCGAGGCCGGGGCCGCCGCCCCCGACCAGCGGGCGGCCGCCGCCTGCGCACGCGGCTTCCTGGCGTACGTGGCCAGCGTGCTCGGGCCTCGCGACCGGCTGGACGAGGCCCAGGCCGCACTGGGCCGGACGTCCGCCCTGCTGCCGCCGGGCGCCCCCGGACGGCCGCTGCTGGACTTCCGGCGCGGCCTGGTCGCGGAGAACCTGCTGCACGACCGGACCGCCGCCTGGATCGCCTACCGGCGGGCGCACGACGGCGCCACGGAGCGCGGTGACGAACTGCTGCGCTCGTACACCTGGGGGCACCTGGCCGCGCTGGCCCTGGCGGCGGGCGATGTGGAGCGGGCCCGGGAGGGGTTCCGGGCCTCCCTGCGGCTGCGGGAGGACCTGGGCTTCACGGTGGGTGTGGCACCCGCGCTGGCCGCGCTGGCGGAGGTGTCGGAGCCGGTCGAGGCGGCGCGGCTGCGCGCCGAGGCGGCCCGGCTGGTGCAGGCACTGGGCGGGGTTCCGGTGTGGCTCGCGCGCCGGTTGGGCGCCGTTCCCGCACCCGCCGCTCCACCGAACGGGTCCGTCGTGCGGGAAGGCTAAGCTTCCATCAGCTAAGGTGAGCCTAACCTGCCCGAGGGGAGCAGCGCCTCGGGCAGGTTCAGTCCTGCCGTAGCGGAGCTCACCGGGCTCCGGTCCACCCGATGGGGCCCGACCATGACCGTGAGCAGCACCGCGGCCGCCGCACAGGCAGTGCCCGTCCCGCAGGCCCCGCCCCCGCTGCTCGGCAGCTACGCCCGGCTGGGCCAGGTCTTCCCCGGGCTGCGGGTGCACGCCGGCCCGCCGCGCACCGGTCACGGCTGGGCCCGCACCGCCGACTTCGTCCGGCACCCGGACGCTCTCGGGAAGCTGATCGCCCATGACGCCGCGCTCGGTCTGGCCGAGTACGGCCGGCCGCTGCGCCCGGACGTCGCGGCCGGGTTCTGCCTGCACCGCTACAACTGGCCGGTCGCGCTGCTGTTCACGCTGCCGTGGCTGCTGGAGCGGCGGGTGCCCCGGATCCCGGTGGAGCGGGTGTCGGTCCGCCGCAGCTCGGGAGAACTGACCGTCCAGCCGGACGGGTTCGCCTGCCTGCCGGACGATCCGGCGGCCGTCCTGCCCGGCGCCCGGGTGGTGCCGGACGAACAGGCGCTGCGGGACGGGCTGTTGGCCGCGCTGGCCGAGCATCTGGCCCCGGTGCTGGCCGCATTCCGCCCGGAACTGCGGCGCGGCCCGCGCACCCTCTGGGGCATGGCCACCGACGACGTCGTCGAGGGCCTCTGGTACATCGGCAGCCTGCTGGATGAAGAGGCCGGGGCGGTGGCCGCCCTGGAACTGCTGCTTCCGGACGACGAGCGCCGTCCGCCGTTCGTCGGTGGCGCCGGCTTCCGCCCGGCGAAACGGCCGGACTCCCCGAGCACCTGGATGCGCGCCCGGGTGAGCTGCTGCCTGTTCTACACCGTCCGGCCGGCGGAGGCCTGCTTCAGCTGCCCTCGCACGTGCTCGAATCAGAACTGACATCGGAATACCCGCCCAATATTCGTCATATCATCCGCCGTGATTTTTCCCTGAATTCCCTCTCCTCGGTGCTTTGACGGCAAACCAGCCAAAACCCGCGCACGGTTCCGCCATGATGTCCATCACCGTCAATGCGGAGGAAAGCGAGGCTGTTTCCGGCCATGAAATTGTCCGACATACCTCTGGGCTGGGCCGTCGCGGGCGGGGTCGCGCTGGTGGTGACCGCCGTGCTGGTGGCCTTCGTCCGCACCAGGGCCAACGTCTCGGTCGGGAGCCCGGATTCCTGGGAGCGCGCCGAGGAACGCCGCCGCCGAAAGGAGTCCCTGTACGGGGCGGCATCGTACGGCCTGTTGTTCTGTTGCGCCGCCGTCGCGGCCGCGCTCTCGTTCCACGGCCTGGTCGGCTTCGGGGTGCAGAACCTCGGACTCGCCGACGGCTGGGAGTACCTGGTCCCGTTCGGCCTCGACGGCGCGGCCATGTTCTGCTCCGTCCTCGCCGTCCGGGAGGCCAGCCACGGCGACGCCGCACTCGGCTCGCGGCTGCTGGTCTGGCTGTTCGCCGGGGCCTCCGCCTGGTTCAACTGGGTGCACGCGCCGCGCGGTTGGGGCCACGCCGGGGCACCCCAGTTCTTCGCGGGGATGTCCCTGTCGGCCGCGGTCCTGTTCGACCGCGCCCTCAAGCAGACCCGGGTGGCCGCGCTCCGGGAGCAGGGCCTGGTGCCCCGGCCACTGCCGCAGATCCGGATCGTCCGCTGGCTGCGCGCGCCCCGCGAGACGTACGCCGCTTGGTCGTTGATGCTCCTGGAGGGCGTCCGCACCCTGGACGAGGCGGTCGAGGAGGTCCGGGACGACAGGCGCGAGGCCGCCCGGAACCGGGAGCGGCAGCGGCTCGCCAACCGGCGGCAGCGGGCCGAGATCAGAGCCCTGGGCCGCCGACACGGCGGGGCCTGGCGCTCACGCGACGCCCGCCGGCTGGCACCGCAGCTGGAGTCCGGCGGATCGGAGCCCGTCATAGCGGCGGCCGACGCCGCCCGGCCCGCGGAGGGGGCGGTCAGCTTCGCCGGCCTGCCGGCCCGGACGGACCGCCGCACCATCGACCTCACCCCGGACGAGGACACCATGACCCTGCCGCGCCTGGACACCCTGGAGCAGAAACTCAAGGACCTGGAGCAGCAGTTCGGTTGACCGCCGCAGCCCCTGGACGGTTCGGGGCCGGATCCGCTGGGGGCCTCCGCACGGATCCGGCCCGATCATCCTCGCCCCGGGCGGTTCTGAGAGCCTCGGCCGAGGCTGAAAGTTCCGGGCGGCTCTTAAACCCCGGCCGGTGATCAGTTCTCGGCGGAGAGCTCGAACCACATCCGCTTCCCGGTGCCGCGGGGCTCCACACCCCAGCCGTCGGCGAGTGCCTCGACCAGCATCAGCCCGCGTCCGGAGGATGCCTGCTCCCCGGGTGTGCGGCGGGTCGGCCACAGGTCCGACTCGTCCTCTACCTCGACTCGCAGCCTGGCACGGCCGGTCGCCCCACCGTCCCGGGAGGCCTCCCGGTAGAGCCGGGCGGTGAACATCGCGTCCCGGTCGGTGTGCCGGATCGCGTTGGTGACCAGCTCGGAGGCCAGCAGCTCTGCGGTGTCCACCAGTTCGACGACGCCCCAGCGGCGCAGCGCGTCCCGCAGCTCACCGCGCAGTTCGGAGATCCGTGCCAGGTCCGCCTGTCCGATCCGGCGGCGCAGTTGCTGAGCGGCGAGTCCCCCGGCCGGACCGTCCCAGCGGAGCAGCAGCAGTGCTATGTCGTCCTCGCGCTCGGTGAAGTCCGCCGCCTGCGAGGTGATCCGGTCGGCCAGCAACTCCAGTGGATCGTAAGGCGATTCGCTCCGGGCGGGGAGGTCACCGCAGACCGCGGCGCAGAACCGGGCGAAGCCGGTGTCCAGGTCCATGCCCCGGGCCTCGACCAGGCCGTCGGTGCAGAGCACGACGGTCTCGCCCGGGTCCAGGCTGAACCGGGTGACCCGGTACTCCTCGTCCGGGTCGACGCCCAGCGGCAGCCCGCCCGCGACCGGGACGGGCGAGGCACTGCCGTCGGCGCGGCGGACCACCGGATCCAGATGGCCGGCCCGGACCGCGTAGACCACGCCGTAGTCCACGTTCACCTCGGCATAGGTGCAGGTGGCGAAGTGGTCGGTGTCGAGGTCGGCCAGGAAGCGGGAGGCCCGGGCCATCACGGCGGCGGGCGGGTGGCCCTCGGCGGCGTAGGCGCGCAGCGCGATCCGCAACTGGCCCATGATTCCGGCGGCGTGCACGTCGTGGCCCTGGACGTCGCCGATCACCAGGCCGACATGGCCGCCGGGGAGCGGCACCACGTCGTACCAGTCACCGCCGATCTGCAGGCCGGACCCGGCCGCCAGGTAGCGCACGGCGGTGGTGACGCCGGAGATCGACGGCACCGTGCGCGGCAGCATCACGCGCTGGAGGCCGGCGGCGAGTTCGTGCTCGGCGTCGTGCAGCCGGGCCCGGGCCAGCGATTGGGCGACCAGACCGCCGAGGGTGGAGAGCAGGGTGCGCTCGTCCGCGTCCAGCTCCCGGTCGTCGTCGAACGAGACCAGGCAGACGCCGATGGCTCTGCCGCTGGCGACCAGCGGCAGGAAGGCCCAGGAACTGCGCGGGTTGTCGGGCGAGATCCGCGCCCAGGCCTCGGGGTAGCGCTCGCGGTACTCGTCCCGGCTGGCGATGAAGACCGGGGCGCGGTTGCGGATCGCCTCGGACGCCGGGTGGGTCAGGTCGAGCAGCGAGCGGTCGTAGGGGCGGACGCTGTCGGGGGTGTAGCCGGTGGCGCCGAGGATCTGGAGGCGGCCGGCCTCCAGGGAGGCGAGCAGCAGTCCGTCCGGCGGCAGTCCGGGCAGCGGCAGTTCGGTGAACACCCGCGCCACGTCACGGACCGTGACGGCCTCGGAGAGGGCGCGGGCGGCCTCCTTGATGAAGCGTGAGCGCTCCTCGCGCAGCGCGGCCAGCTCGCCGGCCCGCTCCCGCTTGTGCAGCTCTACGGTGGCGTCCCAGACGAACCCGACCATCCGGGACGGGCGGCCGAAGGCGTCCGCGAGCACCCGCCCACGGAAGCGCACCGCGTGCATCCCGCCGCCGGGGAAGACCGTGCGGTAGTAGGCGCCGCACTGGCCGAGTTCGGCGATGGCGCGTTCGACCCGGCGGCGGAGGACCGGGGCGTCCTCGGGGTGGAGCAGGGCCAGGAAGGCTGCGGAGCTGCGGTCGAAGCGCTTGGGGTCCAGGCCGAGGATGGCGCAGGCCCGGTGGTCCCCCTCCAGGACGTCGCGGCGGATGTCCCAGTCGAACGAGCCGATGCCGTTCGCGGCCATCGCCGGTTCGAGCCAGTCCGGGGTGGAGTCGCCGGTGCGGGTGGGCAACCCCCGGGCTGCCCCGGGCGCGATCCGGCCGGCCGGAAGACCGGGTGCGGTGCGCAGCACGCTGCTCGGCGCGGTGCTGCGGGAGGTCTGCGCCGGTGGGGTGCGGCGCGCGGGCCCTTGCGGCTCCGGCTCAGTCGCCATGGTTCTCCTGCCGCTGCCGTGGCATGCCGTCCGGGCGGACTGCGATGGCCGTGGGGTCGTGGGACGGTGTCACGGGTGGTGGCGGTCAGTCGAGGCTCGGCTCTCCCCGCTGCCTTCCCGGACACACATTCTCACTATCCTGTCGAATGTTCGGCAAGGCGGCAATGCCCGGAGCCAGTGGGTCGACCGGCGCGGCAGTGCCCAGGGCGCGGTCCTCCGCTCGCCCGCGACGAGTGCGGGCTCGGGTTCACCGAGCGGTACTACGAAGGTGCAGGCCCTGCGTACGCACAGGCCCTATGGGCGCGCAGACCCTACGAAGGTGCGTCTACGCAGGTGCGGGCATCCACGCAGGTGCCGAGTCGGCCGCACCTGCAGCCGGTCGCACGGAGCTCCGCGCCCGGATCGCTCGCCCTCGCCCCCGCGGATCGCTGCCCGGCCTAGAGCGGCCGGTCAAGGAGTGGCGAGTTCGAACCAGGTGACCTTGCCGTCTCCCCGCAGCTGCACGCCCCAGTCGTCGGCGAGCGCCTCCACCAACAGCAGACCCCGGCCCGAGGTGGCGAACTCGGCCGGGGTCCGGCGGCCCGGCAACCGGGCGGTACCGTCCTGGACCTCGATGCGCAGCCGCCGCTCCGAGGTCTCGGACGTGAGGACGGCGTCGAAGACCGCCCCTCTACCGGTGTGCACCAGCGCGTTGGTGACCAGCTCGGAGGTGAGCAGCTCCGCGGTGTCGGCGAGCTCCGGCACCCCCCAGCGGTTCAGCGCGGCGCGCAGCCGGTGCCGTACCGCGCTGACCGCGACCAGATCGGCCGGGTCCAGTGCGGCGTGCAGCCTGCGGTGCAGGGCGCAGCCCGGCTCGTGCACCGGCGGCAGGTTCTCGCCGCTCCTTGCGACGGGTGTGACCGTGTCACTGCTCGAAGCCGTCCGCTGGCGCGGAAACCTCGCCTGACCATCCATCACCGTACGCCCCCACTTTGTCCGGACGGCCGGCCACCGCGTCCCCCATCGGTCGGTCCGTCCAACGTTCTGCCGACCATCCTCATGCCCAGTCATCGACGTTCGCAACAGTGCGTAGGCGGTCACATGGTGTGAAAGCGGAGCTCGGAGGCTCCCGAGTGATCCTTTTCAGGGCCTGTCGGAGGTTTGCGCGCGCCGCACACGGTTCTCGACCACCGTTCGGTTCGCTGGAAAGCCGCTTCCGCGAGCGGCCGATTGAGCACCATCCCCCCGATCCGTCACCACTCCGACGACCTGGGCGTCACCACTTATTTCACCGCAGGATCGTCACCGCTTAACCGGTGGAGGCATGACGCTCCGGCGGCGCGAACGTCACCACGCCGGTGTCGAGCGTGGGCCCCGGCGACGTCCAGATGGGTGACGGCCACTCTACCGGGCCCCGGCAGGTGCTTCATTCACTTGTGCAGTACGGAAGTTACCCGTCGGAGAAAGCCACGGAAGAGGTCACGTTCGGACTCGTCGAAGGCCGTCCAGAGCGCAGACTCGATCCCGACCGCGCGAGCGTCGGCCTCTGCCACCACTGCCCGGCCGGCCTCGCTGAGCCTGGTCACCAGGACCTTCCCGTGCAGTTCGGAGGGTTCACGCTCGATCAGCCCCTTGGCCTCCAGATTGGCCAGCACGCCCGCCATGGTCTGCGGTGTGACGGCCGCCCCGCGCGCCAGTTGGGCACCCGACATCTCGGGCCGCTCGGTCAGCTGCAGTAGCACGGCGTACTGCGGGACGGTCAGGTCGAGTTCGCGCAGTGCGTCGGCCTTGGCCGCCATCATGGCCTGCTCGGCCTGCTTGATCGCGAGCCCGAGGCGCAGCTGGGCGCCCTGAGGTCCGGCGAGCAGTTCGGCGGGGTCGGTGGTCATGGGCCGCAGCCTCTCCTCAGCTTGCGCTCGCTTCCGCCGGTGCCGACTGCGGCACCGGTCGGGGCCCGGACGGGCCCCGACCAGTATCGCCGCCCGGGCCGGGGAGGTTCAGCGCACCCGCAGCACGTACTTGCCGATCGCCGTGCGGCCCTCCAGCCTGCGGTGCGCCTCGGCGACTCCGTCCCAGCCGATCTCCTCGACGTCCAGCAGCAGGGTGCCGTCGGCGACCAGGCGCAGGCCCTCCTCCAGGTGCGCGCGCAGCAGGTCGGGGCGGCGCCCCAGGACGCCGCCGAGGTTGTAGCCGGCGAGCGTGAAGCTCTCGTACCAGACCTGGTTGGCGTCCATCGTGATGTCCCGGTCGGCGGCGTTGCCGATCACCACGTGCCGGCCGAACACCGCGAGCAGCCCCCTGACCTGCTCGCGCGGCTCACCTCCGACCGAGTCGATCACCACGTCGTACCCCTGCCCGTCGGTCAACTCATCGATCTTCGCGGCGAGTTCGCCGTAGGTCAGGGCGTGGTCGTAGCCCGCCCGGACCGCCCGGGCGGCACGCTCCGGGGTGCTCGCGGCGCCGACCACCAGGGCGGCGCCCAGGGTGCGGGCGAGCCGGCCGAGCAGCAGACCCAGGGCGCCCGAGGCGCCGAGGACCAGGACCCGGTCCCCCTTCTCGACCCGGGCCGCGTTGCGCAGGGTGCCGACGGCGGTGGCCGCGTTGCAGGCCGCACCGGCGGCCAACGCCGGGTCGAGACCGGCGAGTTCGCCCTCCAGCGGGATGGTGGTGACGGCGCTCGCGATGACCCGCTCGGCGTTGCCGCCGAAGCCCGTCGGCACCGCCACCACCGGCTGGCCGACCCGCAGCGCAGTGACGCCCGGGCCGAGCTCGGCGACCGTACCGGCCACCTCCAGCCCCGGGACGGCGGGCAGCGGCAGCGGGAACTGGCCGCGCCGGAACATCACGTCGGCGAAGTGGACACCCGCATGGCTGACGTCGATGGCGACCTCGCCCTCTCCCGGCCGCGGGGCCGGCACCTCGGCGATCTCCAGGACCTCGGGGCCACCAGTACGGGTGTAACGGACAGCGCGCACGGCTGCGCTCCTCACGACTCGGACGTACTCGACCCTGCAGGGGTCGGTTTACAAGGCGCCTCTTCATGATTGCAAGGCGCCTTGTTTATATCAGGCCCCTGATACTCATGGGTAGCCGAATACTCGATTGCGACATCCGGCGCGCCGATCGCCCCGCCACGGGCAACGCTGGACATGGCGGCCCGGCCCGGGTTCAATGACCGGAGAGCTGTTTGAACGACGTTCTAACCAGTCCGAGAACCCCCACCCCGACCGCCCCTGACACCGGCTCCACCGGCATCCCGCGAGCGAGGAACCGTGCGACTGACCCCCACCGAACGGGACCGGCTGCTGATCTTCACAGCGGCCGAACTGGCCCGCGCCCGGCGCGCCCGAGGCGTCCGCCTCAACGTCCCCGAGGCCACCGCCCTGATCGCCGACACCGTCTGCGAGGCGGCCCGCGACGGCCTCCGGCTCGCCGAGGCCATCGAGGCCGGCCGCAGTGTGCTCACCGCCGACGACGTGCTGCCGGGCGTCCCGGACGTGGTGACCGTCATCCAGGTCGAGGCCGTGTTCGACGACGGCACCCGCCTCGCGGTGGTCAACGATCCGTTCAAGGGCGCGGGCTCGCTCGGCGAGGAGGCACCCGGCACCACCCTGCTCGGCGAGGGCAGGGGCTACGACCCGATCGAGGAGACGGTCGTGCTGCTGGTGCACAACACCTCACCGGTGCCGATCTCCGTCACCTCGCACTTCCACTTCTTCGAGGCCAACCCGCGCCTGGCCTTCGATCGGGAGGCCGCCTACGGCACCCACCTCGCGGTACCGGCGGGCTCCTCCGTCCGCTTCGACCCGGGCGCCACCGTGGAAGTCGGCCTGGTCCCGATCGGCGGCGAGCGCGTCGCCATCGGCTTCGCCGGCCTGGTCGACGGCCCGCTGGACGCCCCCGGCGCCCGCGAGGCCGCCCTCGCCAAGGCCCGTGCCACCGGCTACCTGACCAAGTTCGACGACGCGGAGATCGAGTCGTGACCGCGATCACCCCCCACGACGCAGCCGCCCCGCGGGGGACGACCCCCGCAACCCCAGCCCGAACCCCGCACGACTGCCCGGAGGCGGGAGCATGACCGCGATCACTCCGCACGACTACATCTCCGTCCACGGCCCCCGCGCGGGCGACCGGATCCGCCTCGGCGACAGCGGTCTGATCATCCGGGTGGAGTCCGACTCGCAGGCGCCCGGCGAGGAGTTCCTGGCCGGCTTCGGCAAGACCGCGCGCGACGGACTGCACCTCAAGGCCGCCGCCGTCCGCGACACCTGCGACGTGGTGATCAGCAATGTGCTGGTGATCGACGCGGTCCAGGGCATCCGCAAGACCTCGATCGGCATCCGGGACGGCCGGATCGTCTCGATCGGCCGGGCGGGCAACCCCGACACCCTCGACGGCGTCGAGGTGGTCGTCGGCACCGGCACCACGATCGTCTCCGGTGAGGGGATGATCGCCACCGCCGGCGCCATCGACACCCACGTCCACCTGCTGTCCCCGCGGATCATGGAGGCCTCGCTGGCCTCCGGAGTGACCACGATCATCGGCCAGGAGTTCGGCCCGGTCTGGGGCGTCGGGGTCAACTCCCCCTGGGCGCTGCGGCACGCCTTCAACGCCTTCGACGCCTGGCCGGTCAACATCGGCTTCCTGGGCCGCGGTTCGTCCTCCGACGCCGCCCCGCTCGTCGAGGCGCTGGCCGAGGGCGGCGCCTCCGGCTTCAAGGTGCACGAGGACATGGGCGCACACACCCGCGCCCTGGACACCGCGCTGCGGGTCGCCGAGGAGTACGACGTCCAGGTCGCCCTGCACACCGACGGGTTGAACGAGTGCCTGTCGGTCGAGGACACCCTCGCCGTGCTGGAGGGCCGCACCATCCACGCCTTCCACATCGAGGGCTGCGGCGGCGGACACGTCCCCAACGTGCTGAAGATGGCCGGCGTCGAGAACGTGATCGGCTCCTCCACCAACCCGACCCTGCCGTTCGGCCGGGACGCACTGGGCGAGCACTTCGACATGATCGTCTCCGCCCACGACCTGAAGGTCGACCTGCCCGGCGACGCCAAGATGGCCCGCGACCGCATCCGGGCCGGCACGATGGGCGCCGAGGACGTGCTGCACGACCTCGGGGTCATCGGCATCACCTCCTCCGACGCCCAGGGCATGGGCCGGGCCGGAGAGACGGTGCGCCGCACCTTCGCGATGGCCGGCAAGATGAAGGCCGAACTCGGCCCGCTGGACGGCACCGGCTCGTACGGCACCAGCGCGAGCGGCGACGACAACGAGCGCGTGCTGCGCTACATCGCCAAGCTCACCATCAACCCCGCCATCGCGCACGGCCTCGCCCACGAGGTCGGCTCGCTGGAGGTCGGCAAGCTGGCGGACATCGTGCTCTGGCGACCCGACCACTTCGGCGCCAAGCCGCAGCTGGTACTCAAGGCCGGGTTCCCCGCGTACGGAGTGGTCGGCGACCCCAACGCCTCCACCGACCGCTGCGAACCCCTGGTACTGGGACCGCAGTTCGGCGCCCACGGCGCCACGGCCGCGGACATCTCGGTCGCCTTCGTCGCCCAGGCCGCGGCCGAGGCCTCCTACCTGGACGCCGCCGCCGACCAACTCCCCACCCGCAGGCGGCGCGTGGGCGTCCGGAACACCCGCGGCATCGGTCCGCGCGACATGGTCCGCAACGCCCGGATCGGCCGTGTCGACGTCGAGGCCGACACCGGACTGGTCTCCCTGGACGGCTCGCCGCTGCGCTCCGCACCCGCCGACAGCGTCTCGCTGAGCCGCCTGTACTTCCTCTGACCCCGCCGAATCCCCCGAACCCCCGATTCCCCCACACCGCCGCGGACTTAGGACATCCCCCTGATGACGACTCCCGCTTCCCTCGGTTTCCGGATGCCCGCCGAGTGGCACCCCCACGAGCGCACCTGGATGGCGTTCCCGACCGCCAACCAGACCTTCGACACCCCGGAGCACCTGCACGCCGGCCGTGAGGCCTGGGCCAAGGTCGCCAACACCATCGTCCGGTACGAGCCGGTCACGATGATCGTCAACATCGGCGAGGCCGAGGCCGCCCGCCGCTACGTCTCCGCCGAGGTCGAGCTGGTCGAGCGCCCGCTGGACGACGCCTGGATGCGCGACATCGGCCCCACCTTCCTGATCGACGGCAAGGGAGAAGTCGCCGCCACCGACTGGGTGTTCAACGGCTGGGGCGCACAGTCCTGGGCCAGCTGGGACAACGACCAGCACATCGCCGAGAAGATCACCGAACTGACCGGTGTCCGGCGCTTCGTCTCGAAGCTGATCAACGAGGGCGGCGGCATCCACGTCGACGGCGAGGGCACCGTCCTAGTGACCGAGACCGTCCAGCTCGGCGAAGGTCGCAACTTCGACTGGACCAAGGAGGCCGTCGAGGCCGAGCTGCACGCCCAACTCGGCACCACCAAGGCCATCTGGGTCCCGCGCGGACTCACCCGCGACTACGACGAGTTCGGCACCCGCGGCCACATCGACATCGTCGCCTCCTTCGTCCGCCCGGGCGTCGTACTCGCCCACGTCCAGCCCGACCCCGCCCACCCCGACCACGAGGTCTGCAAGGAGATCCTCACCGTCCTGCGCACCTCCACCGACGCCGCCGGCCGCCAGCTGGAGGTCATCGAACTCCCCGCCCCCACCGTCCTGACCGACGAGGACGGCGAGCCGGTCGACTACTCCTACATCAACCACTACGTCGCCAACGGCGCCGTCATCCTCTGCGGCTTCAACGACCCCCGCGACCAGGTCGCCGCCTCGATCCTCGGCGACGCCTACCCCGACCGCAAGGTCGAACTGGTCGACGCCCGCGAGATCTTCGCCAACGGCGGCGGCATCCACTGCATCACGCAGCAGCAGCCGAAGGGCTGACGCCGTTCGAGGCCATGGCGCTGACCTAGGGATTTACATCGAACGGACCTGGGAGGAGCTAGCAGCTCCTAGCAAGATCTAGCAGCTGCCGTGAGCTGGTGAGAGCACACGGCCGGTTCGTCCGGTGCCCCGGCCGGCCGCTTCGGGGGTGTGCGGCTGGCCGGGGCTGGTCCCGCTGTGCCGGTGTGCTGACGGGGCTGCAGCGGGAGTCTGGGGTCCTGCTAGCTCTTCGGGGGATCGTTTGGCGGGAGCGGCGGGGGCGGGGTGCTCGGCCCGGGCGGAGGCGACGGCGGGCTGCCGGGTGCCGGGGGACTGCTCGGCGGGCGCTGTGGGTTCATAGCTTGCTCCTCCTCGGTCGGATCTTCAGGTCCGTGGAACGGGAGACGTGGGCCCTTTCCGGGGCCGCGGGTTCCGCGTCGTCCACCAGGCCAGGACGGGCCTTTGGCGCCAAGCGGCGGTGTGCGACTCATCTGCAACAACCTCTCTGTAGCCCGCACTGAGTCTGGCGCTGGACCGGCGTACGGGCGAGTTACCCCCGCCCTGCCGACCGGTCGGCAGGGCGGGAGGGTGCGCACGGGCCCAGCCACATGGAAGGGAGGAGCCGCCGGAACGCGCGGGTCTGCGACTGGGGACTCAGTGCCGCCGGGCGGACACGAGCAGGAGGGTGGCCAGGCCGGCGATGCAGCCGCTGGACAGCACGTAGGCCACCATCGAGGCGATCGGGTCCGGGAGTCCGCGGCGCCGGCGCTCGGCGACCTCGCGGTACTCGGCCTGCAACTCGTCGGCGGGCATCACGACGGCTCTTCCTGCGGAACCATGAGCCAGGGCGTGACCGCGACGTGGGCGTACGACCGGTGCTCCTGCTGCACCTTGAGGTGATCGAACGGCCACTTCTGTGCCGTCGCGAAGGCCTCGTGGACGGGCCCTTCGGCGCCGCACGGCTTGCCGTCCTCGTCCTCGCCGAGGCACCGGTACAGGTGCTGGATCGGGGGCGCGTCCGGCTCGCGGCCCAGCGTCAGGGTCCAGTCGAGGAAGCGGAAGAGTTTGCGGGGCATGCTGCTCTCTCAAGGGCGGTGGAAGATGTTCAGCTGCACGTCGCCCTCAGCGCGGGACCGGAGGGAGGTGGGTGACCGTACGCGGAGCCTGGTCACGCGCGCGGAAGCCGAAGCTGATGAGGACGACGCTCTCCCCGGCGCTGAGGGGCGTCCGGCCGTGCGGCGTGAGCGCGCCGTCGAACACGACGCAGTCTCCCGGTGGATGGCGATGTACGAGACCGCGCACGGCCTCGGGCAGAGCTACTACCTACGAGCGCTCGAAATGGCGGCTGCAGCTGGTGACCACATCACCTACTGCCGGACCCTGCGCGGGATGGCGTTGCAAGCCTCCAGCCTTGGGCACGGTCCGAAGGCGCTGGAGCTGGCCGACAGCGCCGCCGAGGCTGCCCCGGCCGCCGGCCCGCGTCTGACAGCGTTCCTGCGCGGCCAGCAGGCCCACGGGGCAGCGATGGTGAAGGACCAGCGGCAGGCGTTCGCCCGCCTGCGCGAGACCGAAGACGCCCTGTCGAGGGCCGACGGTCGGAATGACGCCGTAGGCGGCTACGACCAGGCGGCATACCACTTCCACGTATCCCACGTGCTGTGGGAGCCCGGAGACCAGGCCGGTTCGGTCAGGGCGCTTCGCGCGTCGAACCGGGCCCGACCGACGAACGAGAAGCAGGGCAGGGTGCACGCGAACGGGCTGCTCGCGCGCCGCCAGATGAAGATGCGGCACGTCGAAGCTGCTGCGGAGACGTGGAACGCGTTCCTCGACGACTACGTGACGATCAGCTCGGCCCGGGGAGATGAACACTTCCGGACGCTCCGGCCTGAGATCGCCCCGTACGCGGGCCTGCGAGCGGTGCAGCAGCTCGACCAGCGGGCGGCCGAGGTGGCGCGCTTGAAGGCAGCCTGAGCGAAACAAAAGCCCCCACCGGCACAGCGGAGGCTGTTCTCAACGTACCAGCCGACACGAAGTTGGCTACCGGTTCCGAAGAAGCTGGACCAGTGCAAAACGCAGGTCGCCCCCGCCCGGCCGGAGCCGAGCGGGGGCAGCGTGTTCAGGGGCGCACGAGGGCGACGGCAGAGACGACCAGGGCACCGAGACCGGTCAGCACAGCAACTGCCACCAGCGGCCAACGACCCCGCTCCAGCCAGTCGCGCGCTGGGCCGGTCACGCCATTGTGCCTACGTGGCCGCAGCGGGCGTTCGGCATCCCGTCCCGCCCCGGGCCCCTGGGGCGGGACGGTCACCCGAAACCGGCCGACCTGGAGCGCGAGCAGCTCGGCCGCTGAGAAGGCACGTCGAGCCCCCTAGGCCGGGGTCTCTCAGTTGGGCTCCTCCCCCGGCACCATGAGCCAGGGCGTGATCGCCACATGGGTGTAACTACGGTGCTCCTGCTGCTCCTTGATGTGCTCGAACGGCCACTTCTGCGCGGTCTCGAAGTCCTCGCAGACCGGCCCCTCGGCGCCGCACGGCTTGCCGTCCTCGTCCTCCCCCAGGCAGCGGTACATGTGGAGGATCGGGGGCGCGTCCGGCTCGCGGTCGGGCGTCAGGGTCCAGTCAACGAATCGGAACAGCTTGCGCATGCTGCCTGTCTCTCAAACGGGTCATTGGCGTGCCCATACGGACTTGAGTAACTCGACCATCGGTTGCACCTAGGGGATTAAAAGCGGATGAAAACTCATATTTCTTTTAGATCAAGGTAGTTGGATGCACGAAGCCGCACAACGGGATGTCCATCGGTGCACGGACTTGATCAACAGCCGAGCAGTGCGAGCAGTTGCTTCGCCTTGCCTCGCCGCACGCCGCCGCTCCGATCACCCGTGCAGCATGCGGTCGATTCGGCATGCTCCGGCGCACGCCACGAACCGGCCGGTCCACTCCGCAGGCATTCGGGAGCGGACCGGCACTTCCTGAGCCCCACGAGCCAGGTCCGCCCTGCCTGTCAGCCGCCGGCCAGCGGTCACGCCTGGAGCGCTGCGGCCGTCCCGTCGAGTTGGGCGGCCACGCCGGTCAGCCGGCCCATCGTGTGCGCGACACCGAGGCCGTCCATGTAGTCGCGGGCGTGCACGATCTGGCCGTTGCGGATTCTGAGCACCAGAAGGCCGGGGAGGCTGAAGGGGCGGCCGGTTGTGGCCAGCGTCCCGAGGACGATCTGCTCGGTGACGATCACCTCGCCGTCGGCACTCTCGTGCACGGCGACCTCGCGAACTTCGGTCGGCTGCGCGGGGCTCGCTCCCCAGGCTGCCCGGTAGCCGGCCCGGATCTCCTCCCGGCCCTGGTAGCTGTCGGGCATGCCCGGGAAGAGGAACGGGAATTCGTGGACGGCGTCGAGGGCGTACAACTCGGCCAGAGCGTCGGCGGACTTGTCGACTATCGCCTGCCGAAAGCGGGTCAGGACCTCGCGGGGCCCCGGGGCGGTCGAGTCGTTCGGATTCGGCATGGTGGTTGAGCTCCAGTTCGGTGCGGTCGGCTCTGGACATCCACCGTATCGCTGACCTTTCACCTGCATAACCTAACTCCATTGCGGCCGACCGGAGTTCTGCCACGGACATGACCGCGACCGTGCCCGGCCGGCCCCGCTCCGCCGCTACCGGTCCGGCTGAAGGGATACGGCGCGTCCTATGTCGACGGGCACTCCGCAACCGGTCAGTGCTGCTCAGGGCGGTAGGTACCGACGAACCGGCCGACTGTCCCGTGGGAGTCGCGGCCACGGCCGGGCGGCGAGCGCAGGTCGGCAGGGGCCATGGGCGGCGACATCCCCTGCGGGCGCACGTCAACCGCGACGCACCTCAACTCATCCTTGAGAGCGCGTTTCCACCGGTACCGTTGATCACCGCCGGCGACCGTGCGACGGCGAAGTGGGTGCCGTGTTCGCGCGGTCGGGCAGCTCTGACGGCACACCATCCCGGACGAGCCCCGAACCGCGTCGGCCCCGGCCCCGGCCAACCAGGGCCCGAGGTCGTCGAAGCCTTATCGTGGAAGGCCGGTCGGAGCGGGTCAGGAGGAGGAAGAGCAGATGGCGCAGGCACGGGCGCGCCGGGCTGCGCGGCCGCGCGAGGAGGTGTTCGCCGCCGCTCGGGCCGCGATCGCGGAACACGGTGTCGCCAAGCTGACGATGGCCGGGCTCGGCAAACAGCTCCAGATGAGCGCCGGGCACCTCCTCTACTACTTCGGCAGCAAGGACCAGTTGTTGCTGGAGACCCTGCGCTGGAGCGAGGAGCAACTGGGCGTACGCCGCCGCGCCGCGCTGGAGCGCGGCGGCGGTCAAGGCGGTGGTGGCGAGAGCGCCGGCGGTGACGTGTGGGCGCGGCTCGCGGCGTACACGGAGCTGTACCTGCCCGATGGGCCCGGGGATCCGCGCTGGATCCTCTGGGTCGAGGTGTGGGGGCGTTCACCGTCGAGCGCTGAGATCCGGCAGGGACAGCTGGAGATCGAGGCGCCCTGGCAGGCCGACCTGGTCGCGCTGATCGAGGAGGGCGTGGCGGAGGGCGAGTTCACGGCAGGCGGGGCGCACGACCGGGCCGTCCAGATCCGCGCGCTGCTGGACGGTTTCTCGGTGCCGATCGCGATCGGGCTCCCGGGGGCGAGCCGGGACGAGGCCGCCGCACAGGTCATGTCCGTCACGGCGGCGTTGCTGGGGCCGAAGCGCTGAGCCCGCGCTGGGCCCGCGCTGAACCAGCGCCGGGGCTGCCGCCCGGCTGCTCCGTCCCTACTCCGTCCAGAGGGCGGCCGCCGTACGGTCGTCGGTGTAGCCCTTGGCACGCACCTGGACCTGGCGGAGGAAGTCGACCGTTCCCGGCGGGTGTGGGTGGGCCCAGTGGCTCGACAGGAAGCGTGCTACGGCTGGTTCCTCGGCGATCGGTTCGGCCAGACCCGGTGAGCAGAGCAGCAGGATGTCGCCCGGGGTGGCCGGGACGAGCCTGAAACGGAACGGGCGCGGGGGCGCCACCGAGGGCGGCGGTACGGGCTGGCTGCCGTCGGGGTGGTGCAGCAGCCTGGCTCCGTACGCGTCGATCCAGTGGCCGGAGCGCAGCAGGTAGAGGCCGCCCGGTCCGGTACCGAACGCGGCCCGGTGGGTGGCCTCCGGGTCCAGCGAGAGCAGCAGGCAGTGCAGCGATCCGGCGGTGTGCGGGGCTGCCGGGCCGGCGGGGGCAGCGGCTCCGGAGTCCACCGCGGCGGCCGGCCCGGCTGACGGCTCGCCGGCTCGGAGCGGCGCGGCCGCACGGGCGGTGAGGCGCTGCAGGCCGTACCGGAGGCGATCGCGGGCACCGGTCCGGAGGTCGGCGGCGAGTTCGGGCCGACTGCGGCCGATCGCGGCGGCGAGCTGACGGCATGCCTCGGCCGCTGCCGCCGCGGACTGCGGCCGCCCACGACCGGGCGCGGCGAGCACCGCCAGCAGCAGGCCCTCCTCGCCCTCGCCGAAACGGGTGACCAGGAGCGAGTCCCGCCGGGGTTCGCCCCGGTAGCGGCCGGAGTCCCCGCGTGCGGAGACGGCCCGAAGCGTCGCCGGGCCGTACTGCGCGCCCTCGATGACCGTGTCCGGGGCGAGGGCGGCGAGGCCGTCCGGCTCCGCAACGGGCAGGGTGGTCGGCTCGGGCCCGTAGGTGGGCGGGCGCTCGCCGATGTGCGGGACGGGGTACGGCTGTTGGTGCTGGGAGGCCGTGCGCGGGGACGGCCGTCGCGGGGACGGCGGTCGGGGCGCGGACTCACCGGTTTCGGCGGCTTCGGCGGCTTCGCCGGTTCCGCCGGTTCCGCCGGTTCCGCCGGTTCCGCCGGTTCCGGTGACCTTGGCGGCCGGGGTGGCAGCGGAGGCCGGTGCCGAAACGGCGGACGGTTCGGGCCGGGGAGCGTGTTCCTTCGGTGCTTCCGACATGCCCGGCGCCTGCGGTGCGTCCGGCCGGTTTGGTACGGCCGGCTTCTGCGGCCCGGCCGGTGGCTCGGGCGCGGCCGGGGCATCGCGTTCACCGGCGGGCTTGACCAGGCTGGGCGGCTCAGGCGTGGGCTGCTTCCCGGCGGCCACCACCGTGGCGGGCACAGGTCCGGACTCTGCCCCGGGCCCGGGCTCGCACTCGGCCTTAGGCCCTGGCGCCGCCGAAGGCCCTGGATCGGCCGAAGGCCTTGGCTCGGGCACGATCACAGGCTCACGTCCGGCCGAAGGCTCGCACTCAGCCTCGGGTTCGCGCTCGGCCGCAGGCTCGGCCGCAGACGCGGGCGCAGGCTCGGCCGCAGACGCGGGCGCAGGCTCGGCCGCAGACTCGGTCTCAGCAGCAGGTTCCGGAGGTGACTGCGGCGCAGCACGGTTCGCACCGATCACGCCGGCAGCCGTGTCGAACCAGTCGTCGACGCTGACCTCGGCCGGAACCGGGCGCCCGCTCCCCGGCGGTCCCTCGGGCGGCTCCAGGGAGTCGGCCGAGCCCGGCCGACCGCTGTGGTCCGCCGCCGAGGGGGCCTGTTCGCGGTTCCTGCCCCTGCCCCGTAGGTCGTGCGTACCGCCCGCAGCCGAATCGCCCGCTCGCTGGGCGCCCACCCTCGGGGCCCCGGCTCGCCGCACGCCGATCATCCCCACCACCATGTCGAACCAGTCGTCGACGCTGCCCTCGTCCGCGGTGGCGCCGGGGGTGTCCGGCAGGGTGCCCGCCGGGCCCGCGTACACCATGTGCCACCAGCCGTCGTCCGGCTGGTGGTGCGGGGGTGCGCCCTGGTCGCTCATCTGGCGGCTCCTCGTCCATGTACTGCCGTCTGCCGAGCGGGCTGGGGTGCCGGACTCGACGTCATTGTCCCCAACGAGAACGACGCTGTCCGGGAATCGTGGACAACCGGTCACCCGGTGGGGGCAGCATTCCGGCCACCGATGCGCCCGATCGGTCCCGACCTGGCCGGAACTGCCCGGACCGGGGAGGATTCGGTACCGAATGCGGGCCACGAAGCCGAAAAATGAAGGCCTGCAAGGGGCATCGCTTCGCTCGTTCGGCTGATTAATATGTGCGCATGACCGCGCCGGGAGCCACCGCACCGCAGCCGGGGAGGGCCAGCACCGCGGGCCGCCCGGCGGGCGCGCTGTTGGTCCTGCTACTGGTCGGTCTGCTGGCCGTGCTGCCCTGCGCGGGCCGTGCCCAGGCCGCGCCGGCGAAGCCCGGGCAAAGCCCGGCCACCACCGTGACCGCGGCGCTGCCCGACCCCTCGGCCGCCACCGCACACAGCGCCGCACCGGCCACCCGCGCGAGCGGCACCCACGGGCACGGCGTCACCACCCGCACCCTGTACGGCCTGCCGCTCGACGGCGGCCTGCCGCTGACCTGGTGCTCGGTCGACGGTGATCATCCGGTGCCCGGCAGTGGCTGCTCCAGCCACCCGTTCTGCGCCCAGGAGTCCCAGCTGCCGAACGCGCCGCCGCAGCCGGCGGCCGCCGTGCCGAACCAGCCGCTCTCACCCGAGGCGCCGCCCCGCCCGGCCGCGCCCACCGCGCCGACCGGGCTCGACCACGCGCCCGACCTGCACGTGCTTCAGGTCCAGCGGTCCTGAGCGGAACCCACCGTCGGCCCGCACCGCCCCCGCGGACGGCCGACGGCTCCGCCATCCCCTCCACACCGCATACCGCCGTGCCCTGACACGCGGCGGGGACAAGGACACTTCCCATGGGTTCCGCATCGAAGCAGTCGAACAAGCCGGGCAAGGACCAGGCCACGGCTGGCAAGCCCGGGGTGGCCGACCGACGGGCTCGGATCGCCGAGCTCCGGGCCGCGGAGCAGCGCCGCGACCGCCGCAACAAGTTCGTGGCGATCGGCGCGGCGAGCGTGCTGGTCGCCGGGATGATCGGCGTCGGCGCCTGGGTCGCGCTGGACGCCAAGTCGAAGCAGGACGCCAAGGACACGGCCGCGAAGGCCCCGATCCCGGGCGTGAAGACCTACGACAAGCTGTCCCGCAACCATGTGGAGACCAAGGTCAACTACCCGCAGACCCCGCCGGTCGGCGGCGACCACAACCCGGTCTGGGCCAACTGCATGGGCACGGTCTACGACAAGCCGCTCGCGAACGAGAACGCGGTGCACTCGCTGGAGCACGGCGCGGTCTGGGTCACCTACAACGCCAAGGCCACCCCTGACGACCTCAAGACGCTGTCGGCCAAGGTGAAGGCGACCCCGTACTCGCTGATGAGCCCGTACCCGGACGAGAAGGGCACCATCACGCTGACGGCCTGGGGCACCCAGCTGGTCCTGGACAGCGCCAAGGACCCGCGTGTGGACGAGTTCTTCACCAAGTACGTGCAGGGCCCGCAGACCCAGGAGCCGGGCGCGTCGTGCAGTACCGCCCAGTGACCGGTGGTGAGGGCGTGGCCGGGAACGTGACCGTGGACGATCCGCACCCGAAGAAGGCGGTGGAGGCCGTGGAATCCGTGGACGCGGCGGAGACGATCGAGCACATCGAGGAATTGGCGAAGCCGCGCAGGCGACGGATGTGGTGGCCGGCCGCGCTGGCCGCCGCCGTGGCCCTCGGGCTGGGGATCCCGGCGCTGATGGCCGGCGGTTCGACCGCGGCGGGGACGGTGGCGTCCGCGCCGTCGACCGAATCGCCCGAGGCCGGGTTCGCCCGGGACATGGCGACGCACCACCAGCAGGCGATCGACATGTCGTTCATCGTCCGGGACCGCACCCAGGACCCCGCGGTCCGCAACCTGGCGTTCGACATCATCAACACCCAGGCCAACCAGCGCGGAATGCTGATGGGTTGGCTCGACCAGTGGGGGCTGACCCAGAGCTCGGCCGCCCCGCCGATGGCGTGGATGAAGATGGACCACCCCTACCCGGCGCACGACGGTTCGCTGATGCCTGGCATGGCCACCAACGTCGAACTGGACAGACTGCGCGGGCTCAGCGGGCGGGACGCCGAGGTGTACTACCTCCAGTTGATGATCGAGCACCACAAGGGCGGGGTCGCGATGGCCCAGGGCTATGTCGACCTCAGCACCAACCCGGTGGAGAAGCGGCTCGCCCAGACCATGGTCAACGGGCAGCGCTCCGAGATCGACCTGATCACCGGCATGCTCGCGGAGCGCGGCGCCAAGCCGCTCTCCTGACGGGCGATCGGACGACCTGCCGAGCGGGACGGGGTGTGGTGGACCGGCCGGTTCACCACACCCCGTCCTGCTCGGCGTGCGGATTACCTCTCGGAGAGCGGTACCGTCCGGTCGGCGGCTGCGAGCGGCAGAACCAGGTGAGACAGGTGCTTCAAACTATGTCGGAGACAGAATCACTCGCTTGCAGATATTATCCCCTGACGACCATCTCGGCATGGGATGCAATCGTCGACAGAGCTGGTCGCGGGCCGAACCAGCGGCGTAAGAGGCGCTACGCTGTCCGCCATGCCATCGCTGCCCAACCCTTCTCCCACCTCCCCCGACCCCACCGACACCGGTGACGAGTCCGCGCTGGAGAAGGCCGTGGCGATCGAGCGCGCCCAGCGACTCACCGATGTGATCACCAGGCTGCGCCGCGCGCTGCGCAGCAGCATCCGCACCGATTACCCGTGGGAATCGCTGCCGATGGCGCAGGTCGAACTGCTCCAGACGCTGGCCGCCGCACCGCTGCGGGTCGGCGAACTGGCCGCGCGCCAGCGGCTGGCCCCGAACACCGTCAGCGGGCTGGTCGGCAAGCTGCTGGAGGCCGGCTTCGTCGACCGGCAGGCCGACCCCGGCGACCGCCGCACCGCCCGGATCGCCCTGACCGAGGCCGGGCATCAACAGCTCAGGGACTGGCAGCGCGCTCACGAGCGCCGGATGGCCGACGCCCTGGAGAGCCTCTCGCCGGCCGATCGCGACGCCGTCATGCGCGCCCTCCCCGGCCTGGAACAGCTCGCCACCGCCCTGTCCGGCCCCGGCGCCCCCGAGGACCGCCCCGGTCTCTGAGCCTCCGCACGGAACGTCCCGGCAGGGGTACGAGGAACCGTGCGGCCAACCCTCCACCGAAGTGCTCGGCTTCTCGCGCAGTTCCCCGCGACCCCAAAGTGCCTCTCCCGGCTGGAAGTTCTCCCCTGGAAGCACCAGCCCCGCAGCCCTGACGGATGACCGGACGTCAGAAGAGCGTTCCGCTTTCGTGTTCCAACAGCCAGCGCTTCCGCTCGATCCCGGCGGCGAAGCCGGTGAGTGCGCCGTTGGCGCCCATCACCCGGTGGCACGGCCGGACCACGAGCAGCGGGTTGGCCCCCACCGCCCCGCCGACCGCTCGGACCGCACGCTGCGACTGCCCGGCCGCCGCCCCCAGTTCACCGTAGGTGACGGTGGTGCCGTACGGGATGTCCTCCAGGGCACGCCAGACCTGCTGGCGGAACTCGGTGCCGACCGGTGCCAGCGGCAGGTCGAAGACGGTGAGCTCACCGGCGAAGTAGGCGGTCAACTGCTCCACGGCCGGGGCCAGCGGCAGCGCGTCCGGTTCCCAGTCGGGGGCGGGCTCGGCGAGTGCCCCCTTCTGGCCGGGGGCGGTCACCGCGGTCAGCGCGGCCGGACCGTTGCCGTCCAGGACACCGCTCAGCAGCAGTACGCCCAGCGGGCTCTCCATGGTCGTGAACACCGTCGTCATGCCTGTTCACCCTTCGTACTGTTCGAAACACTGCTCGAAGTTCTCCGTTCCGCGTCCCCGGGCGCAGCCGAGGCCGTGGACCACAGTCGGTGGACCGCGTACGAGCGCCACGGTGCCCAGGCCTGCGCGGCCGCGGTGGCCGCCCCGGGGTCGCCCGACTGCCCGAGGCGGATCAGCCCGTGCCTGACCCCGGCGTCCGTGGGCAGGAAGACGTCCGGGTCGGCGAGGGCCCGCATCCGCAGGTAGCCGACCGTCCACGGGCCGATCCCGGGGAGGTCGAGCAGCGCTGCGGCGGCCTGTTCGCGGTCGACGCCACCGTCCAGCCGTACCGTGCCGCCCGCGAGCGCGCTGCACAGGCCGGTGAGTGCCCGACGGCGGGACTGCGGCATGGCCAGGTCGCCCGGCTCCGCCTCAGCCAGGGCGGCGGCGCTCGGGAAGAGCACCCGCAGCCCGCCGTCCGGCTCCGCCAGCGGCACGCCGTACCTGCCGGCGAGCCGTCCGGCCAGCGTACGCGCGGCGGCGACGGAGACCTGTTGGCCGAGCACCGCCCGGACCGCCAGTTCGTGCGGGTCCACATGGCCGGGCGAACGGAGGCCGGGGCGGGCCTGGACCAGAGGACCGAGCACCGGGTCGGCGCCGAGCCGGGCGTCCACGGCGTCCGGGTCGGCGTCCAGGTCGAAGAGCGCCCGCAGGCGGTGCACGGCGGTGGTGAGGTCGCGCAGGTCGGTCAGGCGCAGGCGGCAGTCGAGCCAGCCACGGCGCGGATCGGTGCCCGGGCCGAGGCCGTCCACCTCGGCGACGGCGTGGCCGTACGGGAGCGCCAGGGTGCGCCGGTAGGTGCGCACGCCGTTCCGTGCTCCGGCGGCCGGACCCGACGGCGCGTCGGCGCCCGGCCCGGCCTTGGCTCCTGCATCCGCCCCGGTCTGCACGCCGGGGACGACCTCCTCCACGCCGGGGACGGCGCGCAGGGCGAGGAAGTCGAGCAGGTGCTCACTGTCCAGGGCACCCCGGTAGGCGAGCCGGAGGCTGATCGTGCCGCCCCGGGCCGGCTTGCGGCGGCCGCCCGCCACCTCGGCGCGCAGACCGCTCGGGGTGCGGTCGTAGACCTCGCGGACCGTCTCGTTGAACTGCCGGACCGAGGCGAAGCCGGCCGCGAACGCGATTTCGGTGACCGGCAGTTCGGTGGTCTGGAGCAGCAGGCGGGCGGTCTGGGCGCGCTGCGCCCTGGCGAGTGCGAGCGGGCCGGCCCCGAGTTCGGCGGTCAGCTGGCGCTGCAACTGGCGTGAGCTGTAGCCGAGTCGGTCGGCGAGCCCGGCGACTCCCTCCCGGTCCACCACTCCGTCACCGATCAGTCGCATCGCGCGGCCCACCAGGTCCGCCCGGTGGTTCCACTCGGGCGACCCGGGGACGGAGTCCGGACGGCAGCGACGGCAGGCCCGGTAGCCGGCGCCCTGCGCGGCCGCCGCGGTGGGGAAGAAGGCGCAGTTCACCCGCTTCGGAGTCACCGCGGGGCAGCTCGGCCTGCAGTAGATGCCGGTGGTGCGGACGGCAGTGAAGAACACTCCGTCGAAACGGGCGTCCCTGCTGTCCACGGCTCGGTAGCGGGTGTCGTCGTCGATCACGCTGTCCAGTCTGCGTCACCGGAGAGGCATCGACTGGCGGAAATCGGACACGACCGTCAGCAGCACGGGAGTCGTGGGGCAGGCGCCGTGCGACGGCCGGTCGGAACGGGCGCCGTGCGGTCACCCCCGAGGTCGGGAGCGGCCGCACGGCGGTGGACGGCGACGGTCAGCGGCGGATCGGGCTGTTCGGCCCGCGCATGGTCTTGGTCATGGCCTTCCAGCGCTGCAACCGGGCGGCCGCCAGCCGGGCGTCGGTCCGGGAGGCGATCCACTCGTTCTCCCGCTGGAGCTTGAGGTAGCTCTCCCACCTGCGCTCCGAGAGCGTGCCGTTGGCGAGCGCGGCCCGCACGGCGCAGCCGGGTTCGGTGTTGTGGCCGCAGTCGTGGAAGCGGCAGTCCTCGGCCAGTTCCTCGATCTCGCCGAAGGCCTGCCGCAGGCCCTCGCCACCGAACAGGCCGACCTCGCGCAGCCCGGGGGTGTCGATGACCACGCCGCCGCCGGGCAGCGGGACCAGCTCCCGGGTGGTGGTGGTGTGGCGGCCCTTCCCGTCCCGGTCCCTGGTCCGCTGGACTGCCATGGTGTCCGTCCCGGTCAGGGCGTTGGTCAGGGTGGACTTGCCCGCTCCGGACTGGCCGATCAGCGCGGTCGAACCGCCGAGGCAGGCGCGCAGGACGTCGATCCCCTCGCCGGTCTCGGCACTGACCACCAGGACGGTCACTCCGGGCGCGATCTGTTCGACATCGGACCGGATGTACTCCGCGTCGTCCACCACGTCGGCCTTGGTGAGGACGACCAGCGGTTCGGCGCCGCTCTCCCAGGCCAGGGACAGGAAGCGCTCGATCCGGCCGAGGTCGGGTTCGGCGGCGAGCGACACCACGATCAGTACGGAGTCGATGTTGGCCGCCAGGACCTGCCCCTCCGAGCGTCCGCGGGCACCCTTGCGGACGATCGCGGTACGGCGCGGCAGCAGCGCCGCCAGGGTGGCCATCGGTTCGGCCGCCAGGTCGACGGCCGTCCAGTCACCGGTGCACGGGTTGTTCACCGGGTCGGGGTCGAGGACCCGCCGCGAGTCGGCCCGCACGGTCCGCAGCTCGCCCGACTCGGGGTCGGCGAGCACGACCTCGCACTGGCCGCGGTCCACCCGGGCGATACGCGCGGGGGTGAGTCCGGCCTCGGTGAGGGGAGTGAACTCGGCAGCCCACGCCTCGTCCCAGCCGAAGCCGGACAGCAGGGGGGCGACGGAGAAGTTGTTCAAGGGGGATGACCCTTCGGGAAAAGGGTGGCCCCGGCCGTGCGCGTTCGACGCTCGGGCGTCAGCGCATGGTTGTGAGAGGGGGTCGGCCGGAGACCACGGAGGTAGGAACGCCGGTCTTCTTGGCACGGGCAACGCGCCGGACAACGACAGCCACCACGGTCGCCACCTCCCTCGTCATCTCGACAGCCGACGGAACGGCCTCTGACGGACCGTTCCGAACAACGCCACCGTAGTTCGGGCCGCCCGTCGCCGCCACCGGTTATCGGCGGGGCACCACCACAGCCCGACCGCGGACCGCCCGTCGCTGCTCGGCCTGCGTCATCGATTCGCTCCCGGGCCATCGACGACCACCGACAGGGCTCTGGACGTAGCCGGCCCACCATGTCCAAGAGGCCACTCCCGACAGTGCTCGAGTGATCAACTCCGCTCAACAAGAGCTGTTCTGACGTTCGGTCACACAACACCGGCCTTCATCGCGCAGGTCAGCCGCAGGCTCCCCGGACGGTGTAGAGGGTGACCGTGATGCCATGTACCGCCCGGGTGCGGCAGGGCGTGAACCTGGCTGCCAGCGCGGCGAGTTTGGCCTGGTCGCGCGCGGAGGCACCGGCCCGTGGGCGCGGGTCGGTGACCAGGACCACCCGGCGCTGGGCGGCCACGGCGGCACGGATCCGCTCGGGTCCGGTCTCCACGCCGTTGATGGTGCCGGAGTCCGCACCGGTCCGTGCCAGCGCCAGGTCGCGCAACCCGGCGAAGGCGGCCGGGTCGTAGAGCGCGGCCTCCCGGCGGGCGCCGGGGACGAAGAGCACCGCGTCTCCCGGACGGCCGAGGTCCCGTGCCGCGCGGGCCGCCGCCGCCACGTCGTTGGGCCTGCTCTGCGGGGTCCGCAGCCCGCGTTCCAGCGGAAGCGGCGCCAGGACCAGGACGGTCAGCGCCAACGAGGCGACCACCGGCCGTCCCGGGACGGGCCATTCGGTCAGCGCACGTGGCAGCCGGGCCCAGGCGCGGTCGAGGGCGAGACCGAGCAGCAGGGCGAGACCCGCGTAGCTGAAGACCACATAGCGGTCCACGTACAGCGGGTCGAGAAAGGAGACCAGGATCAGCGCCGCCGGGGGCAGGACCAGCAGGGGCAACGCCAACGCCCGGGCCCGGCACGGCGCGCCGGGAGCGGCGGGCTGCCGCAGGCAGGCGCAGAGCGCGCCGACGGCGCTGGTCAGGGCCGGCGCCCAGACGTCGGACCAGCCGGGCGTGGTGATCCACGCGACCTGGTCCGCCTGCGCCCGGCTGATCAGGCTCAACGGCAACAGGCCCGCCAGCACGGCCGCGGCCGCCACGGCCCAGCCGGCCCACACCCGGCGACCGGCCCGGCCCCAGCAGAGCGTCAGCGCGTGGGCGGCCATCGCCAGCACCGCGAACTCGTGCAGCAGCGCTCCGATCAGCATCACCGCGCCGTACGCCGTCCAGGCCCGGGCCGTAGGGCGCTGCCAGGCGCGGACCAGCAGCAGGCTGCCGAGTACCACCGCCGCGCACACCGAGGCGTAGCTGCGGCCCTCCTGCGCGTACTGCTGGACGGCGGGCACCAGCGCGAAGACCAGCCCGGCCAGCAGTCCGGCACGGCGCCCGGCGAGCCGGCGACCGGTCTCGGCGAGTGCTCCGGCGGCGAGCGCCATCGCGAGCACCGATGGCAGGCGCAGGGCCGGCAGGCCGCCGTCCCATAACCGGAAGACGGTGTTCAGCAGCAGGTAGTGCAGCCCGTGCACCGCGTCGATCTCGTGCAGCAGCCGCCAGATCTCGGGCAGGCTGCGGTGGGCGACCTGGTAACTCACCACCTCGTCCCGCCAGATGCTCCCGCCCCGCTCGACGCCCCAGAACCCCAGCAGCAGGGTGAGCAGGGCCGGCGGGAGGAGGACGGGCCAGCCCCGCTCCGGCGTCGCCGTCTTGTCGGTGGTCACGATTCCGGTCACGGTCATCCAGTATGCGGACTGCCCTTCGAGCCCGAACCGGACTGCCGCTCTGGTTTGGTGATCGCCCGTCTGAGACGCGGCGTCCCGGCCGTCCGCCGGGTCGGCCGGGCGCCGGGTCGGCCGGGCGCCGAGCCGCGTACCCGGTCTCGCTACCGACCGGTCCAGGGCCCGTGGTGGGGGCCGCCCGAACGGCTGCCCGGGCGGTCGGAGTCGGGTGGGGGCGGGGGCTGGCGGCGGATGCCGCCGGCACGGAGGCGTCCGCGCAGGTCCTTGGGCGGCAGGATCTCCGCCCACCGTTCGGGGTACTCGGACGGGACGTCGATGTCGTCCTCCTCGTCCTCCAGGTCCTCCTCGTGGCCCTCGCCGAGCCCGAGCTCCCGCGCCAGCCGGGCCCGCTCCACCGCCCGCCGCGCGCTGACCTCGCGGAACGCCGCCGCTGCGGCCTCCTCGTCGGCCCGCTCGTTCTCGGCCCGCGCGTCGGCGGTCTCGACCGTGGGCCACCTGCGGTCTATCGCGGCGTTCATCGCGGCGCCGATCAGCACGGCCAGCGCGACCACGCCGATCCACAGCAGCACCGCCACCGGTGCGGCCAGCGACCCGTACACCGTGGGGCCCTCGACCGAGTGGATCAGGTATATCCGGAGCAGCACGCTGCAGACCACCAGCACGCCGAGGGCGACCAGCGCGCCGGGGATGTCCTCCCGCCAGGGGGTGCTGACCGGGACGGCCACGTGGTACAGCGTGGTGAGGAAGGCGACCAGCAGCAGGATGGTGGCGGGCCAGTACAGCGCGTTGATCACGCCCGCCGCCATGGGCAGCTCGTAGACGACCAGTCCCGGACCGGCAACCAGTAGCGGCAGCACCAGCGAGCCGATCACCAGGGCGCCGAGGTAGAGGCCGAGCGACATGAGCCGGGTCTTGACGATGCCGCGCTTCCCGTCGAGCCCGTACATCACGGTGATGGTGTCGATGAAGATGTACAGCGCGCGCGAGCCGGACCAGAGCGAGAACAGGAAGCCGATCGAGATGAGGTCGGGCCGGGCCCTGTCGAAGACCCCGGTCAACAGCGGCTGGACGATCTGGTTGATCGAGCTGGGCGAGAGCACCGTCCCGGCTGCCGTGACGATGTCCTGCTTGAGCTTGTCGATGGTGCCGGCGCCGAGGATCTCGTCGAGGTAGCCGAGGGTGCCGGCCAGACCGAGCAGCAGTGGCGGGATGGAGAGCAGGGTGAAGAACGCGGCCTCCGCGGCGAGTCCGGTGACCCGGTACTCGACACAGGTGTTGGTGGTGTCCTTGATGAGTGCCCAGAGTGTGGTCCGCCATGCCGCCCTGGCACGCCGACGCCTGCCGCGGCGTCGCGAAGGCCGGTCGGGCGTCGTCCTGGAGGTTTCCCCTGCTGGTTGCACTCCCCTACGGTAGCGGGCCCGGTACCCACCGCCGGTCCGAGCGGCGATGCGCCCGCGGACTCGCCGGCGGACGGCGCCGCCGGCGGCATCCCGTGCGACACGTATGAGGGGGAGCGATGGGGTGGCCGCGGACACACCGGCACGGAGCGACATCTGACGCAGCGGCTCCGGTCTGGACCCTCCCCACAGCGTCTCATGCAATGGAACGAATCAGTCCACTATTCGGATGTTAGTGGACCGCGGGTCGCCGGCCGTGCGAATCTCTTGCCATGCCTAGCGCCGGAGCCACCCTGGTAGGTCGACTGCACGTCGATCTCCTTCGCGTGTCCAGCGCCATCTGTCCGGTGACCTGAGCCCCACCCCCGCTGCCACCACCGCACCCGGCGCCACCACCTGCCATCCCCGCAGACGCGGACGAAACGGCGCCCTCCGGCCGAGGTCACCGCCTGCCTGCGTCTCTTGATATCCGCAGGTCAAAAGCGGTTTCGCGGCCGGGATTGCCAGCCCCGCCCCCAGCCTGCTGCCTAAGGACGACACCATGGCAACCACTCCCGAGACGGTCGAGCCCGCGGCCGAGAGCGCACCTGTTCGCCGCCCCGCCGCCGCCCGCAAGGTGACCCGCCACCGCGGCGAGGGCCAGTGGGGCATGGGCCACTTCACTCCGCTGAACGCCAACGAGCAGTTCAAGCGGGACGACGACGGTCTCAATGTACGGACACGTATTGAGACGATCTACGCGCACCAGGGCTTCGACTCCATCGACCCCGCCGACCTGCGCGGCCGGATGCGCTGGTGGGGCCTGTACACCCAGCGCAAGGAGGGAATCGACGGCGGCAAGACGGCCATCCTGGACCCGCACGAGCTGGACGCCGAGTACTTCATGCTGCGGGTGCGCATCGACGGCGGCCGACTGACCGTGGCACAGCTGAAGGCGATCGGCGAGGTCTCCGAGGAGTACGGCCGCGGCACCGCCGACCTGACCGACCGGCAGAACGTCCAGTACCACTGGATCCGGATCGAGGACGTGCCGGCGATCTGGCGGAGGCTGGAGGCCGTCGGCCTGTCCACCACCGAGGCCTGCGGCGACACCCCGCGCGTCATCCTCGGCTCGCCGGTCGCCGGTGTCGCCGAGGACGAGATCATCGACGGCACGCCCGCCATCGACGAGATCCACCGCCGCTTCATCGGCAACCCCGAGTTCTCCAACCTGCCGCGCAAGTTCAAGAGCGCGATCTCCGGCTCGCCGCTGCTCGACGTGGCGCACGAGATCAACGACGTCGCCTTCGTCGGCGTGGTGCACCCCGAACACGGCCCGGGCTTCGACCTCTGGGTCGGCGGCGGGCTCTCCACCAACCCCAGGCTGGGCGTGCGGCTGGGTGCCTGGGTGCCGCTGGAGGAGGTCGCGGACGTCTTCGGTGGCGTGATCGGCATCTTCCGCGACTACGGCTACCGCCGGCTGCGCAACCGCGCCCGGCTCAAGTTCCTGGTCGCCGACTGGGGCGCCACGAGGTTCCGTCAGGTACTGGAGGACGAGTACCTGCGCCACCGGCTGATCGACGGCCCCGCCCCGGAGGAGCCCAGCGGCCGCTGGCGCGACCACGTGGGCGTGCACCGGCAGAAGGACGGGAAGTTCTACGTCGGCTTCGCCCCGCGCGTCGGCCGGGTCAACGGCAAGCTGCTCTCGCAGATCGCCGACCTGGCCGCCGAGCACGGCTCCGACCGGCTGCGCACCACCGCCGAGCAGAAGATGCTGATCCTCGACATCGCCGAGGACCGGGTCGAGTCGCTGGTGGCCGGGCTGGAGGCACTGGACCTGCGGGTCACCCCGTCCCCGTTCCGCCGCGGCACCATGGCCTGCACCGGCATCGAGTACTGCAAGCTCGCCATCGTCGAGACCAAGGAGCGCGGCCGCACCCTGATCGACGAACTGGAGCGGCGCCTGCCGGAGTTCGACGAGCCGCTGACCATCAACATCAACGGTTGCCCGAACGCCTGCGCCCGGATCCAGGTCGCGGACATCGGCCTCAAGGGCCAGCTGGTGACGGACGAGAACGGCGAGCAGGTCGAGGGCTACCAGGTGCACCTCGGCGGCGCGCTCGGCCTCCAGGCCGGGTTCGGCCGCAAGGTCCGCGGACTCAAGGTCACCAAGGACGGCCTGCCCGACTACGTCGAGCGGCTGCTGACCCGCTACCGGGCCGAGCGCCGCGAGGGCGAGCGGTTCGCCCAGTGGACCGCCCGCGCCGACGAGGAGGCGCTGTCGTGAGCGAGCGCGCGGCGCCGTTCTACTGCCCGTACTGCGGGGACGAGGACCTGCGTCCGTCCGAGACCGGCCACGGCGCCTGGGAGTGCGCGGCCTGTCGCCGGGCCTTCCAACTGAAGTTCCTGGGACTGCTGTCGACTGCCGACGGGAGCAAGGCACATGAGCACTGATCTGGAGGAGCTCGCGAACCGGACCGGCCGCGAGCTGGAGGACGCCACCCCGCAGGAGATCCTGCGCTGGGCCGCCGACACCTTCGGCAAGCGGTTCTGCGTCACCTCCTCGATGGCGGACGCCGTCGTCGCCCACCTGGCCTCGACCGTGTTCCCCGGCGTGGACGTGGTGTTCCTGGACACCGGCTACCACTTCGCCGAGACCATCGGCACCCGGGACGCGGTGGAGGCGACCATGCCGGTCACCGTCATCACGCTCACCCCGAAGCTCACCGTGGCCGAGCAGGACGCCCGGTACGGTCCCGCACTGCACGACCGCGACCCGGACCTGTGCTGCTCGCTGCGGAAGGTCGAGCCGCTGGGCCGCGGCCTCGGCGCGTACGACGCCTGGGCGACCGGCCTGCGCCGCGACGAGTCCCCGACCCGCGCGGGCACCCCGGTGGTGTCCTGGGACGCCAAGCGCCGCAAGGTGAAGATCGCGCCGATCGCCCGCTGGACCCAGGACGACGTGGACGCCTACGTCAACACCAACGGAGTCCTGCTCAACCCGCTGCTGTGGGAGGGCTACACCTCCATCGGATGCTCGCCGCTCTCCTGCACCGCCAAGCCCACCCAGGGCGAGTCGGGCCGGGCCGGCCGGTGGGCCGGCTCGGGCAAGACCGAGTGCGGCATCCACTCCTGACAATGCGTCAAATCCACTACCCGGAAAGGACATCACCGTGACGACAGCCAACACCTTGGCCGCCCGGGGAGCCGCAGAGGCGGCCCCCGCGGCCGCCCCCTGCGAGCGCGGCGCCACCGTGTGGCTGACCGGGCTGCCCAGCGCGGGCAAGACCACCCTCGCCTTCGCCCTCGCCGAGCGACTGCGCGCCGGAGGCCACCGGGTCGAGGTCCTGGACGGTGACGAGATCCGCGAGTTCCTCTCCAAAGGACTGGGCTTCAGCCGGGAGGACCGGCACACCAACGTGACCCGGATCGGCTTCGTGGCCCAGAAGTTGGCCGCCAACGGCGTCAAGGTGCTCGCACCGGTGATCGCGCCCTACGCCGACGCGCGTGCCGCCGTCCGCGAGCGCCACGCCGCCAACGGCACGGAGTTCCTGGAGATCCACGTCGCCACCCCCGTCGAGCTCTGCTCCGAGCGCGACGTCAAGGGCCTGTACGCCAAGCAGGCCGCTGGCGAGCTGTCCGGCCTCACCGGTGTGGACGACCCGTACGAGACCCCGGACGACCCGGAGCTGCGGATTCACACGCAGGGCCGTTCGGTGGCCGAGTCCGCCGCCGAGCTGCACCAATTCCTGACCGAGAGGGGCCTGGCTTGATCCCCACCTTGGCCCCGAAGGGCCAGAGCCTCCTCCGGTCGCCCGGCGGACCTTCCCGCTTCACGGCCGGCAGCCTCCGGAGCGAACCCGAGACGAGGTCCCACACCAGCTCCGAAGGCATCACTTCCCGCCGACCCGGCGGCAGGTCCAGCCGACCGACTGGACCTGCAGAGTTCATCACCGTTCAGCAGAGCGTTAGGAGTCTCGCATGACGACGGCGACCCGGAGCCTGGTGGACACCACCGAGAACCCTCCCCCAGCCTCCGGCCGGGGGTACCCCCACGCGCTGTCGCACCTGGACGCGCTGGAGGCGGAGTCGGTGCACATCTTCCGCGAGGTGGCGGGGGAGTTCGAGCGGCCGGTGATCCTGTTCTCGGGCGGCAAGGACTCGATCGTCATGCTGCATCTGGCGCTGAAGGCCTTCGCGCCGGCGTCGATACCGTTCTCGCTGCTGCACGTGGACACCGGGCACAACTTCCCCGAGGTCATCGCCTACCGCGACCGGGCCGTCGCCGAGCACAACCTGCGGCTGCACGTCGCCTCCGTCCAGGACTTCATCGACCGCGGCCTGCTGCGCGAACGCCCGGACGGCACCCGCAACCCGCTGCAGACCGTTCCGCTGCTGGACGCCATCGAGAAGAACCGTTTCGACGCGGTCTTCGGCGGGGGCCGCCGCGACGAGGAGAAGGCCCGCGCCAAGGAACGGGTCTTCTCGCTGCGCGATGAGTTCGGCGCCTGGGACCCGCGCCGTCAGCGCCCCGAGCTGTGGTCGCTCTACAACGGCCGCCACGCTCCCGGCGAGCACGTGCGCGTCTTCCCGCTCTCCAACTGGACCGAGCTGGACGTCTGGCAGTACATCGAGCGCGAGAACATCGACCTCCCGGAGATCTACTACGCCCACGAGCGCGAGGTGTTCGCGCGGGGCGGCATGTGGCTCACCGCCGGCGAGTGGGGCGGCCCCAAGGAACACGAGACGCCTCAACGGCGGCTGATCCGCTACCGCACCGTCGGCGACATGTCCTGCACCGGCGCCGTCGACTCCGACGCCACCGACATCCAGGCCGTCATCGCCGAGATCGCCGCCAGCCGCCTCACCGAACGCGGCGCCACCCGGGCCGACGACAAGCTCTCCGAGGCCGCCATGGAAGACCGCAAGCGCGAGGGGTACTTCTAGACATGACCACCGCCCCCCTGATCGATGGAAGCGGCGCCACCTCGCTGCTGCGCTTCGCCACCGCCGGCTCCGTCGACGACGGCAAGTCCACCCTGGTCGGCCGCCTGCTGCACGACTCCAAGTCCGTGCTCGCCGACCAGTTGGAGGCCGTCGAACGCGCCTCCCAAAACCGCGGCCAGGACACGCCCGACCTCGCGCTGCTCACCGACGGCCTGCGCGCCGAGCGCGAGCAGGGCATCACCATCGACGTCGCCTACCGCTACTTCGCCACCCCCAGGCGCCGGTTCATCCTCGCCGACACCCCCGGCCACGTGCAGTACACCCGCAACATGGTCACCGGCGCCTCCACCGCCGAACTGGCCGTGGTGCTGGTCGACGCCCGCCACGGCGTGGTCGAGCAGACCCGCCGCCACGCCGCCGTCGCCGCCCTGCTGCGCGTCCCGCACGTGGTGCTGGCGGTCAACAAGATGGACCTGGTCGACTACGCCGAGCCCGTCTTCGCCGCCATCGCCGAGGAGTTCACCTCCTACGCGGCCTCGCTCGGCGTCAAGGACATCGTCGCCGTCCCGATCTCCGCACTGGCCGGAGACAACGTGGTCGAGCCGTCCGCCCGCATGGACTGGTACGGCGGCCCGACCCTGCTGGAACACCTGGAGACCGTCCCGGTCGGCACCGACCCGAGCCTGGAGCCGACCCGTCTCCCCGTCCAGTACGTGATCCGACCCCAGCGGGGACAGGGGGTGAGCGCGGAGTACCACGACTACCGCGGCTACGCCGGGCAGTTGGCGTCCGGCGTGCTGCGGGTCGGCGACACCGTCACCGTCCTGCCCTCCGGCCACACCACCACCGTCACGGCCATCGACGCCCTCGGTGCGCAGACGGACATCGCCTGGGCCCCCCGGTCGGTCACCGTCCGCCTCGCCGACGACATCGACATCTCCCGCGGCGACCTGATCGCGGCAGGCCGGGCTCCCGTGCCCACCAAGGACATCGAGGCCACCGTCTGCCACCTGGGCGAGCGCCCGCTGCGCGCCGGGGACAAGGTGCTGCTCAAGCACACCACCCGGACCGTGCGCGCGCTCGTCAAGGACATCTCGTACCGCATCGACATCACTGCGCCGATCAGCGAAGGGGGCCTCGAACAGCGGTCCGGTGCCGAGGGGTTGAACGTCAACGACATCGGCCACGTGACGCTCCGCGCCGCCGAGCCGCTGGCGCTGGACGAGTACGCGGACAACCGCCGCACCGGCTCGTTCCTGCTGATCGACCCGGCCGACGGCACCACCCTCACCGCCGGCATGGCGGGCGAGGCCTTCGAGACCGTACGCGCCACCGAACCCGTTGAGGAGGACTGGGTCTGATGCCCAGCGAGGCGTTCTCGGGCATGGACAAGGAAGGCGGCCGCATCGGCGGAGGGACCCTCGGCAGCGGCCAGGGCGGTCTGAACCGATGTGCGGGCGGACACGGGCGCTGAGCCCGCGCCACCGGGCCGTCCCTTCACCGACCGCCCGGCCTGTCCGGCACCCCGACCCGGCCGCACACCACCCCGACCTCCACGAACAGGACGACTCCCATGGCACCGAACCCGGCGATCCCGCATACCCGCAAGCGCCCCGGCCCCGGCCGGATCAGACGGTCCGCCACCGCCGCCGTGGCGGGCCTGACCGCCGTCCTCCTGCTCTCGGCCTGCGGCTACGGCTCCAAGGCGGCCGACTCCGCCCCCAGCGCGGCCCCGGCCGCCTCCTCGGGCTCGAAGCTCTCCGCCGACACCGTGAAGATCGGCTACTTCCCGAACCTGACCCACGGCACCGCCCTGGTCGGCCTGGGGGACGGCTTCTTCCAGAAGGAGCTGGGCGCGACCCGGATCAGGACCCAGACCTTCAACGCCGGTCCGGCCGAGATCGAGGCGCTGAACGCCGGTTCCATCGACATCGGCTGGATCGGCCCCTCCCCCGCGGTCAACGGTTACACCAAGTCGAACGGACAGTCGCTGCGCATCATCGGCGGCTCCGCATCCGGCGGCGTCAGGCTGGTGGTCAACCCCGACCGGATCAAGTCACCGGACGACCTCAGGGGCAAGAGGATCGCCACCCCGCAGCTGGGCAACACCCAGGACGTCGCGCTGCTCGACTACCTGGCCGACAAGGGCTACCGGGTCGATCCGCAGACCGGCGGCGGGGACGTCTCGGTGGTCCGCACCGACAACAAGGTCACCCCCGACGCCTACAAGTCCGGTTCCATCGACGGCGCCTGGGTGCCCGAACCGACCGCCTCCAAGCTGGTCACCCTCGGCGCCAGGGAACTCCTCGACGAGAAGTCCCTGTGGCCCGACGGCAAGTTCGTGATCACCAACATCATCGTCTCGCAGAAGTTCCTCAAGGAGCACCCGGACGTGGTCGAGGCCGTACTGCGCGGCTCGGTGAACGCCAACGCCTACATCAAGGCCAACCCGGACCAGGCCAAGGCCGACGCCAACGCCCGGCTCAAGGCCGACAGCGGCAGCGCGCTGGACGCGGCGGTCCTCGACCCGGCCTGGCAGGACATCGACTTCATCGACGACCCGCTGGCCGCCACCCTGCAGACCGAGGCCGACCACGCGGTGACCGCCGGACTGCTCAAGAAGCCTGACCTGGCCGGGATCTACGACCTGACCCTGCTCAACAAGGTGCTCCAGGCCAAGGGCCGGCCCGCCGTCGCGGACGCCGGACTCGGCGCCAAGTAGCCGCCCTGCACAGCTCCGTGGCCCGCCCCGCTCCGTCCCCGTCGATGCCCAGTCACCGGACGGAGCGGGGCCGGCCCCGGCCCGAGCCTCCGCCCACCCCGTCCCTCCCTCCTCGCCCGCCAACGGGCGGGGGTACCCCCGGCCGAAGGCTGGGGGCGAGGGGCCCCGACCACTCACGCAGGAGGTGCCCGGCATGCCCCCGGCACTGACCACCTCGCAGGCCGCCACCGGAAGTGAGCCCGACGGCCACGCCCCCGCCATCCGGCTCTCCCACGTCCACAAGACCTACGGCCGCCCCGGCACCGCCGCCCCCGTCCTCGACGACATCTCCCTCGACGTCGCGCCCGGCGAGTTCGTCACCCTGCTCGGCGCCTCCGGCTGCGGCAAGTCCACCCTGCTCAACCTGATCGCCGGACTCGACCGGCCCACCACCGGCACCATCGAAGTCCCCAGCGGCCGCCCCGCCCTGATGTTCCAGGAACACGCCCTCTTCCCCTGGCTGACAGCAGGCCGCAACATCGAACTCGCCCTCCGCCTGGCCGGCATCCCCCGCCCCGAACGCCGTCCCGAAGCCGAGCGCCTGCTCGAACTCGTCCGCCTCTCCGGCTCCTACGGCAAACGGGTGCACGAACTCTCCGGCGGCATGCGCCAGCGCGTCGCCCTAGCCCGCGCCCTCGCCCAGGGCAGCCGCGTCCTGCTGATGGACGAACCGTTCGCCGCCCTGGACGCCATCACCCGCGACGTCCTGCACGACGAGATCACCCGGATCTGGGCCGAACGAGAGCTCACCGTCCTGTTCGTCACCCACAACGTCCGCGAGGCCGTCCGACTCGCCCAGCGCGTCGTCCTGCTCTCCTCCCGCCCCGGCCGAGTACGCCGCCAATGGCACATCGACCTGCCCCAGCCGCGCCGCATCGAGGACACCGGCGTCGCGGACCTGTCCATCGAGATCACCGAAGAACTGCGTGGGGAGATCCGCCGCCATGGCAAGCACTGACACCACACCCGTGCAGACCCAGCGCCCCACAGCCGACAACACCCCGGCCAAGGACAGCCCGGTCAGCACCGAGGACCTCGGCGCCGGCCTGGACGCACTGGACAGCGTCACCATCCAGCACGCCCCGATCACCCGGACCCTGCGGGAAAAGGTCCTCCCCCCGGTGATCGCCATCGCGCTGGTACTCGGCCTGTGGCAGCTCGCCTTCACCCTGCACCTCACCGACACCTACAAACTGCCCAGCCCCGCCATGGTCTGGCACTCACTCACCGACCTCTGGTACGCCGGAACGCTCTTCTCCATCATCTGGACCAGCCTCTGGCGCGGCATCTCCGGCTTCCTCGCCGCCGTCGCCATCGGCACCCCGATCGGACTCCTGGTCGCCCGGACCAGGCCCGTACGCGCCGCGATCGGCCCGATCCTCTCCGGCCTCCAGTCCCTGCCCTCGGTCGCCTGGGTACCCGCCGCCGTCATCTGGCTCGGCATCAACGACTCCGCGATGTACGCCGTGATCCTCCTCGGCGCCGTCCCCTCCATCGCCAACGGCCTCGTCTCCGGCATCGACCAAGTCCCCCCGCTGTTCCTGCGGGCCGGCCGCACCATGGGCGCCACCGGCCTGACCGGCGCCCGCCACGTCCTGCTACCCGCTGCCCTCCCCGGCTACCTCGCCGGCCTCAAACAGGGCTGGGCCTTCTCCTGGCGCTCCCTGATGGCCGCCGAACTCATCGCCTCCTCCCCCGACCTCGGCCTGGGCCTGGGCCGCTACCTGGAGAACCGCCGCGAGGACATCGACATGCCCGGCGTCCTCCTCGGCATCATCCTCATCCTCACCGTCGGCATCGCCATCGACCTACTCGTCTTCTCCCCGATCGAACGCACCGTGCTCCGCAGCCGCGGCCTGCTGACCACCAACCGCTGACGCCGGACCACCCGACCTTCCGCCGCCGACGCCCGATCGCACCGAGGGGCCGCACATGTCCACGAGCAGACCGCCCGCCTCCGCCCCGGCCCGCCTCACCACCGGCCCCGGGACGGCGGCGGCCCGCCCGGCGCCGTCCGACCCCTCGGCCAGGTCCGCCGGAGGCCCCCTGCGCCGCGTCCGCGCCCACGCAGGGCCCCGCCCACTCCCGGTCTCAACGCCAACTCCCCTTCCCCGTACGGCACTCCCGGCTCCCACCCTGCTACTGATCGCCCATGGCAGCCGTGACCCCCGGCACGCCGCCACCGTGGACGCCCTGGTCGAACGCCTGCGCCTGCTGCGCCCCCGACTGGAGATCGCCACCGCCTACCTGGACCACTGCGCCCCGCGCATCCCCCAGGTGCTCGGGCGGCTGGACGGCACCCCCGCGGTCGCCGTACCACTGCTGCTCAACCGGGCCTTCCACGCCAAGAGCGACATCCCGGCGGCCCTGCGCGAGGCCGGTGCCGTGCTGCCGCTGGCCGAGGTCCTCGGTCCGTCCCCACTGCTCCTCGCCGCCCTCGACCGCCGCCTGGCCGAGGCCGGTCTCGACGTGCGCTCCGCCGCCGTGCGCGCCCGCACCGGCGTGGTCCTGTCCGCCGCCGGGTCCTGTGACCCGGCCGCCGACGCCGCCACCCGGGCACTCGCCGCCGACTGGCGGCGCACCCGGGGCTGGGCCGCCGTCGAGGTCGCCTACGCCTCGGCCGGCGGTCCGCGCGTTCCCGAGGCCGTCGCCGCACTGCGCGCCTCGGGCGTCACCCAAGTCGCCGTCGCTCCCTACCTGTTGGCGCCCGGCCTGCTCCCCGACCGCATCACCGCGGCCGCCGCCGAGGCCGGTGCCGACCTGACCGCCCCCGTCCTAGGAGCCGCGCCGGAACTCGCCCGCCTCCTCCTGCACCGGTACGACCGGGCACACCGGGCGGCTGACCGGACCACCGCCCTGATCGCCTGAACGGCTTGCCGTCCCCGTGCCGACCCGACGTTTTTTGCGCTGCGATCCGGCTCGGTGAGACTGTGCGACGTGACATCCAATCAGACAGGCCCGCTCATCGGCGGCACATTCGGGCTGATCTTCATCCAGGCGAACGCCGGTGACCTCCCGTCAGCCATCGCCATCCCCCTACGGGCGCTCGGGGCAGCCGCGTTCCTCGGACTGCTCGCCGCACTGCGCAGGGCCCCCGCGCCCCGGACCACCGGGACGCCGCAGCGCACCTTCGGACGCGGCTACTGGCTCGTGGTGGCCGCCGAGGTGATCGCCGCAGCGGCCGGCTTCTTCGTCATCATTTCAGTGCTGCACGCCCCGCACGCGACGGTCGGCTGGATCGCCCTCGTGGTCGGCGTGCACTTCTTCGGCCTCGCGGCCGTCTGGCGGATGGCCGCCCTGCGCCTGCTGGCCGCGGGGATGTCCCTGTGCGGCGCCGCCGGTCTGGTCCTGGCCGCCTGCGGCTCCTCCCCCGCCGTCATCGCAGGGGTCGCGGGCATCGCCCCGGGCGCCCTGCTGCTCGCCTCCGTCTGGCGGAGTGCCCTCGCCAAGCCGGCGCTCCAGGACACCCCCGCCTGATCCAGGACACCCCGCGCACCGAGCCGTTGGCGCCGGGTGCAGCCCACCTCACCGGACCGGGCTGGCCCCGGCCTCGACCGTCAGTGCGCGCCGCCGGACCGCCGTCACTTCAGGCCGGCGGCCATCCGTCCAGGGCTGCCGACAGTCGGTCGCGAGTCCAGTCGTCCCGGCAGGCCGCCTGCGCCGCCCGCAGGCCCGCCTCGAAGCGTGAGGCCAGGTCGGACAGCGCGGCCCGGGCCGCGAGGCTCCGCGGAGTCGGCCGGCCGGCCCGGAAGTCCTCCTCGCCCGCGTAGTCGAGCGGTGCCAGCACCCACGGCCAGGCGCCCGCCGCGCAGGCCTGCTGGTACGGGTCGCCGTCCTCGACCGCCCGGACCAGGCTCTCCTGCACCCGCCGGCGCCCGACCGACTCGACCAGCACGGCGGCCAGCGAACGCGGCGAGCTCCGGTCGTCGTCACTCACCAGCGCCCGGAGCACGAGCTCGTAGTGGCGCTCGACCAGTGCCCGCCGCCCGGTCAGCTCCCGGACGGCCGACTGCCGCTTGTGCCCGATCCGGTGATACTGCGGAAAGTACGGCTCCCGCTGGGCGAACGCCGCCACCCTCGGGTCGTCCGGCTCCGTCCACTCGACCCCGAGGGACCGCAACAGCTCGTCCAGGCAGCCCTCCTGCCGGGCCAGCCGCGCGCCGAGTTCCATCCGTCCCCATCCGTCGAAGAGATCGCACCCGAGCTCCACGGGCCGGCCGTCGGGACCGCCGGGGTCCGCGCCCAGCCCGCCGGGCCGCAACAGGAGCCCGGCATCGGGCGGTTCGGGCGGCCACCGGACGATCGGCGGCCGCCCCAGCCGTGTTGACGCGCTGCGTCAGTCCGCCTTGCGGCGCTGGCGGCCGGTGCCGTAGTTGGAGCCGCTCTTGGCGCCCGAGCCGGGCTTGGGGCGGCCCGAGGCCTTGCCGATGAAGCCGGCGGCCATCCGGCGGCCACCGCCCTCGCCGGTGCCCGAACCGGCGGCGCCGAAGCGCTGCTTGGGGCGCGGCCGCTTGGCGTTGCCGCTGGCGTCCACGTCGGCGGGCAGGCCGGAGCGGCGGGGCGGGCGGCGGCGGGCGGGCGCCGCACCGGAGGGTGCGGCCGGAGCGGCGGCCGGCGCGGGCTGGACCACGGCCGGGATCGGGAGGACGGCGACACCGCTGGGGGTGCGGGCACCGGTGATCCGGGCCAGTTCGGCGTCGGTGGGACGGACCTTGGTGACGGTGGGCCGGATGCCCGCGGTGGACATCAGGCGGTTGACCTCGCGGCGCTGCTCGGGCAGCACCAGGGTGACCACGGTGCCGGACTCGCCGGCCCGCGCGGTGCGGCCACCGCGGTGCAGGTAGTCCTTGTGGTCGATCGGCGGGTCGACGTTGACGACCAGGTCGAGGCCGTCGATGTGGATGCCCCGGGCGGCGACGTTGGTGGCGATCAGCGCGGTGACCTGGCCGTCGCGGAACTGGTCCAGGGTGCGGTTGCGCTGCGGCTGGGACTTGCCGCCGTGCAGCGCGGCGGCCTGCACACCGTTGGCCCGCAGCTGCTTGGCCAGCCGGTCGGCGCCGTGCTTGGTGTGCACGAACATGATGACGCGTCCCTCGCGGGCGGCGATCCGCGCGGTGGCCTCGGCCTTGTCGGCCGGGTCCAGCTGGATCAGGTGGTGGTCCATGGTGGTCACCGCGCCGGCCGACGGATCCACCGAATGGGTGACCGGGTCGGCCAGGAAACGGCGCACCAGGCGGTCGATGTTGCGGTCCAGGGTGGCAGAGAACAGCATCCGCTGCCCACCCTCGGCGACCTGCTCCAGCAGCTTGGTGACCTGCGGCAGGAAGCCCATGTCGGCCATCTGGTCGGCCTCGTCCAGGACGGTGATGGTGACCTGGTCGAGCTGGACGTCCTGCCGGTTGATCAGGTCGTCCAGTCGCCCGGGGGTGGCGACCAGGACCTCGGTGCCGCGCCGCACCGCATTGGACTGCTTGTTGATCGACATGCCGCCGACCACGGTGGTGATCCGCAGGTTGACCGCGTTGGCGTACGGGGTGAGGGCCTCGGTGACCTGCTGGGCCAGCTCGCGGGTGGGCACCAGGACCAGGGCCAGCGGGCGGCGGGCCGAGGCGCGCTGCCCGGCGGTACGGGCCAGCAGCGGCAGGCCGAAGGCCAGGGTCTTGCCGGAGCCGGTCCGGCCCCGGCCGAGCACGTCGCGCCCGGCGAGCGAGTCGGGCAGGGTGGCGGCCTGGATCGGGAAGGGCTCGGTGACGCCCTCCTTGGTGAGCGCGGACACCAGTGCCTTCGGCATGTCCAGCTCGGCGAAGCTCTCGGCGGCCGGGCGGGCGGGGGTGCCCTCGATGACGGTGAAGTCCTCGGCGACCTGCGGCGCGGCGGTACGGGCCCGCGGAGCCCGGCGCGGCCCGGACGAGCCGCGGCCGGCCGATCGGGTGCGGTCGGCGCCGGAGCGCTCGGCGCCGCGGGTGCGGTCGGTGGCTCGCTGGCGGTCCGTGGCACGGTTGCGCGGCGGGCGGGCAGGGGTGGTCATGGGTTCTCCAGTCCTGTTCGGCCGATGGCCGCGGGTACCGCGTGATGATCGCAGAGGATCGCGGATGCCGTGGCGGCAGGCCATGGGTCGTCGCCCCCGGCCGGAGGCTGGGGGGGTGGGTCGGCCGTCAGGGTGTGGAGGTGCGCCGCCCCGGCCGTTCGGCGGCATGGGCGAGGGCCCGCACCTTGCGGTGCGGGCCCTCGCTTCGCGACTCAGACTGTCGGCAAGTGCCGAAGTCAGCCGATGACGCGGATGTTCTCGGCCTGCGGGCCCTTCTGGCCCTGGGTCACGTCGAACTCGACCTGCTGACCCTCGAGCAGCTCACGGAAGCCCTGGGCAGCGATGTTCGAGTAGTGGGCGAAGACGTCCGGGCCGCCCTCGGCCTGCTCGATGAAGCCGAAGCCCTTCTCGCTGTTGAACCACTTCACGGTGCCGGTAGCCATAACCGTCTCCTCTTTCTGGGGCATCGGGACACGCACCTCGCGAGCCCCGGGTCGCCGCGATCCCCATCCGGAGACAAAACACCGGACAAAACAAATGCGCCTGTTGGTTGGTACCAGCAGGCGCACACAAACGTTCATGGGAACCAAAACTGCAACTGCCTCGACTGTAGCACGGCGGGCCGTCAACTGATCGGAAAAGTTTCCCTCGCCACAGTGCCAGTGCACCGGGTTTACCTGCACGGATGAGGGGGCATGCGGCCAGTTCACCGCATGCCCCCTGCCCTTTACTCCGGGCTACCGCCTACCCACTGCCACTCACCCTCAGTGATGACCGGCGGGCTCCCGGTCGTCCTCGTACGGGACGCCGGCCAGCGGTGCCTGGGCCCCGCGCCCTGGCATCGCGCCGTGGCCGGGCCACCAGGCGACTCGGCCGAGCAGCGCGGTCACCGACGGGGTGAAGAAGAGCGCCATCACGAAGGCCGCGACGAGGATGCCGAAGGCGATCGAGAAGCCGATCTCGCTGAACAGGACGTTGCCGGCCAGCATGAAGGTGGCGAAGGAGGCGGCCAGGATGAAGCCGGCCGCACCGACGGTCGGACCGCCGTGGCGGATCGCCTCGGCCGCCGCCTCACGCGGCGAGCGCCCCTCGGCGGCCTCCTCGCGCAGCCGGGCGACCATCAGGATGTTGTAGTCGGTGCCGATCGCCACCACGAACAGGTAGATGAAGATCGGCAGCATGAACATCAGGCCCGGCTGGTGGACCATGTGCTGGAAGATCAGGCTGGTGGCACCGAGCGTGGCGCCGAAGCCGAGACCCACCGAGGCCATCAGGTACCAGGGGGCGACCACACTGCGCAGCAGCAGGCCGAGGATCACCATGATCAGCAGGCCGGCGAGCGGGAAGACCAGCTTGTAGTCGTGCGCCATCGCCGTGTTGATGTCCTTGTTCACCGAGGTGCTACCGGAGACAAGGGCCTTGGTCCCGTCCGGGGCGTCCGTGTGGGCGGTGTTCCGGAGCTTGGTCACGGTGTCGAGGGCCGCGTTGCTGGCAGGGTCGTCCTTGAGCATGACGGTGAAGTCCGCCGTGGCGCCGTCCTTGCTGAGCTGCGGCTCGGGCAGCACCTGGGCGACGCCCGGGACCTCGGCGAGCTTGCCCGCATAGGTCTTCAGCGCCCCCTGGTCGAGCTTGGCGCCGTCGGCGGTGCTGGTCACAAGGACGTGACTCGGGTCGGCCGCACCCGCCGAGAAGGCGTCCATCATCTTGGTCTGGACGACCATGGACTCCTTGCTCTTCGGCATCGAGCCGCCGCTCAGGTCGAAGGTGCCCTTGTAGCCGAGCGCGGCCAGGGTGAGCGCGATCAGCACACCACCGGAGGCCATGGCGACCATGGCGGGACGGCGCTGCACCATCCGGCCCAGAGCGGCGAAGCGGGCGCCCTCGCGCTCCTCCATCCACTTCTTGCCGGGCCAGAACAGGGCCTTGGCGGGGATCACCGAGAGCACTGCGGGCACCAGGGTGACCGAGGCGATGGCAGTGGTGACGACGGCGATGGCGAGCGCCGGGCCGATCGACTTGAACATGCCGAGGCTGGAGAGCACCAGCACCGCGAAGGCGGCGGCGACGGCACCGGCGGCGGAGGTGATCGCCTCGCCGACCCGGCCGACCGCGTTGGCCACGGCCGTCTTGCGGTCCTCACCGGCCCGCAGCCGCTCGCGGTAGCGGAACATCAGGAAGAGGAAGTAGTCGGTACCGACACCGAGCAACACCACGAGCAGCATCGCCGACATGGTGTTGTCGGCCTTCAGGCCGAAGAACTTGGTGGCGTAGCTGATCAGGCCGTTGGCGGTCGGCGAGATCACCAGCATGATCAGCAGCAGCGGCGCCAGCGCGACCAGGACGCTGCGGAAGATGATCGCGAGGATCACCAGGATCAGCACGAAGGAGCCCATCCCGATCAGGGCGTTGGCGAGCCCTGAGGAGTCCTGCATGTCGAGCGCGGACGCCGCCGGGCCACCGACCCGGAACTTCAGCGCCGAACCGTCCGCAAGCTTGCCGCCGTCCGTGCGCAGGTCCTTGGCGACGTCGAGGTAGTCCTGCCCCTGGGTGGCCTTGTTGATCGCGACCATGGACAGCGCGTACTTGCCGTCCTTGGACATGCTCTGCGGGCCGACCGGGAGGATCTGGTCGACGTTCTTGATGTGCTCGTCGGTCAGCCCCTGGACCACCTTCTTCATGGTGGTCTGGTCGGCCGCATCCAGCTTGCCACCGTCGGCGCGCTCGAACAGCAGCAGGGCGCCGGGCGAGAAGTTGGCCGGGAATGCCTTCGCCTGCAGCTCGATGGCCTGGATGGACTCGTAGTGCTTGGGCAGGAAGGCGCTCTCGTCGTTCTGCGCCGTGACGGTCGGCGCGGTCATCAGGAGTGCGATCGCGCCGACGGCCCAGACGGCGATCACCCACCACGCCCGCCTGACGACGAATTGTCCTATTCGGTGGAACATGCTCGTAGTGCCTCCTGGGCATGGTTCACCGCAGCCCTTGGGGACGGGACATCGGGCGACGGCTGGACCGGGGCAGAGCAGAGCTCTAGCCGGTCGGCAGGTAAGTGAGTGAGTGCATCCTACGGGATGCTTACTTGCCGACCGGCAAGTGGCCCCCCGCTGGATCGTGCCCCCTGGGAGCCGAAATCCGGCCCCGGTCCATCGTGGCCTCTTGACCAACCCCGACGCCTCGTGCTCGGGGTGGAGATCCCTCCCCCTCAGGGTGGATCCATCCCCTACCCACAAGAAGGAGAACCTGTCCCTGAGGAGTAGGGAGAACCCCGGGTCTCCCCGGTTCCGCCCACCGTTCCCGCCCCTGACCTGGGCCCGGGAAACCCCGAGACCGGCCCCGGCCCCCATGCGCCATGATTCACTCCATGACCGCCTTCGACGGACCCCACGCCCGGGCCCTGCTCACCACCGCCTGCGCCGCCGCCGGGCTGCCCGACCCGGTGGACGCCCGGCTGCTGGCCCTCGGCGAGAACGCCGTCTTCGATCTGGGCGACCCCGCCGTGGTGGCCAAGGTCGGGCGCGGCCCCGAACTGACCGAGCGCGCCCGCCGCGAACTGGCCGTGGCCGACTGGCTCGGCCGGCAGGACGTACCGGTGGTCCGCCCGCACCTGCCCGAGCCGCTGGTCGCCGACGGACACCCCGTCACCTTCTGGCACCGGCTCGGCCCCGCCGTCAGGGCCGCGGCACCCACCGACCTCGCCCCGCTGCTGCGCGCCCTGCACCGGCTGCCCGACCCGCCGTTCGAGCTCGGCCGCCGCGATCTGCTGGCACCCGTGGACCGCTGGCTGGCGAGCGCGGACGGCCATATCGACCCGGCGGACGCCGCCTTCCTGCGCGAGCGCAAGGCCGGCTTCGCCACCGCGATCGCCGAGCTCACCCCGCAGCTGCCGCCCGGCGTGATCCACGGCGATGCCCTGCCGCGCAACGTCCAGCTGACCGCCGACGGGCCGGTCCTGCTCGACCTGGAGAACGTCTCCCACGACCTGCGCGAGCACGACCTGGTGGTGCTCGCCCTCAGCCACGACCGGTACGGCGTCCCCGCCGAGGACTACCTCGCCTTCACCACCACCTACGGCTGGGACGTGCGCGACTGGCCCGGCTTCGCCGTACTGCGCGGCGCCCGGGAGACCGCCAGCGCCTCCTGGGTCGCGCAGCAGGTCCCGGGCAACCAGGCTGCCCTCACCGAGTTCCGCCGCCGGGTCGCCTCGCTCCGGGACGGCGCCACCGCGGTGCGCTGGTACCCCTTCTGATCCCCCATCATCCACTTCCTCCCCTTCCGCCCCAAGGGTCGTCTCTGTACGCACCTCGAGGAACCGCACCCCGACGGCACACGTCGTACCGGTGGCTGCCCGCACTCCCCAAGGCAGCCAGTACGACGTCAGGAGCCGTCGCCATGCGGATACCCAGCCCTCGGTCACCTCTCGTCCACGCCCTCGGGTACGGCCTGGCCGTGCTGCTCGCGCCCGTCCTGCTGGCGGGCTGCAGCCCCGCCGACCCCCACGCCGCCGGACCGGCGGCGCCCGGCGCGTCCGGCTCCGCCGCCGCCACCCCGTCCGCCATGTCCTCATCCGCCGCAGCCCCACCCGCCGCATCCCCAGCCATTACGAGCGCCGCTCCGTCCGCCAGGGGCAGGACTTCCGCGGCGCCCGCCCCGACCCCGACTCCGGACCCGCCCGGCAGCACGGCGCCCGCGCCGCCACCGGCCGCCTCCGCCCCGGGCGGTACGACCTCGATCGTGTACCGTGCCGCCTCCGCCGGCCGTACCGTCGCGCTCACCTTCGACGACGGCCCGAGCCAGTACACCGGACAGATCCTCGACCTGCTCGCGCAGTACGGCGCGCACGCCACGTTCTGCCAGATCGGCCCACAGGCGTCCGCCCGGCCGGCCGTCGTGAAACGCGTCCTGGCCGAGGGGCACCGCCTCTGCGACCACACCGTCCACCACCCGCAGCCGATGCACACGCTGTCGCACGAACGGCAGGCGTACGAGATCGCGGCGGCGAAGGAGATGATCGGCGAGGCGGGCGGGCCGGGCACCGAGGTCGCCTGGTTCCGCGCACCCGGTGGGGACTTCAGCGCCGAGAACCGGCTGATCGCCGTTCAGCACGGGATGCGCCCGCTCGGCTGGTCGGTCGACACCCGCGACTGGTCCCGCCCCGGGGTCGCCTCGATCGTCGCCGCCGTACAGCACGGTCTGAGGCCCGGCGGGGTGGTACTCATGCACGACGGCGGCGGCGACCGCAGCCAGACCGTCGCGGCGCTGCGCCAACTCCTCCCCTGGCTCACCACCCACGGCTACACCTTCGACTTCCCCGCCACCTGAGCCGCCGTCTGAACCGCCGGCGCCGGGGCACGCGCACTCCGCCCACCGGCACCCCTATGCTCTCCCGGGGGGCGCCGCCAGGTCTCAGCGCAACGGCCACCGCGGATCGATGACGGCCTCGGCGTCCTTGCCCTTGCGCAACCACGCCTGGAGGCCCTCGGCCCAGGCGCGGTACCAGTCGATCTGATGTTCGTGAAGCTGTTCGACAGTCAGATCGCCCACCTGGGAGGGATAGCGCTCACCGAGGGCGACGGCGACCCGGACGGCGGCCAGTGCGTCGCTGCCCGCCTCATGGGCGTCGGCCAGCTCGACCCCGTACACCTCGCAGACGTGCTGGAGGGTGCGGGAGCCCTTGCGGTAGCGGTCCACCGAGCGGTCGATCACCAGGGCGTCCACCACCGGGCCGACGCTGCCGCCGAGGCGGTCGGCGAGGGAGCGGCGGCCGTGGCGGCGCAGCTCGGCGTCGAGCAGCGAGAGGTCGAAGGGCGCGTTGAAGGCGACCACGGGCTGCCCGAGCGCCAGCCGGTCACACAGGGCGGTGGCTATCTCCTCGACGGCCTCGGCCGCCGGGCGGCCCTGGGTGCGGACGTGCTCGTCGCTGATGCCGTGGATCGCGGCGGCCTCCGCCGGGATCGGCACCCCGGGGTTCACCAGCCAGCCGAACGATCTCTCGACCCGGCCTCCGAGGGTCTCCACCAGGGCGGCGGTGACGATCCGCGAGTGCGCCGGGTCGGTGCCCGTGGTCTCCAGGTCGAAGCCGACCAGTGGCTCCTTCCACCAGCTCATCTGGGGTGTGTCCTTCCGTCCGTTCGCCGTGGTCTGTCCCTCATCATCGCGGGTGCCTGTGACAGCCGGGCCGTGGCAGCCGGACCGTGACCGTCCGCGGACGTGCCGCGGCCCCGGCACTGGTCGTACCGGGGCTGCGGCGGGACCGGCCGGGGCGGCGGGTCAGACGGCGGCGAAGAGTCCGCGTCCGAGCCAGTCGGCGTTGTCCCTGACGCCGGGCAGCGCGAAGAAGTAGCCACCGCCGGTGGGCGAGATGTAGTCGACCAGCGGCTCGTCGATGAGCCGGGTCTGGGTGGCCTCGAACTGCCGGACCACGTCCTGCTGGTAGCAGCAGAAGGCCAGACCCATGTCGAGGTCGCCGACGCTGTCGATGCCGCGGTCGTAGTTGAAGCCGCGGCGCAGGATCCGCGAGTCGGCGGTCTTGTCGGTGCGCGGGTTGGCGAGCCGGATGTGCGCGGTCAGCGGGATGGCGTTGCCGTCCGGGTCCTTGGCGTAGTCCGGCGCGTCGGTCTCCTTGGCGCCGTCCAGCGGGGCGCCGGTGTCCTTGCGGCGGCCGAACATCTTCTCCTGCTCGGCGAGCGAGACCCGGTCCCAGAACTCGACCAGCATCCGGATGATCCTGATGACCTGGTAGCTGCCGCCGACCGCCCAGGCGGGCTCGCCCATGCCCTCGGTGACCCACACCAGCTTGTCCATCGCCCGGGAGGAGGTGGTGTCCGGGTTGGCGATGCCGTCCTTGAAGCCGAGCAGGTTGCGCTGGGCACCGTCGGGGCGGCTGGGGCTCTGGAAACCGTCGATCCGCCACTTGATCTGCATCGCGCCGCGGGTGTGCCGGGCGATGTCGCGCAGGGCGTGCAGCACGGTGTCCTGGCTCTCCGCGCAGATCTGCAGCGAGAGGTCGCCGTGCAGCTCGGCGTCGTTCAGGTTGTCGTTCGGGAAGGTCTTCATCGGCGCGAGCTTGACCGGCTTCGCCTTGGCCAGCCCGAAGCGGTCGTCGAAGAGCGAGGCGCCGACGCCCACCGTGACGGTCAGGTTGTCGGCTGGCAGCACCGGGCCGAGGATGCCGCTGTCGGAGGGCGGTGCGCCGACGCCGAGGTCCTTCGGCGTGCCGCCCCCGGTGAGGAGGCGGATCCGGTCGGTCAGGGTGTGGAACAGGTCCTCCAGCGCCTTGCGGTCCTTGGCGACGACGTCGCAGGAGACGAAGATCGCGTGGCCGGGGGCGGGCGTGGCGATGCCGGCCTGGTGCTCGCCCTGGAAGGGGACGGTCCCGGTCTTGGGCCGGTTCGGGCTGTCGGCGGTGGCCGGGGTGGCGCCGAGGGTGAGCGCACCCCCGGCGACGGCGGCGGCGCCCGCGCCCGCGCCGAGTGCGGCCTTGACGAAGCTGCGGCGGTCGGACCCGCCGAAGCCGAAGGGGCAGGAGCCGGTGACAGCGGGCTGGTCGGTCATCAGGCGGCCTTCCGGATTTCGAGCAGGGTGGGGACGTTGGCGAGGTCTTCGAGCAGCTGACCGGTGGCACCGTTCAGCTGGCGGCGGGCCGTGGGCGCGAGCTGCTCCACGGGGGTCCAGCTGCCGTCCGGACGGTGAGCGGCGTCGAGCAGGCCGTTGACCCGGATCATGCCAGCGTCGATCCCGGTCAGCAGCTCGGGTGCGCGCGACTGGAGCAGCGGTTGAAGGACCGTCAGCAGTTCCCTGGTGCCCGCGACATTGGCCTGAGCGGTCGCCAGGTTGGTGCCGCTGCCTTGGTCGGTGTCCCCGGTGAGCTCGAACTGGAGGGTGTTCTCAAGGATCTCGTGGGTGCGCAGCGGGAGGTCGGTGGGGTCGAACTTCTGGGTGGGGAAGGCCTTGCCGAGCCCGTCCACATCACTCACCAGCTGGTCGGCCACCGGGGTGAGGTCGGCGGCGCTCTGGTTGTGCCACAGGCCGTACTCCAGGCGGAGGAAGCCGGTGAAGTCCTTGTCCTGCGCCTTGTCGGCCAGGCCGTCCGGACGGCCGTCGATCTTGCCGTCGAAGTCGGCGAAGGTGCCGTAGGCAGCGCCGAGTGAGGCGTACTGGGTGTGCGCGGTGACCCAGTCGGTCCGGGCGGCGTCCAGGTTGCCCGCGTGGATGTCCGACTGCAGCTGCTGACTCTGGGTCAGCAGCGTGGCCAGGTTCTTGGTGACGTACTCCTTGTACGCGGCGAGCGGGGCGTCGAGGTCGCCCTCGGTGACCGGGACGACGGCCTTGACCTCGGTGCCGCCAGTGACGCGCACGCTCGCGGAGGTGACGGACTTTCCGCCGGTCGGGACACAGCGCCAGGCGTAGTCGCCGGAGCCTATGGTGGCGATCAGCGCGCGGGTGGTGCCGGGGGCCAGGCCCTCGATCTCGCCGTAGACGGCGCCGCTACCCGGGTTGATCAGGTAGACCTCGGAGGCCTTGCTGCCGGTGTTGTGCATCTGGAAGACCTGCCGGCCGGGCTGCGGCGCGGCGAACCCCTTGCCGCAGTCCTCCTCGGAGACCGAGACGGTGGAGCTGCCTGCCGGCTTGCCGTCGCTGACCGCGATCACGGCGCCTGCCACCACGGCGGGGACGGCGACCAGGGCGGCCGGGACCAGCCAGCGCGGACGGCCACCCTGGGCGGGAGCGCCCTTCGAGGCGCTTGGAGCCGGCTCCGAAGCCACGGGGGTCCCGGTCTCGGCGGCCTTGGTCCCAGCCGGCTTGGTCTCAGCCGCGGCCGCCTCGGCCTCAGCGGGCTTGGCCTCAGCGGGCTTGGCCTCAGCGGGCTTGGCCTCAGCGGTCATCCGGACGCCCTGGACGAAGAGCGTCATCACGATCGACAGGTACGCCACGTAGGCCAGCACCTGAATGACCGTCATGGTGACGGTCAGGTTGAGCACGCCCTGCACCAGGGTGGCGTACCAGGACGAGGCGTCGACGTGCTTGCTGACGTCGAAGGCGTACGCGGTGCCACCGCCCAGCACGCCGGACTCTTGCAGGTCGCGCAGGCCGTAGCTGAGCACGCCGGCCGCGATGACGATCAGTACCGCACCGGTCCAGGTGAAGAACCTGGTGAGGTTGATCCTCAGCACCCGGCGGTACAGCGCCCAGCAGAGCCCGGTGGCCAGTACCAGGCCGGTCGCCGCGCCGACCACCGGCCCGGTGGACTCGTTGGCGGTCTGGATGGTGCTCCACAGGAAGAGGGACGTCTCCAGACCCTCCCGGCCAACGGCCAGGAAGCTGGTGAGGATCAGCGTGCCGGCGCCCATGGCGAGCGCGGCGGTGACCTTCTCGCGGATCTCCGAGGAGAGGTTGCGCGCGGACTTGCGCATCCAGAAGACCATCGCGGTGACGAAGCAGACCGCTATCAGGCTGAGCGTGCCGCCGAAGGCCTCCTGGGCCGGACCGGAGAGCTTGGCGGCGGTGAAGGTGAGCACCGAGCCGAAGCTGAGGGCCAGTGCCACGGCGCCCGCGACCCCGGTCCAGACCTGCGACAGGCGGGCCTTCTGACCGGAGCGCACCAAGGTGGCGACCAGGATGGAAACGATCAGCCCGGCTTCCAGCCCCTCGCGTAGGCCGATGAGGAAACTGGGAAACGCGTCGTCCCACATGTCGAGGACTCTCCTCCCCGGGACCGGCCCCGGCAGTGCCTGTACTCAGAAACGACGCCCCGGACAGGAACTGTCCAGGGCGCGGACTTAGCTTAGGCGTGCCTTAGTAATGGGCGGGTCAAGCAGTCCTGGGAGAATGGCAAAACCTGAGACGGGCCCGGCTCCCGGTGCGGCGTCAGCCAGGCAGTCCCCTCAGTGCCTTGAGTCCTGGGCAGCCGGGACCATGGTGCGGACCAGCTCGAAGGTCCGCACCCGGAGGTCGAAGTCGGGGCAGACGGTGTTGATCGCGAGTTCGTCGGGAGCGTAGGCGGCGATCAGGACACCGAGCTGATCGGCCACCTCCGCGGGAACGCCGGCCAGCAGCGACATGCTGTCCGGGCTCGGCGAGGGCGCGGTGGGCCCGAGGGCGCGAAGTTCCTCCCAGGACGGGAGAGTCCGGCGGTCCGACGGGGCGGCGGCCCAGGCGAGGACGGAGCGCAGCAGCCGGACGTCCCGCGGGTCGTCCGCGCAGGCCACCCGGACGGCGATGCTGACGCGGGGGCTCACCCCGAGCGGCCCCGGACGGAAGCTCTCGCGGTACAGCTCGACGATCTCCGGCCGCAGGGTGCCGTGGGCGAACTGCGCGAGGCAGAACGGCAGCCCGTAGTGGGCGGCGAGCTGCGCACCGCCGCCACCGGCGCCGGTCAGCCACAGTTGCGGCGGAGTGGACTCGGGCAGCAGGTCCGTCCCGTCGGTGACATGTGCCACGAGGTGCTTGAGCTTCTCCTGGTAGGGCGCCCCGCCCTCCCGCGCGAGCAGCCGGGTGATCGCCTCGCCCGCGCCGGGACCGCGGCCGATGCCGAGGTCGATCCGGCCGGGGAAGAGCCGTTCCAGGAGGTTGAACGTGGTCGCCACCTTCAACGGCGCGTAGTGGGGCAGCAGTACCGAGGCGGCGCCCACCCGGATGGTGCTGGTCGCGGCGGCAGCAGCGGTGACCAGCACCTCGGGCGAGCCGCAGCCGCTGGTCGCACCGTGGTGTTCGGCGATCCAGAAGCGGTCGTACCCCAGGCGCTCGGCCGCCACGGCGAGTCGGACCGACTCCCGGGCGGCGCCGGCCGGGCCGGTCGCGCCGAAGACCGGCACCTGGTCGAATGCGGTGAGTTTCATCATCGGGCTCCCGTTCCGGCTCCCGCCACGCCTTGGTGCCCGGCGGTCTGCGCTTCGTACATCTGCGCGTACAGGCCGCCGAGGCTCATCAGTTCCTGGTGATCGCCGTCCTCGACCAGCCGGCCGCGGTCGAAGACCAGCACCCGGTCCGCGCGCAGCACGGACGAGAAGCGGTGGGCGATCAGCAGCGAGACCCGGCCGGCCGAGGCCGTGGCCAGGGTGTCGAGCAGCTCGGCCTCGGTGATGGTGTCGAGCGCTGCGGTGGGCTCGTCCATGACCCTGACGCTCGCCGAACGTGCCGTGCCCCGCGCGATGGCCAGTCGCTGCCACTGGCCGCCGGAGAACTCCACGCCGCCCGTGAACAGCTTCCCCGCCTGCGTCTGGTAGCCCTGCGGGAGGGAGGCGATGTGCTCGTGCATCCCCACCTCGCGAGCCGCGGCCTCGACCCGCCCCGCTCCCTGATCGGTCTCGTGCACCAGGCCGAGCGAGATGTTCTCGCCCACCGAGAGCTGGTACTCGACGTAGTTCTGGAAGACGTAGGAGACGCGGTCGCGCAGGCTGTCCAGCCGGAAATCGGTGAGCGGGACGCCGTCGACGACGATCGAGCCCTCGGTCGGCTCGTAGAGGCGGCCGAGGAGCTTGCCCAGGGTGGACTTCCCCGCGCCGTTGAGGCCGACGATCGCCGTCACCTGGCCCGGCTTCAGCGTGAACGAGACGTTCTCCAGGGCGCGCTGCCCGCTGCCGGGGTAGCTGAACGACACCCCGCGGAACTCGACACCGGCGACGATTTCCTGAGGGAAGGTCAACTCGCCCTGCGGGGGCGGCGTGTGTCCGAGCGCGAGGAACTCGTTCACGTTGCGCAGGTAGAGCTGGTTCACGTACATCCCGGACACCGCACCGAAGAGCTGCTGCATGCTGCCCTGCAGCATGCCGATCGCCTGGATCACCGCCAGCAGCCCGGCCACGTGCCGGGCGTCGGTGCCGATCAGGACCGCCGTGGCCTGTGCGGAGACCGTCAGCACCGCGGTCGCGATCACCATCGGGATGGCCAGGCGGAAGTTCCGGTTCGCCAGCCGCAGGTCCGCGCCGACGATCCCGGCCAGCAGTCGCCGGTGGTTGGCGAGGACCACCGGGGCGAGCCGGAAGGCCAGCACCTCCTTCATCGAGTTCGGCTGGGAGGCCAGGTGCTGCCAGTAGTTGAGCCGGCGCCGCTCCTCGGACCGGCTGTGCTCCAACGCGTGGGCACGGCGGCCCTGCAGGATCTGTGCGAGCAGGGTGGGAAACGGGGCGAGCATGGCCAGCAGCGCGACGCGGAAGTCCAGGGTCCACAGGATCGCGCCGACCGAGCCGAAGGTGACCACCTGGGTGGCCGCCTGCACCAACTGGGCGAGCATCATCCCCGGTCGGAACGCCACCTCCCGGACGGCTCGTTGCAGCGAGTCCTGCACGCTCGGGTCCTCCACCTCGGAGAGGGTGAAGAGGGTCGCGCGGCTGATGATCTCGTCGGACATGTGGGCCGAGAGCCTGCTCTGACAGCGCTGCACTGCCCGGCTCTGCAGCAGGGACAGCACCTGCGCGCCGAGGCCGAGCAGGGACAGCAGGGACAGGCAGACCAGGATGCCGCGGACCTGCGGGTCGGAGCCGCCTGCCGCGCTCAGCAGGGCCGTCGCGAGCGCTGCCGTGAGTTTGACCTGACCGGCCGGCAGGACGCCGATGACCAGCGATATCAGAGCCAGCTGCGCGGTCCCGGCGCGGTCGCCGCGCCAGGACCGGCTCAGCACGGCCAGCCCCGGTCGCGGCGCTTGTGCCAGCCGCCGGTGCCAGAGGCGCGGGTTCACCGGTTCCGCCCCGCCGTCGGCACGCCCTCGGCCGTGGCGACCCGGTCCAGCAGCCGCCGCCACATGCCGTAGGCGGCGTCCTCCCCCTCGCGCCGCAGGCCCATCCGGTTGCAGTGCATGTGGAACAGGCTGCGCAGGATGGACGTTTGATCCGACCAGAGTTCGCCGGCCGCGGCGAGCTTGGCCACCTGGGCGGCGTACCCGACTCCCTCGGACTGCCAGGCGGCCCTCACCTGCCCGAGCGCCGCGGCCTCGCCGCCGGCGGGGGCGGTGTAGCCCTGCCAGAGGCGACGCGCGACGGCCCGGTACTCCACGCCACCGGCCTGCGAGCCGGCCATCGACCGCACCAGGGCGTGCCGCTCGGCGAAGTCGGGTACCAGCACCCGGCCGACGGTTTCGAGGCTGAGCGCGGTGAGCGCGGTCCGGTCCAACGCGGTCTCACCCGCCTGTGCCGGTGAGGCGAGGTGCCGCAGCAGTGCCAGGGTCGCGGCGCTGTCCCGGCAGAACAGTCCCTCGGCCGCGTCGATCAGGTCGGGGCCGCCGTAGCGCTCGATCTCGCGGCGGTACGTCTCGAAAGTGACGTCCGTGATCCGGCCCTCGACTGCCAGGCCGTGGGCCCACTGCGCGACTTCCCCCAGCAGTGCGGCGGCCCGGGCCGGATCCGCGGCCCGGAAGCGCAACCGCAGGTGCGGGGCGGGATCGCCGTACCGGAGGTAGAACGGCTGACCCGCGAGGCGGCCCTCGGCCAGCGAGCGCGTCAGCGCCGTCACTTCCTCGAGCAGGAGGGCGTCCTGCGCGTCCTGCTCCACATAAAGTTTGGCGTAGACCCACGGCCCACCGACCGGTCGCGACCGCTCGGCTTCGGTGATCCGCCTGCGTGCGGGGGCCACTGCCCGCGGCGCCGGCGCCTGCTGTTCGCGCACCACGGGGACCACGACCTCCGCGACGAAGGGGGCATCGGCCGCATCCCGCAGGAAGCCCTCCTCCGGGCCCGGCAACGCCTCGTCGATCTGCAGCTGGAAGGCCGCCGTGTCCCGGGCCGCGGCCAGCCGGAGTTCCTCCAGCGAGGGGGCGCTCTCCAGGTCGAGCAGAATCGTGTTGTCGCCCTGTGTGAGGTAGGCGAGGCGCGGCACGTTCCACTGCTTCCGCCAAGCGGCGACGGCCGCGGTGAAGGCCGCCGACGAGCTGGTGCAGCCGGCCGGCAGCTCGGCGGCGCGGAGCAGCCAGCGTGCGCGCTTCAGCACCAGGTCCCGCCGGACGACCCGGGGCAGGAACGGCATGCTGCCGGCCAGACCGCCCCACTCGAACGACGAGACGCCGTGGAAGGCCGCCGAGGAGACGTCGAGCAGGAAGCGGCCGACGTTCGGCGCCATCAGTGGGTTGAGCATGGTGTGTTGGGTGACGTGCAGATCGCACCCGAGGACCGGGCTGTGCAGGTACAGCCGGCCCTCGCGCACGCCGACGACCACGTCCTCGAGCGCGATCACCTCATGCGCGGGCCGCCCCGGTGCCACGTTGACCGGCAGTTCCAGCGCTCGTACCGCCGGACGGACCGAGACGTTCGCGGCCCGGGCCCGCTCCGGCAGGTAGGTCAGCTCCACCACCGCGACCCCGGGCAGCAGCGCCGCCTCCGCCTCGGCCAGCTCCTCCAGGCCCCGGCGCCCCTCCGCGCCGAGCAGGTCGTGGAACCGGGCGAACGTACGGCCGCCGTGCGCCACCGCCGTGACCACCCCGCGCCAGCCGGACCCCGGCGCCGTCGGCGGCACCACCTGCAGGTGTACGTCGATCGCGGGCCTCAGCGGCCGGTCGTCGGCGAACTGCCCAAGCTCGGCGATCCACCGCTCGTCGAGGACCACCTCCAGACTGCCGCGGCTGAGAGCGTCGGCCGCGAGCCGGTGCAGGACCGCGTCCCGGCCCTCCCTGCTCGGGTCGCGCGTGGTCATCGGCTGCAGCTCGAAGGAACGCGGAGGATTCTGATAGCTGTTCGGCGCGCCCAGCCCGGTCTCCTCGGAGAGCACCTCCAGGACCGGTACCTCGGCCTGTGCGCCGTAGCGCTCGGTGAACGCCGTCGCGTAGTCGCGCAGCTGCCACGGGTACTGGTAGACGTCACCCACGGTGGCCAGGACCTCGGCGGCGTCCTCCGCCAGCGCCTGGACCTCGGCCGGCAGGACGGGCGGGGCGGGGACGTTCAGCCGGGCGTCGACCCGCAGCAGCGGTCCGGTGTAGTCCTCACTCACCCGCCGCGCCAGCGGGGCGATCTGCTCCTGGAGCGCCTCCAGGGCGGCCACGTCGCCGACGGCGTTGAACTCGGCCACCGCCGCCTCCGCGGACGTCAGCGCGGCTGTCGCGTCGCTGTCGTAGGCGGTCGCCAACCGGGCCGACAGCGGCGGCTGTTCCGACGTCTCCAGCAGGGCCGGCCGGTGCGCGGTGATCAGGAAGTCCAACTCGACCAGCTGGTCGAGAAGTGCGGTGACCTTCTCCGGCGGGACCGTCGGATACCGCTGCGTCAGCTCGTCCCGCAGCTCACCGAAGGTCTTCGGGGTGCGGGCCGACTCCAGGACGAGCTGGACGGCCGGGGACCAGCGGACGGAGGCCGAGCGTCGCGACCCCTCGCCGTACGCGTCGGCCGTTGACAGCCAGGCCCGGCCTCGGCCACGGTGGATCAGGTCGTTGGCCCGGAGCTCCAGTTCGGTCCGGACCTGCGGCGCGCCGGTGACCGCCTTGAACAGGTGCAGCACCCAGCCCATGTCCGGTCTGGCCACGGCCGTGCTGATCGCGGGAACGCCGAGCCGGGCGGGCGCAGCGGCGGAGTCCGTTCCGCCGAACGTGCCCACCGCGACACCGGCCACCGTGCTCAACGGGGTCGCCCGCATGCTCATCCGGTTCAGGTACCGGCCCAGGCTCATCATCATCCGTCGCTGGTCCCGGGCCGAGAGCGTGTCGATACCCGCCACGGCCCGGGCCAGGTCCGGCGCCGCCAGCGAGATCGCCGAGCGGACCCCGGGCCTCGCCCACAGCTCCAGCAGACCTTGCAGATAGCGGGCCTCCCACCCCGACGGGTCCGCGCCCGCCGGCCCCGTTCCGGCGGCCAGCAGGCTGGTCAGCTCCCGGGTCGGCAGGCCCGGTGCGCGGAGCAGGAAGAAGTCCCGTGCAACGTAGTCGCGGCTTCTCCCGGACTTCCGGTCGCTGATCTCGGCGTTCCGACGGGTCACGCTCATTCCTTAGCTGTGCTTGGGAAACGCTGTTACGAGGTAAGGCAGTTCTGGAGCCGTGTCGGCGCCGTCGTGGTCTTCGGGCCCGGTCAGGCCGGAGTGAGGAAGAAGATCTCGTCCCATCCCGTCGCCCGCGGTGCGAGCACACCGCAGAGCGCGAGCAGCACGCCGGCCGCACCGTTGAGGAATCCCGGGTCGTCGACCAGTTCGCCACGCCTGGGCTCGTCCACCACCACGTACGGGCGGGCCTCGTCCGCCAGCGACAGCACGGCCTGGAGCGAGTCCTCGGCCATGGCCCGGAAGGACGCCGAACCCGTGACCGCATGGGCCCGCTGGTAGACCGCCAGCAGTCCGGAGTGGCCGTGGCAGAGATTGGGCGAGAAGATGTGCCGCTCGGCCGGCGCCCAGTCCACCACCCGCTGCAGGGCCCCGACCGCGGTCGCCTCGAGGGCGGTGTCGCCGAGCACCTTGGCCGCACTCAGCAGGGCGATGCCGATGCCCGGAGCGCCGTAGCACCAGGCGGCGCGCGCGGACCGCTGGCCGAGCGGGGCGACGGGCAGACCGGTCTCCTCCTGGGCCCGGAGGAGGTTCGGCCAGGCGGCGCCGGGCACGTCGTCCGCGAGCTGGTGCTCGACCAGCCAGGCCGTGGTCCGTGCGAGGTGTTCGGCCGGACCACAGCCGCCGATCCCGGCGGCGGCCGCGACGCACAGTGCCGAGACGATGCCTGGTAGGCCGTGTGCGAAGCCCAGGTTGTACATCCCGTGCGGGGCCTGCTCCTCGTATCCCGGATAGGCCGAGTAGTAGTCCGGCGACGTGAACCAGCCGAACCGCTGCCGGCTGTCCGGCTCGGTCACCCGCAGGAGGTACTCCGTCAGCCGCTCGGCCGCGGTGTGGATCGGGTCGCCGGGCGAGGCCTCCAGGGCCGAGCAGAGCCGGACCGCCGCGGCCAGCTGGCCGGCGGCACCCGAGATGACATCGAAGGCGGCGACCGGTAGTCCCTCCCCGGGTTCCGGGCGCGGCTCGGCCGCGATCTGCTCGCCGAGCCGGTCGGCGATCCGGCGCAGGGACGGCAGGTAGCGGCGGTCGTACGCCGAGAACTCGAGCAGGACGCTGGCGAAGCCCGCGGTGCCGCCGTAAAGACTGGCGCCGGACAGTGGCCTTTCGGCAGTGGCCTGCGCGGAACGGCGGAGCAGGGCCTGCGCCGCGTCGATCAGTTTGGGCTCGTCCAGCGCCCTTCCGGCATGCAGCAGCGACAGTGCGATCCCCGGGTGGCCATCGGCCAGGCCCGACCCGTCCGGCACAGACTCGTGCCCCGCCGACTTCTCCAGCGGCCCCACCGCCGCACCGGCGAACATCGCCAGCCGATCGGCCACAGCCCGGGCCACCTCGGCGGTCCTCGCATCGAATTCCAGCACCGCCACCGCGGACTCCCCCAGATTCACATCAAAACTTGGCAGAATTCTCCGAACGGCTCGCCGAGCCCGGCCGCCGACAGTTCCCCGGAAAGCTCCCGACTTCCCGGAAGGCTCCCGGCGCGGGAAAGCGCCGGGAGCCTCCTGCCTCAGGGCGAGCTCCGGCAGGCGATCAGCAGATCGTGGGGTACCCGACCGTGAACGGGCAGTTGCAGGAGTCGCCACAGGACCAGCAGGTGGAGCCGATGCTCGCGAAACCCTGCGGCGTGGCGTTCTGCGGGGCAACAGCCACGCGGACGTCGAGATCGAAGTCCTGCTCCATTTTTTACCTCCAGTGAATTCATGTGTTCCCGCTCCCCCGGCCGGGCTCCAACGAATTCAGCGCGTGGGAGCGGCTCTGGGGGAGTTTCTAGCACGCCACTCGAACGCGACGGCCGATTAAGGCAATCAATTTCAGCCACAATCACTGTGACCCAGCTCACAGCGATTGGGAGGATGCGGGTCAGATCAGTGTTGACGCGACCGGAACAGCCACCAACATGGCTGGTTTCCGCATTTCCTCGATTCGAACTGGCGACGAGAGATGTCCACCTTCAGCGCTTTCGCGGCGTCTTGAATATTTCGGCCAGTTTACGGAGATCATCTCCGAATAAACTGCTTGCCGGCACGACGCGAGCCGCCGGCCAAAGATGTGATGGACGTTCGACACGTGCCACTGAAGACCTCGGAAAACCCCATGGACGGGCATGGCCGCGTCACGGATGAGCCGGAACCACAGCGAGGAGGGCCGAGGCCGGCACGCCGGTACGGGGCCGGGCGCACACCGCGGGCGGCGGCCCCGGGGTGGCCGAGGGCGCCGAGAAGCCCCCGGGAAGCGGCCGGGAGGCCCTACCGGGGTGCGGAGATCCCCACGAACAGCCCCGCACCTCCACAGCGGATCGCCGGCGAAGCTGGCGACACCCCGGGATGCCGCCCTCAGGAGACTGCGCGCGAGTCCGTCCAGACGCCCTCGAACTCCTCGCGGTAGATCTCCAGCAGCCCGGCCTCCTGACCGCCGGGCAGCTGTCCGGCGCCGGCGCGCAGCACCAGGGCCGGGGACTCGATACCCCGGGAGCGCCGCAGGTAGGGCTGGACCACGCCGAGCCCCTCGGAGCGCCGCCGGCCGCCGGCCGAGGCCACCGAGCGGGGGCCCTCCACCAGGTAGGCGGTGAACCGCGGGGTCTCGTCGAACACCCGGATCTCGAAGCCGCCCTGGTCGCGCAGACGGGCCCGCACCCGGCGCACATGCATGATGTTCATCTCGATCGATCGGGCCAACTCGCCTCGACCGAGCCCGAGTTCGCGCTCACGTCGGCGCACCGCACTGCTCGCCGGGTTGAGGAAGAGCAGCCGCACCCGGCAGCCCTCGGAGGCGAGCCGGATCAGCCGCTTGCCGGTGTAGTTCTGGCAGAGCATGCCGAGCCCGATGCCGATCGCGTCCAGCCGCCGGGCGCCGTCCAGCAGGTCCTCCACCGGCAGGTCGCGCTGGAGCCTGACCCGGTCGGCGTGCACCGCGACCACGTCCGCGTAGCGTCCGGCGATCAGTTGCTCGACCACGTCGGCCGGCACTCCGCCGGCGCCGCCGTCGAGCAGCGCGAGCAGCCGGGCGGCCGCCCGTTCGGTCTGGGCCAGCACGGTCTGCGAGAGGCTGCGGTTGCGCGAGACGACGTGCCGGGCGACCTCCAGCTCGTCCAGCGCCAGCTCGACCTCGCGGCGGTCCAGCACGTACGGCTCGAAGCAGGGCCAGTGCTGCACCATCAGCTCGCGCAGCTGGGGCATGGTGAGGAAGACCAGCGGGTCGTCGTCGGCCGGGTCGAGCAGATAGCCCTTGCGGCGGCTGACCTCGCGGACGGCGCCGGCCCGGTAGACCCACTCCTCGCCGCTGGGCCCCGCGGCGGCCGTCACCCAGTCCTCGCCGTGGGCGGGGGCGTAGACGGGGCGCAGCACCTCGCCGACCAGGGCGCGCAGCCGCTGCTCGACCAGGTTGAGCCAGACGTACGCGCGTCCGGTCAGCCGGACCCGCTGATGGGCCTGCTCCCACTGGTCGGCGGACCAGGCGAGGACCGGGCCCTCGGGCGACCCCGACTGGGCGGGGATGGCGATCCGGCCGGGCGAGGACGTGTGCATGACCACCGTCGGCGCCTCGCTCCGCCCGGGGCCCTCGGGGCCACCCCGGCCGTCTGCGGGGACCACCATGCGCTACCTCACCTCTTTGTCCCGATCACCTGGAGTGACGGACCATCCGCTGACACAGTCTCAACCCTGGCGGTCCCGGCGAGGCCTGTCTCCGCATGGGGTCCGGAGCGCGCCGGACGATCAAGGGTACTGCGCGCGCGACGCGCGACGCAGCCCGTTGACCGGACAACGACCCCTTCGAGAACGGACCGTGACGCAGTGCGAGCGCGCCGCAACCGGCTCACGGACACCCGTTCGGGCGAACAACGAACGAATGAGCACGGCCCGCGGGCGGCCATTGGGGAGGATGCCCCATGTGCCGTACATCACGGTGCAGCCGGGCCGCACATGGTGGAGCATTCCGCGGTGCGAGGTCCGTTCGAGCACCAATTGCCGTCATCCAAAGGTGAGTTGAGGCATATGCAGGTCTGGCCAGGGCAGCCGTACCCGCTGGGCGCCACATACGACGGCGCCGGCACCAACTTCGCGGTGTTCTCCGAGAGCGCCGACCGGATCGAGCTCTGCCTGCTCGGCGAGGACGGTTCCGAGACGGCCGTCGAGCTGCGCGAGACGGACGCCTTCGTCCGCCACGCCTACCTCCCGGGCGTCCAGCCTGGACAGCGGTACGGCTTCCGCGTGCACGGCCCGCACAACCCGGGCCTGGGCCAGCGGCACAACAGCGCCAAGCTGCTGCTGGACCCGTACGCCAAAGCGATGAGCGGTCACATCGACTGGGACGAATCCGTCTACGGCTACCACTTCGGCGCCCCCGAGCGCCGCAACGACCTGGACTCGGCCCCGCACACCATGCACTCGGTGGTGATCAATCCGTACTTCGACTGGGGCACCGACCGCCCGCCGCGCACCGACTACCACCGCACGGTGCTCTACGAGGCCCATGTGAAGGGGCTCACCAGGCTCCACCCGGGCATCCCCGAGGAGATCAGGGGCACCTTCGCGGGCCTGGCCCACCCGGCGGTGATCGAGCACCTGGCGAAGCTGGGCATCACCGCGATCGAGCTACTGCCGGTGCACCAGTTCGCCCGGGACCACCGGCTGCGCGACCTGGGCCTGTCCAACTACTGGGGCTACAACACCATCGGCTTCTTCGCCCCGCACTCCTCCTACTCCTCCGGCGGCGACCGGGGTCAGCAGGTGCAGGAGTTCAAGTCGATGGTCAAGTCGCTGCACGCGGCCGGGATCGAGATCATCCTGGACGTCGTCTACAACCACACCGCCGAGGGCAACCACCTGGGCCCCACCCTCTCCTTCCGCGGCCTGGACAACGCCTCCTACTACCGCCTGGCCGCCAAGGACCGCCGGTTCTACGAGGACACCACCGGCACCGGCAACAGCCTGCTGATGCGCAGCCCGCACGTACTACAGATGATCATGGACTCGCTGCGCTACTGGGTCACCGAGATGCACGTCGACGGCTTCCGCTTCGACCTCGCGGCCACCCTGGCCCGGCAGTTCCACGAGGTGGACCGGCTCTCCTCGTTCTTCGAGGTCGTCCAGCAGGACCCGGTGGTCTCCCAGGTCAAGCTGATCGCCGAGCCATGGGACCTCGGCGAGGGCGGCTACCAGGTCGGCAACTTCCCACCGCTGTGGACGGAGTGGAACGGCATGTACCGGGACACCGTCCGCGACCTGTGGCGCGGCGAGCCGGCCACGCTGGCCGAGTTCGGCTCCCGGCTGACCGGCTCCTCCGACCTCTACCAGGACGACGGCCGCCGGCCGATCGCCTCCATCAACTTCGTCACCTGCCACGACGGTTTCACCCTGCGCGACCTGGTCTCCTACAACGAGAAGCACAACGAGGCCAACCACGAGGAGAACCGGGACGGCGAATCCTTCAACCGCTCCTGGAACTGCGGCGTGGAGGGTGAGACCACCGACCTCGGCGTGCTGGAGCTGCGCGCCCGCCAGCAGCGCAACTTCATCGCCACCCTGATGCTCTCCCAGGGCGTGCCGATGGTGTCCCACGGCGACGAGCTCGGCCGCACCCAGCGCGGCAACAACAACGCCTACTGCCAGGACGACGAACTCACCTGGGTGCACTGGCCGCAGAGCGACGGCCCGGAGGCGCGACTGCTGGAGTTCACCCAGGGCATGATCTGGCTCCGCCGCGACCACCCGGTCTTCCGGCGCCGCCGGTTCTTCCACGGGCGCCCGGTCTCCGGCACCCACAACGACCTCACCGACATCGCCTGGTTCACCCCCGCCGGCGAGGAGATGACCAAGCGGGACTGGGACACCAGCTACGCCAAGTCCCTGACGGTCTTCCTGAACGGCGACGCCATCTCCGAACCCGACCGGCGCGGCGGGAAGATCGTCGACGACTCCTTCCTGCTGCTGTTCAACGCCCACTTCGAACCGCTCGAGTTCACCGTGCCCGCCGACCACGGCGAGACCTGGCAGGTCGTGGTGGACACCACCCTGCCGGTGCTGCCCGCGCCGGGCACCGGCACCAGGGTCAAGGCCGGCGACAGCATCTGGCTCACCGACCACTCGCTGCTGGTACTGCAGCGAGTGACCTGACCGGCGTGCCGCGCCGGTTGGACCATTCGCACCACGCGGCCATAGCGGCCCCCGAGCCCGGGTAGGCATCCCCCCATGACATCCGCCGCCGCACCCCGTCCGACGGCCAGTTACCGGCTGCAGCTCCAGCCCGGGTTCACCCTGCACGACGCCGAGCACGCGGTCGCCTACCTCGCCGCGCTCGGTGTCTCGCATCTGCACCTGTCGCCGCTGCTGGAGGCCGTACCCGGCTCCACCCACGGCTACGACACCGTCGACCACGGCCGGATCAGCGAACAGCTCGGCGGCGAGCGCGCCCTGCGGTCGCTGGCCGCCGAGGCACAACGGCACGGTCTGCGCCTGATCGCCGACGTGGTGCCCAACCACATGGCGCTCCCGGTGCCCGAGCAGCTCAACCAGCCGCTCTGGCAGGTGCTGCGGGACGGCCCCGACTCGGCGTACGCGCACTGGTTCGACATCGACTGGACGGCCCAGCCGGGGCCGGCCGACGCTCCCGCCCGCGGCCGGCTGCTACTGCCGCTGCTGGGCGACCGACTCGGCGCGGTACTGGAGGAGTTGGAGACCGACGGCGAGGTGCTGCGCTACCACGAGCACACCTTCCCGCTGCGCCCCGGCACCGCCCACCTGCCGCTGCCCGAGCTGCTGCGGCACCAGTGGTACCGGCTGGCCTGGTGGCAACTGGCCAGCGCCGAGCTGAACTACCGGCGGTTCTTCACCGTCAACGAGCTGATCGCGGTGCGGGTCGAGGTGCCCGAGGTCTTCGAGGCCACCCACCGCACCCTGCTGCGGCTGCACGCCGACGGCGTCCTGGACGGCTTCCGGATCGACCACCCCGACGGCCTGGCCGATCCGCGCGGCTACCTGGAGCGACTGGCCGAGGCCACCGGCGGCGCGTACACCGTGGTGGAGAAGATCCTCACCGGCCGGGAGCAGTTGCCCGCCGACTGGCCGTGCGCGGGCACCACCGGCTACGACGCGCTGCGCCGGATCGACGGCGTACTCACCGACCACGCCGGCGCCGAGCAACTGATCACGGCCTACCGCCGGGACACCGGCGCCGGTACGGCGGCGGCCGCCGCCGCCCGCGGGCGGGCCGAACTCACCGCTCCCGACGGCGAACTGGCCGCCGAACTGGACCGCCTGGTGCGGCTGGTGCAGCGGATCTGCGCCACCGAGCCCGCGCTCGCCGACCACGCGCCGTGGACCGTCCGGGAGACGCTGCGCCACCTGCTGACGGCGTACCCCGGCTACCGGCCCTACGTCCGGCCGGGCGAGAGCGCGCCCGAGGAGTCGGTGGCGCAGGTCGAGGCGGCGCTCGGCAACGGCCCGGCGGCGCTCGCGGACCTGCCCGGGGCGGCGGCGACCGCCGCGCTGGTCCGCGATCTGGTGCTCGGCCGGCTGGGGCGCGGGGCGGCGAAGGACGAGTTCTGCACCCGGTTCGCGCAGACCGCCTCGGCGGTGGCCGCCAAGGGCGTGGAGGACACCGCCTTCTACCGCTGGAACGCACTGCTGAGCCTGAACGAGGTCGGCGGCGATCCCGCCCACCCGGGGGTGCGGCCGGACGAGTTCCACGCCTGGTGCCGGGAGTCGGAGCAGCACTGGCCGCTCTCCATGACGGCGCTGTCCACCCATGACACCAAGCGCAGCGCCGACGCCCGGGCCCGGCTCGCGGTGCTGGCCGAAGTGCCCGGCCACTGGGCCGACGAGTGCCTGGCCTGGACCTGCTCGGCCGGTCTCTGCCCGGACCGGAGCACCGCCTGGCTGCTCTGGCAGACCCTGGTGGCCGCCTGGCCGCTCTCCGCCGACCGGCTGGTGTCCGTGCTGCTGAAGTCGGCCCGCGAGGCGAAGCTGCACACCTCCTGGACGGCGCCGGACACCCGGTTCGAGCAGGCGCTGGCCGACTACGCACGCGGTGTGCTCGCCGATCCCGGCCTCTGCCCGAGGATCGCCGGCTTCGTCGAGATGATCTCCCCCTACGCGCGCAGCAACACCCTGGCGGCCGCCCTGCTGCACCTGACCATGCCGGGCGTGCCCGACCTGTACCAGGGCAGCGAGGAGCCGCTGTACACCCTGGTGGACCCGGACAACCGGGCCCCGGTGGACCTCTCCGCCGTGGCGGTCCGGCTCACCGACTCCGCTGTCGACCGCCCGGGCGACCTGGCCAGGGAGAAGCTGCACCTGACCACCACCGCCCTGCACCTGCGCCGTGACCATCCGCTCGGGCCGTACCGTCCGCTCGCCGCGCAGGGCCCGGCCGCCGCCCATCTGCTGGCCTTCGCCCGCGGGCCCGAGACGGTCACCGCCGTGACCAGGCTGCCGTACGGGCTGGAACGGCAGGGAGGCTGGCGCGACACGGTGCTGGAGCTGCCGGGGGGCCGCTGGAGGGACGAGCTGACCTCGCACCGGATCGCCGGGGGTGCGGTGCCGGTGGCCTCGCTGTTCGAGCGGTATCCGGTCGCGCTGCTGCGCCTTGAGCAGGGTGGTGGCCGGTGACCACGTACCGGGTCTGGGCCCCCGAGGCCACCCTGGTGGAGGTCGAGGTGGACGGCGTCGCGCACCCGATGGTGCCGGAGGCGGGGCGGCTCGGCTGGTGGCAGGCCGACGCGCCGAACGGCGACTACGGCTTCCGACTGGACGGCGGCCCGCCGCTGCCGGACCCGCGCTCGCGGCGCCAGCCGTACGGGCCCGACGGATTGAGCCGTCCGGTGGCGCACGAGGACTTCCGCTGGTCGGACACCCCATGGCACGGGCGGCCGCTGCCCGGCTGCGTGGTGTACGAGCTGCACGTCGGCACCTTCACCTCGGCCGGGACTTTCGACGCGGCGGCCGAGCGGCTCGGCCACCTGGTCGAACTCGGCGTGGACTTCGTGGAGTTGATGCCCCTCTGTCCGTTCCCCGGGCGCAGCGGCTGGGGGTACGACGGGGTCTCGCTCTGGGCGGTGCACGAGCCCTACGGCGGCCCGGACGGGCTGAAGCGCTTCGTGGACGCGGCCCACCGCAAGGGCCTCGGCGTCGTCCTGGACGTGGTGCACAACCACCTCGGCCCGTCCGGGAACCATCTCTCCGCCTTCGGGCCGTACTTCACCGACCGGCACCACACCCCGTGGGGAGCGGCGGTCAATCTGGACGCACCGGGCTCGGACGAGGTGCGGGACTTCCTGATCGGCAGCGCGCTGGCCTGGCTGCGGGACTACCGGGTGGACGGCCTACGGCTGGACGCGGTGCACGCCCTGGTGGACGGGCGGGCGCTGCACTTCCTGGAGGAACTCGGCTGTGCGGTGACGGAGTTCGGGGAAGCCACCGGACGTCCGCTGTTCCTGGTCGCCGAGTCCGATCTGAACGACCCCCGGGTGACGGATCCGCGCCAGTCGGGCGGGTTCGGGCTGACCGCGCAGTGGAGCGACGACTTCCATCACGCGCTGCACGTCGTCCTGACCGGCGAGAGCCAGGGCTACTACGCGGACTTCGCGCGCCGGCCGCTGGCCGCCCTGGCCAAGACCCTGACCGGCGGCTACTTCCACGACGGCAGCTGGTCGTCCTTCCGCGGGCGCAGCCACGGCCGGCCGTTCCCGGCGGCCTTCGGGCACCGGCTGCTGGGCTACCTGCAGACCCACGACCAGGTCGGCAACCGGGCCACCGGCGACCGGATCTCCGCCACCCTCTCCCCGGGGCGGCTGGCCGGGGGTGCGGCACTGGTGCTCACCTCGCCGTTCACGCCGATGCTCTTCATGGGCGAGGAGTGGGGCGCCACCACACCCTGGCAGTACTTCACCGACCACACCGACCCGGCCCTCGCCGAGGCCGTACGGGAGGGCCGACGGCGGGAGTTCACCGAGTTCGGTTGGACTTCGGACCAGGTGCCCGACCCGCAGGCGCCGGCCACGGTGCTCGCCTCCGTCCTGGACTGGACGGAACCGCGCCGGGAGCCGCACCTCGGGCTGCTGGACTGGTACCGGCGGCTGATCAGACTCCGGCGGGCCCATCCCGAGCTGGCCGACCCCGACCTCTCGGCCGTGCGGGTGGCCTACGACGAGCAGGAGGGCTGGCTGGTGGTGCACCGCGGACCGTACCGGGTGGTGGTCAACCTCGGCGGGGGAACTCCGCGCGAGGTGGTGCTGGACCGGCCCTACGCGGGGACGCTCGCGCTGTTCGGTGACTGCTGGCCGGGCAGCGGGGAGAACTCGCTCTTCCTCGCCCCGGACTCGGTCGCGGTGGTCGAGGTCGGCTGACTTCCGCCGGGCGCGGGACCCCCGGCCAGCCCGGGGCGGACTACCACAGGTACGCGGTGATGCGGTCGCGCAGGCCGGCCGCGTCCAGGCCGTAGGCGGCGAGGTGCTCCGGGATGGAGCCGTAGTGGCGGTGTTCCTCGCGGGGGACGCCGAGGCCCAGCACCCGGTGCGGGCGGTCGGCCAGCGCGTCATGGGCCTCGTTGGCGGAGGTGCCCGCCAGGTAGGGCTCGACCAGGACCACGTCCGGCCGGTCGCCGAGGGCGGCGCGCAGCCCGGCCGCGTCGAAGGGGCGGACGGTTGCGGCGTAGAGCACGGTGACGTCCAGCCCCTCGGTGGCGTCGAGCACCGCGTCCAGCATCGGCCCGACCGCCAGCACCACCCCGCGCCTCCCCTCCCGCACCCGCAGGAACCGGCCCGGCGTGATCGGCCGGGCCTCCGCGTTGCGGTGGGCGGAGAGCCGGACGTACACCTTGCGGTCGCCGTCCGCCGCCGCGTGCCGCAGCAGGGTCTCGGCCTCGTCCGGGTGGCCGGGCACATGGACGGTCCAGCCGGGCAGGGTGTCCAGCAGCGCGACGTCGCCCGGCGCCATGTGGGTACGGCCACCGGCCGGCCAGTCGTACGAGCCCGCCGCGCTGACCAGCACCGCGCCGACACCCTGGTGTTCGAGGTCCAGCTTGACCTGCTCGAAGGGCCGCTCCACCAGGAAGCTGGCGAAGGTGTGGGCGATCGGCCGCATCCCGGTCAGCGCCATCCCTCCGGCGGCGCCGATCAGCAGCTGCTCCCGGATGCCGACGTTCACCACCCGGTCGGGGTGGCGGCGCGCGGCCTCGGTGAACGGGTCAGCGCTGATGTCGGCGAGCAGCAGCGCGATCCTGGGGTCGCGGTCCAGCAGGTCGGTGGTGACGTCGAAGAAGCGCTCGCGCATGGTTTCCATCGGTGGTCTCTTTCGGCTCGGGAGGGCAGGACGCGGGAAGGGACGGGACCCGGGGGACTCAGGAGTTCTTGGGCTCGACCCGGGCGACGACGGCATGCGGCCGGCCCGGGTGCGGCGCGGTGTACGCCTCGTACAGGGCCTGGTGGTCGCGCCCGTCCACGGTGACCGCGGACCAGCCCTCGGCCTCGAAGCGGGAGGCGATCCCGCCGCGCCAGCCGTGCGTGGCCGAGGAGTTGTCGATGGCGACCACGTGCAGCCGGTCCAGCCCGGCCGCGCCCGCGAAGGCGACCGCCTCGTGGTTGCTGCCCTCGTCGAACTCGGCGTCCCCGATCAGCACCCACACCGCCGGGTCGAGCAGCCCTTGGGCGCGCAGGCCCAGCGCGGTGCCGACCGCCAGCGGCAGCCCGTGACCGAGCGAACCGGAGGAGATCTCCGCGCCCGGGACCAGCAGCCGGTCCGGGTGGTGGCCGAGCGGCGAGTCGTAGGTGCCGAAGCTGGCGAGGATCTCCGGGTCCAGGAAGCCCTTCGCGGCCAGCACCGCGTAGTAGGCCATCGGGCCGTGGCCCTTGGAGAGCAGGAAGCGGTCCCGGTCGGGGCTCTCCACGCTCGAAGGGGAGACGTCGAGTACCCGGTCGTAGAGCACCCAGAGGGCGTCGAGGGTGGAGGTGGCAGCCGGTCCGTGCTTCTCGTCACCGGTCATCCGGGCCATCAGGCCGGGCAGGTCGGCGAAGCCGTACGGGCGGGCGGAGCGCTGCGGAGCGAGTGCGGTGGTCATGGGTAGAGCATGCAAGTTGAAGTCGACTTCAAGTCAAGCGCGCTATTCTCCGCCCATGGCACCCTCCAGGTACGACCTCCTGACCATCGGTCAGCTCGCCGAACGCAGCGGGCTGGCCACCTCGGCGCTGCGCTACTACGAGAGGCTCGGACTGATCCACGCCGAGCGCACCGCCGGCAACCAGCGCCGCTACGCCCGCTCCACGCTGCGCCGGGTCGCCTTCGTGCGGGCCGCCCAGCGGGTCGGCCTCTCCCTGGAAGAGGCCCGCACCGCACTCGACCGACTCCCTCAGGACCGGGCGCCCAGCACCGCCGAGTGGAGCGGAGTGGCGCAGTCCTGGCAGTCCCGGATCGACCAGCAGATCGCCGAACTGGAGCAGCTGAAGGTCAAGTTGACCGGCTGCATCGGCTGCGGCTGCCTCTCGCTCTCCCGCTGCTCGCTGTACAACGCCGAGGACCGCGCCGCCGCGACCGGCCCCGGAGCGCGCTACCTGCTCACCCGGGACCCGTCCAGCGGGCCGGAACCGCACCCGCCGGCCGGATCGTCCATCTATGCTGCGTGCCAAGACACATAGCAGTCACGGGGAAGCCTGCGGGGGAACGAGGTTCATCATGACCGACCATCAGAACATCTCACTGGACTGGATGTCGCCCGACGGCACGGAGCTGCGCCCGCCCGCCGACCTTCGTCCCGAGATACCCCACCCCGCCCGGATGTACGACTACTACCTGGGCGGCAAGGACAACTTCCCCGCCGACCGGGAGGCGGCCGAGCGGGTCATCGCACTCGGGCCGATGGTACGGCTCGGCGCCCGCGCCAACCGCGACTTCCTGCAGCGGGCCGTGCGGCACCTCGCCGAGCTGGGTGTGACGCAGTTCCTGGACATCGGCACCGGCATCCCCACCGCCGGCAACACCCACGAGATCGCCCAGCAGGTGCACCCCGACGCCAAGGTCGCCTACGTGGACAACGACCCGATCGTGCTGGTGCACAGTCGCGCACTGCTCGCCGGCAGCCACGGCACCACCACCGTCGTCCAGGCCGACCTGCGCGATCCGGCCGCCGTCCTGGCCGCCCCCGAGGTGCGCGAACTGATCGACTTCGGGCAGCCGGTCGCCCTGCTGCTCTTCGCGATCCTGCACTTCATCGACGAGTCCGACGACCCGTACGGGATCGTCCGGCAGCTGGTCGACGACCTCCCGTCCGGCAGCTATCTCGCGCTCTCGCACGGCACTTCGGACTTCGCGTCGCCCGCCGAGCACGAGAAGGGCACGGCCGTCTACCGCACCGCCACCGCCCAGCTGACCCCCCGCAGCCGGGAGCAGGTGCTGCGCTTCTTCGACGGCCTGGAGCTGCTGGAGCCCGGTCTGGTCACCGCCCCGCTCTGGCGCCCCGACCAGGAGGCCCGGAGCACCGACGCCACCACCGGGCTCTGGGCCGGGGTCGCCCGCAAGCCGTAGGGTCGCGGACGGGCCGTGGGTGCCGACTCCCCGGTGCGCGTGCGCCGTGATGGCAGCATGGCGGGATGGCACACATCGGACTCACCGCCCTGCTCGTCCGCGACTACGACGAGGCCATCGCCTTCTACGTGGACGCGCTCGGATTCGAACTGCGCGAGGACAGCCCGCGCGAGGACGGCGGGCGGTGGGTCGTGGTCGCGCCGCGCGGGTCCCGGGAGACCGCTCTGCTGCTCGCCCGTCCCCACCGGCCCGAGCAGCGGGCCCGGATCGGCGACCAGACCGGCGGGCGGGTCGGCCTCTTCCTGTACACCGAGGACTTCGAGGCCGACCACCGCCGGATGACCGCCGCCGGGGTCACCTTCCTCGAGGACCCCCGCCACGAGCCCTACGGCACGGTCGCCGTCTTCGAGGACCTGTACGGCAACCGCTGGGATCTCCTCCAGCCCGAGTAGGGGCCTCGCCCCGGGGCGTTTCGGTCAACCGCTAGAGGCGCGCCCGCAGTTGCTCCCATACCCCCCGGACCCGGGGGGTCAGGTCGGCCAGCGTCCCGCTGTTGTCGATCACCAGGTCCGCGACCGCGAGCCGCTGCTGGCGGGAGGCCTGGGCCGCCATCCGGGCCTTGGCCTCCGCCTCGGTCATGCCGCGCAGGCGCACGAGCCGGTCCAGCCGTACCTCGTCGTCGGCGTCGATCACGACCACCAGGTCGTACAGCGGCGCCAGCCCGTTCTCGGCGAGCAACGGCACGTCGTGCACCACGATGTCCTCGGGCCCCGCCGCGTCCTCGAGTTCGGCGGAGCGCGCCCGGACCAACGGGTGGACGATCGCGTTGAGCGCTGCCAGTCGCGCCGGGTCGGCGAAGACGACCGCGCCGAGCGCGGGGCGGTCGAGCGACCCGTCCTCCCGGAGGATCCCGGAGCCGAACTCGGCGACCACGGCCGCCAAACCGTCGGTGCCCGGTGCCACCACCTCACGGGCGATCAGGTCGGAGTCCACGACCACCGCACCCAGTGCGGCGAACTGCCGTGACACCTCGCTCTTGCCCGCGCCGATCCCACCCGTCAGTCCGATCCTCAGCATGCCGCCAGGCTACCGCCGCCCGTCGGCCGCCCCGACGGCGGATGAGCACTGGAACGGCGGATGAACATCACACACCCGTTCGGCGAACTGTGCGAGTCGTGTCCCCGGGAACTCCGGGAAAGGTGCGACCGGGCCGCGACCGGCAGCCGTTCGCCCGGGCTAGGGTGCCGGAGAGACCCCTGCCCAGCCGCTCGTCCCCTTGGAGTTCCCGTGTCCAGCCTGTGGTCCGCCGGCCCCCGTCGCGTCCTGGTCGTCGGCATCGACGGCGTCCGCCTCGACCTGCTGCCCGAGCTGCACACCCCGCACCTGGACTCGGTCGCCGCCGCCGGCTTCCTCGCCCCCGTCGAGGTGGACGACGTGACCCCGACCATGTCGGGCCCGTGCTGGGCGACCATCGCCACCGGCGTCGGCGTGGCCAAGCACGGTGTGCTCGGCAACCACCTGGGCGGCAACCGGCTGGACGTCTTCCCGGACTTCACCACCCGGCTGGCCGCCGTGCACCGCCGCCGGACCTTCGCCGTGGGCGGCTGGGAGCCGCTGTTCCTGGCCCGCAGCGGCGGCCCGCTGTTCGCCGCGCCGAGCCGGCTGTCCTACATAGCGCCGCTGGAGGACACCCCCGAGGCGTGGGAGGTCTGCGACGAGCGGGTCACCGCGGAGGCGGTGCACGTGCTGACCGGCGAGGACCAACCGCAGGCGTCCTTCGTCTACCTCGGCGCGGTGGACGAGACCGCGCACTTCCTCGGTTGCGGCGAGGAGTACCGCCGCTCGATCGAGACCGCCGACGCCCGGCTCGGCCGGCTGCTGACGGCGGTCGAGGGCCGCCCCGACGAGGACTGGACGGTCATCGTGGTGACCGATCACGGGCACGTCGACCAGGGCGGCCACGGCGGCCGGAGCGAACTGGAGCGCACCGCCTGGATCGCCGCCCAGGGCCCCGGCATCATCCCGGGCGCACCCCTCGGGTCGCTGCACCACACCGATGTCGCCGCGCACGTCTACGCCGCCCTGGAGATCGTCCCCGACCCGCACTGGACCCTGGACGGCCGCCCGTTCACCCAGGCCGGCACACCGGTTGTGGTCAGCTGACACCCAGTCTTTACTCATCTGACCAGTCGTCACAATCCTGTGACGAAGGTGTGTCGAAAATCAGGTACTGGCTTTACCGGGGCCGACGTATGGTCGGCCCATGCCACGCAGAACGCCGAACGGTCTCCGCAAGAACATACGACTCAGCGCCAGTTTCATAGGCGCCTGCGTCGTGGGGGGCGTACTGGCCGCCGGGCTCGTGCTGCCGGCGGTCGGCGCGGCGGGACTCGGTGCACAGGCGGCGGTGCAGGACTTCGACAGCCTGCCGGACGACTTCAAGACTCCGCCGCTCTCCCAGGCGTCCACCATCTACGACGCCGAAGGCGGTGTGATCGCCACCGTCTACGACCGGGACCGCACGGTCGTACCGAGCAAGCAGATGTCCCCGCTGGTGAAGACCGCACTGGTGGACATCGAGGACAACCGCTTCTACCAGCACGGCGCCATCGACCTGAAGGGCGTCCTGCGTGCCGTCAACACCAACGCCAACGCCGGCGGCACCGCGCAGGGCGGCTCGACCCTCACCCAGCAGTACGTGAAGAACGTGTTCGTCGAGGAGGCCGGGGACGACCAGACGAAGGTCCTCCAGGCCCAGCGGGCCACGCTCGACCGGAAGATCAAGGAACTCAAGTACGCGATCAAGGTCGAGGAGACCCTCACCAAGGACCAGATCCTCACCAACTACCTGAACATCACCTTCTTCGGCGAGAGGGCCTACGGCATCGAGGCGGCCTCCGAGCGGTACTTCAGCGTCCACGCGGACGAGCTGAGCCTGCCGCAGGCCGCGCTGCTGGCGGGCCTGGTCCAGTCGCCCTCCGGCTACGACCCGATCGCCCACCCGACCCAGGCCAAGCAGCGCCGCGACACCGTGCTGCGCAAGATGGCCGAGTTCGGGCACATCACCCAGCAGCAGGCCCAGGACGCCATCGCGACCGACCTCAAGCTGAACGTCACCCACCCTCAGCAGGGTTGCATCACCGCCCAGTTGGGCGAGGGCTTCTTCTGCGACTACGTGCACCGCACGGTGCTCTCCAATCCGGCGTTCGGGCGGACGGCCGACGAGCGCCAGGCGCTGTGGGCCCGCGGCGGCCTGCAGATCCACACCACGCTGGTCCCCAAGGACCAGAAGGCGGTGCAGGACGCGGTCACCAACAACGCGGACGCCTCCGACAAGCCGGCCGCGGTGATGACCCTGGTGCAGCCGGGCACCGGCAAGATCCTCGGCATGGCGCAGAGCCGCCCGTACGGGGTGGACGACAACCAGACCCAGATCAACCTGAACGTGCCCAAGAACATGGGCGGCGGCCTGGGCTACCCGACCGGCTCCACCTTCAAGCCGATCGTCGCGGCAGCCGCGCTGGAAGCCGGCTACGGCATGAGCACCTCCTACAACACGCCCTACAGCATCCCGTGGCCCACGATGACGGACTGCTCGGGCAGGGTCTACAAGAACACCGGCGACGTGCACAACGACGCCACCACGCTGGCCGGGAACTTCTCCATGCCGGATGCGATGGCCCAGTCGGTCAACACCTACTTCGCCAACCTGGAGCACGACGCCGGGCTGTGCAACGTCGCCCGGATGGCCAACAAGCTCGGCATCACCCAGCAGGCCGGTGGTGAGAACCTCGCCGTCGTGCCGTCGATGGTGCTCGGCAGCAATGACCTGACCCCGCTGGAGATGGCCGAGGTGTACGCCGCCTTCGCCGCGCACGGCACCTACTGCGCGCCGAGTGCGATCACCTCGGTCACCGCGCCCGGCGGCAAGAACCTGAGCGTGCCGCAGACCAGTTGCACCCAGGCGATGTCCGCGGACACAGCGGACAGCATCACCAGCATGCTCAAGGGCGTCGTCCAGGACGGCACCGGCAAGACGGTCGGCCTCAACGACCGGGACAACGCGGGCAAGACCGGTACCACCAACGACAGCAAGCAGGTGTGGTTCGTCGGCTACACCCCCGAGCTGGCCGGCGCCACCGTGGTCGGTGACACCCTCAACCCGCGCCCGCTGGAGGGCCAGCGGATGCACGGCGAGCGGCTGACCAACGTCTTCGGTGGCACGGTGGCGGGCCCGATCTGGAACGCGGCCATGGGGGACGCCCTCGCGAACGTCCCGCCCAGCAGCTTCAACTCGGTCCAACTGCCCGGCACCGGCGTGGGATCCGACCCCGGCACCGGCGCGGGATCCGACCCCGGCACCGACCCCGGCACCGACCCCGGCACCGGCGCGGGATCCGACCCCGGCACCGACCCCGGCACCGGCGCGGGATCCGATCCCGGTTCCGACCCCGGCACCGATCCTGGCTCGCCGACCGCCACGGGTGACGCAGGTGGCGCGGGCGGTGCGGGTGGCGCGGGCGGTGCGGGTGGCGCGGGTGGCGCGGGCGGTGCGGGTGGCGCGGGCGCTCCGGGCAACCCCAACCGGCCCGCGCAGCCGCAGGGCCAGGGGCGGCAGTGACCGCTGATGGACACACATGTGCCACGCTGTGCCGCGACTTCATGAGCAAAGGGTGGGAATAGCTTGAGCAGCGAGATCTACTTCAGTAACAACTACCGCGACCTGTGCGAACAGCACGGCACGGGAGCGGGTTTCCAGTTCGAGTTCTCGTGTCAGCGCTGCCACGACAATTGGCGTTCCCCGTTCGAGCCGTTCCGGACCGGGCAGGTGGCCGGCTGGGTCAACAAGGGCATCAACGCCGTCTACGGGCTGATCGGCGGCAACGCCACCAACGGGATCAGCAACGCCGCCGACGGGCTGGCCGGCGCCAATTGGGGCAGCGGCCGGGACAGCGCCTTCGAGCGCGCGATAGGCAACGCCCAGCAGCACTTCAACCGCTGCGCGCGGTGCACCGACTACGTCTGCGGCCGGTGCTGGAACCCGGAGCAGGGGCTCTGCCAGAACTGCGCCCCCGACACCGCCGCCGAGGCGGTCGCCGCCCAGCGGCGCGGGCTCAACGACTTGGTCTCCCAGCGGGCCTACGAGCAGGGGCAGCAGGCCGGCCAGTCCTTCGACGTGGACACGCCGCGCCAGCTGGTCTGCCCGCAGTGCCGGACCGAGACCCACGGGACCCCGTTCTGCCCAGGCTGCGGTCACCGGCTGGCCGTCCAGAACGACTGCGGTGTCTGCAACAAGCCGGTGCCGGACGGCGCCGCCTTCTGCCCGAGCTGCGGGGCTCGGCGCTGACGCTCGGCCTCACTCCGCCCTGACATGGAACTGCTCTGCACCGGACCCGGTCCGGTGCAGAGCAGTTCCCGTTGGGCCCCGGTCGCATACCGCGCTCGTCCCGGCCGGAACGGCTCGGGAGCAGAACAACTCGCGGTCGGAGCGGCTCGCAGCCGGAGTCACCCGGGGCCGGAACGGCTCGCGGCCGGAGCAGGTCGTTGTCGGAGCAGCTCGTGGCCTGACCAGCCCGTTCACCGGGCAGCACCGGCGCGGATTTGATCTGCCGCAGAGCGGATCCGACGCAGAATCGCTCCCGCCCGGCTGCCCGGGACAGGTGCGGCTCAGCCGAGGTCGACCTGCTCGCCCGCCGCCAGTTGGCGCAGCTCGGCACCCGTACCCGGCCCGCCCTCGCCCAGCAGGCGGCCGTACACCATCTGACCCACCTCGCTCAGTACGGCCTCGTGCACCGCGAGTGCCCGCCGGGGCTTGAACTCACGGACGTAGTCGATCAGCTCGGCGGCCTTGGACCACGGCGCTGCGATCGGCAGCAGCAGCGTCTCCACCGGCTGATCCAGCAGGGTGAGCGCATCACCCGGGTGGAAGACCCGGCCGTCCAGCAGGAATCCGATGTTGCGCACCCGCGGGATGTCGGGGTGGATCACGGCATGCCACTCACCGTGCACGCTCACGCCGAGCCCGTTGATGTCGAAGGCGTCGCCCGCACCCACCACCGTGACCCTGCCGCCGAGCCCCGAGAGCTGGTCGGCCACCGTGCGGTTGGTCCAGATCCGCAGCCCCGGGTTGGCCTCGGCGGCGGCCCGCAGCCGGTCCTCGACGAAGTGGTCGAAGTGCTCGTGAGTGATCAGGACGGCGTCAGCGCCTTCGATCGCCTCCGGTGCGGTGAACATCCCGGGGTCGATGACGACGGTGGCGTCCGTGTGCTCGATGCGTACGCAGGCATGCCCGAACTTGGTAAGTCGCATGCCAAAACTGTACAGCAAGGCTGTACAGTTTCGCTGCAAATTAAGCCGAACGGCCGGATAAGCTGACCCCATGGAGCCACAGGAGCACGCAGACCCCGTCGACCCGTTCGAGATCGCCGCCGAGCTGCGACTGGCCATCGGTGCCCTGGTTCGTCGGCTCCGGGTGGACGACGAGCTGCCACAGAACCAGGCCGCCGTACTCGGCTGGCTGGTCCGGGAGGGGCCGCGCACCACCAGCCAACTTGCCGAACTGCAGCGGGTCCGGCACCAGTCGATGGCCCGTACGGTCACGCTGCTCACCGAGGCGGGACTGGTGGAGCAGCAGCGGCACGCCACCGACGGCCGCAAGGTGCTGATCGCCGCCACCGACGCGGGCACGGCCGCCCTGTACGCCCAGCGCACCCGCCGCGAGGGTCGGATCGCCGCAGCCATCAGCGAGCGGCTCGCCCCGGACGAACAGCGCCGGCTCCGCGACACCGTCGCCCTGCTCCATCGGCTGGCCTGAAAACCCCCGCTGCACCGGAGGACTGTGGGGCCGCCGCCGCACCGTCAGCCGGACGGCTCCCCAGGGGCGGGCAGCGCTGCGCGAGCCGGGCTGCACGTAGGCACACCGCCCCGGCCCGGCTCCACGGCACCGGCTCACGTCACCGGAGAATCCACCGGGCGGGTGAGTGCCCATGCCCTCCCCGGGTCTGCGGCGTCGAGCAGGGCGATCCGTACCGCCCCGGAGGGAAGCCCACCGTGAGCGCCGCCCACAAGACCCTGTCCCCCCGGAACGTCCTGCTCGCCGCCGCCCTGTGCGGCCTGCTGTTCGCCGGCGCGGGCAGCGCCGCCGCCTGCAGCGCCGTGGACGCCATCGCCCCGGGCTTCGGCAACTCCTGCGTCAGCGGCTGACCCCGGCGCGCTCCGCGTCGCGCTCCAGGGCCCGTTCCACGTCCCGTCCGGCCTCCGCTCGCCGCCCCGGCAGTGCGACGGCCACGGCGGCCGGCGCGGCGGGAATCGGCGGCAGCACCACATGCTCCCTGAGCCCGATCCTCCGGTGCAGCCGCCGCAGCGGGCCCGGGGCCCACCAGTTGAACTCGCCGAACAGCGTCATCGCGGCCGGTACCAGCAGGCACCGGACCAGTGTGGCGTCCACCGCGACCGCCACCGCCAGCGCGATGCCCATCTCCTTGACCATGAGCATCTGGCCCGCCGCGAACCCGGCGAAGACAATCACCATCAGCAACGCCGCCGAGGTGATGATCCGACCGCTCCGCTGAAGACCGAGCTCCACCGAGCGGGCACAGCCGTGGCCCTGGTCCCGGAGTTCCTTGATCCGCGCAAGCAGGAAAACCTCGTAGTCCATCGAGAGGCCGAAGGCGAAGGCGAAGACCAGCACCGGTATGAAGGTCTCCAGGCCACCCGTCGGACTGAATCCGAGCAGCCCGCTGAAGTAGCCGTGCTGGAAGACCAGGGTGAGCGAGCCGAGCGAAGCGCCCAGCGAGAGCACGTTCATCAACAGCGCCTTGACCGGCATCACCACCGAGCCGGTCATCAGGAAGAGCAGCACCAGCGTCCCGGCCGCGACCAGCCCGAGCGCCCAGGGGCCCCGGGTGGCGATCTCGTGCTGGAAGTCGGCCACCGAGGCCGCGTCGCCGGTGACATAGGTGGTGAGCCCGCCGCGGTCGGCCCGCAGTTCGCCCACCACGCGCTTCGCCTCGGCGCCCTGCGGCGCGCCGTTCACCAGCACCTCGACCGTGCTCACCCGGTCGGCGACCGGAGCGACCGACCGGATCCCGCTGACCCCGGGCAGCTTGGCCGCCACGTCCTCCGCGTACGCCTGCGCGGTGTTCCGGTCGGCCTCGACCACGACTGTGACCGGGGCCGGGGCCTGCTGCGGGAAGCGCTCCGAGATGGCCTCGGTGACCTGGCGTCCCGCGGAGGAGGTGGGCAGCACGGCCGCTCCCGAGCTGCGCCACTGCGAGCCCAGGAAGGGCGCGCCGGCGGCCAGCAGCAGCGCGACGCAGCCGAGCACCACCGGCACCGGCCGCCGCTGCACCCGGCGGACCGTACGGGTGAAGAAGCCCTCGTCCGGAACCGGCGTGGTGGGTGCCTTGACCCGGTGGCCGACGAAGCCGAGCAGCGCGGGGACCAGGGTCAGCGCAGCGGCGACGGCGATGATCACCACGCTGACCCCGGCCGCCGCGACGGCACGGAAGACCGGACTGGTGAAGACGAAGAGTCCGGCCAGCGCGACGGCCACGGTCAGCCCGGAGAAGGCGACCGTCCGGCCCGCGGTGGCCGCAGTGCGCTCGACCGCGTAGGCGATCGCGGCACCGCAGCCGCGCTCCTCACGGAAGCGGTTGACCATCAGCAGCGCGTAGTCGATCGACAGCCCCAGTCCCAGCACGGTGGCGATCGGCAGCACGCTGGTGTCGATGTCCATGATCCGGCTGAACCCGAACATGGCCAGCAGCGCCCCGCCCACCGAGGCGACCGCGCCGATCACCGGCAGCCCGGCCGCAGCCAGCCCGCCGAAGACCAGGACCATCACGATCAGCGTCAGCGGCAGGGTGACCAGTTCACCGAAACGGGTGTCGCTGGCGGTCTGGTCCTTGACCTCGCGCTGCAGCACCAGGTCCCCGCCGACCGTGGTGTGCACGCCGTCCGCCCTGATCGACTGCAGCTGCCGGGTCACGGCCGACAGTTGGGCGTCGGTCGAGCCCTCGGCCATCCGCACCGCGACCAGGCTCGCCCGGCCGTCGGTGGCGGTGAGCGCCGGGCCCGCACGGTAGGTGTCGACGGCCGAGACCACGCCGGGCAGCCTGCCGATCCGGTCGGTGGCTGCGGTCACTGCGGCGCGTACCGCCGGGTCGGCCACGGGTGCGCCGTCCACCACGGCGGTGACGGTGCCCTTGGCGGAGTCGACGGCGGCGACCAGGGCCTCGCCCCTGGCGGACTCCGAACCGCCTGCCGCGGTACCGGCCACCGAGCCCTCGAAGACCCGTCCGCCGATCAACACCCCGAGCACGAGCACCAGGAGCCAGAAGCCCAGCACCGAACGCCGCCGCCGGTGGCAGAACCGGCCGAGGGCCGCGAGCCTCCCGTCAACCTGGACGGGAGCGGCGGCGGGTTCGACAGCTGCAGCGAGCGGGTGGCGCATGTGCGAGAACCTTTCGGGCAGTTCACCCAAAAATAAGTGGAGTCGCCCAAACCTCCTATAGGTGGACGATGAGCTTCATCTCACACCGGAACCGGGCACCCGCTCGGCAGCCGCCGGCCGGCGTCCGGATACGACAGAACCCCCACCCGGAGCCCCGGGTGGGGGTTCTGTCAGTTACCAGCGCCGGTCAGCGCCGAGCGTGAGCTCAGCTCTGGCCGCCGGCCAGCTTCTCGCGCAGAGCGGCGAGCGCCTCGTCCGAGGCGAGCGCGCCGGAGCCCTCGTCGCTGCTGGAGGAGTACGAGCCACCACCGGCGACCGGGGCCTCCTCGCCGGCCTCGGCGGCAGCGGCGGCGTCGGCCTCACGGCTCTTGATGACCTGAGCCTGGTGCTGCTCGAAGCGGGCCTGCGCCTCGGCGTACTGGCGCTCCCACTCCTCACGCTGCTTCTCGTAGCCGGGCAGCCAGTCGTTCGCCTCGGGGTCGAAGCCCTCCGGGTAGATGTAGTTGCCCTGGTCGTCGTAGGACGCGGCCATGCCGTACAGGGTCGGGTCGAACTCGACCGCGGCAGCGTCGGGGCCGAAGGCCTCGTTGGCCTGCTTCAGCGACAGGCTGATGCGACGACGCTCGAGGTCGATGTCGATGACCTTGACGAAGATCTCGTCGCCGACCTGGACGACCTGCTCCGGGATCTCGACGTGGCGCTCGGCCAGCTCGGAGATGTGGACCAGACCCTCGATGCCCTCGTCGACGCGGACGAACGCACCGAACGGAACCAGCTTGGTGACCTTACCCGGAACGACCTGGCCGATCTGGTGGGTACGGGCGAACTGCTGCCACGGGTCCTCCTGGGTCGCCTTCAGCGACAGGGAGACACGCTCGCGGTCCATGTCGACGTCGAGAACCTCGACGGTGACCTCCTGGCCGACCTCGACAACCTCGGACGGGTGGTCGATGTGCTTCCAGGACAGCTCGGAGACGTGAACCAGACCGTCGACGCCGCCCAGGTCCACGAACGCACCGAAGTTGACGATCGAGGAGACGACACCGGAGCGCACCTGACCCTTCTGCAGGGTGGTGAGGAAGGTCTGGCGGACCTCGCTCTGGGTCTGCTCCAGCCAGGCACGGCGGGACAGGACCACGTTGTTGCGGTTCTTGTCCAGCTCGATGATCTTGGCCTCGAGCTCCTTGCCCACGTAGGGCTGGAGGTCGCGGACGCGGCGCATCTCGACCAGCGAGGCCGGGAGGAAGCCACGGAGGCCGATGTCGAGGATGAGACCACCCTTGACGACCTCGATGACGGTACCGGTGACGATGCCGTCCTCTTCCTTGATCTTCTCGATCGTGCCCCAGGCACGCTCGTACTGAGCGCGCTTCTTGGACAGGATGAGACGACCCTCCTTGTCCTCCTTCTGGAGAACCAGGGCCTCGATGTTGTCACCGACGGAGACGACCTCGTGCGGGTCAACGTCGTGCTTGATCGAGAGCTCGCGGGAAGGGATGACGCCCTCGGTCTTGTAACCGATGTCGAGGAGCACCTCGTCACGGTCGACCTTCACGATGACGCCCTCGACGATGTCGCCATCGTTGAAGTACTTGATGGTCTCGTCGATCGCGGCAAGGAACGCGTCCGCGTCGCCGATGTCGTTGACCGCGACCTGCGGGGTGGTGCTGATGGTGTCGGTGGGGCTCGTCATTAGGAAAGGGGCTCCGGTACGGACATGAAGTCGTAGGTAATGCCACGCGGAGGGCCCGTATCGCTCCCACCGAAAGCCGGACAGCCAAGAACACGGCCCACCCGCTGAAATTCTCCAGAAGGGGTCCGTCTTGCGACCGTGGGGTCTTCGACAGATGCGAGCGCGACCTGCTCCGTCCGAGGCGCGCAGGCCCGCAGCGCAACTTGTAGCATACGGGGACAGCCGGGCACGGTCAACGCCAGAGAAGGCGAGACGGTAAAGGCCGGGACAGATAAGGCCATATCCTCCATCTGCGCACCCTGCGCCCATGATCACCTTAGTACCTTCGAGTTCGGTACCCTGAGGTGATCACCAGCGCGGGAGGCAGCCGCAGGGCCCGCTCCGGTCCCCGGATGCCACCGCCCGATCCGCCCCGTTCGACCGGGCCGGCTCGTTGCAGTAGCGCTTCCGCAGCCTCCACCCTACGCGACGGGTTTCACACTTTGTCCACCACCCCCGATCTTCCGGACCCCACCGATCTCAGCGCCCTGGCCGCCCTCGGGGACCAGCTGTCCGAGGACGACGACAGCGAGGCCGTCCGCCGCGAGGCCGCGCCCGCCGAGAGCAGCCGGGCCAGCCGCCACTGGTGGGACCGCAACGCCGACGAGTACCAGGACGAGCACGGCGAGTTCCTCGGCGACGCCCGCTTCACCTGGTGCCCCGAAGGACTCGACGAGGCCGACGCCCGACTGCTCGGATCCCCGGACTCGCTCAAGGGCGCGAAGGTGCTGGAGCTCGGCGCGGGCGCAGCCCAGTGCTCCCGCTGGCTGGCCGCCCAGGGTGCGATCCCCGTCGCCCTCGACATCTCCTACCGGCAGCTCCAGCACTCCCGCCGGATCGACCTGGAGGCCGGCGGCGAGCCGGTCGCGGTGCTCCAGGCCGACGCGGCCGTGCTCCCGTTCGCCGACGGCTCGTTCGACCTGGTCTGCTCGGCGTACGGGGCGGTGCCGTTCAGCGCCGACACCGCCGCGCTGATGCGCGAGGTGCACCGGGTGCTGCGGCCCGGCGCGCGCTGGGTCTTCTCGGTCACCCATCCGATCCGCTGGGCCTTCCCCGACGAACCCGGCGTCGAGGGGCTCACCGCCACCGCCTCGTACTTCGACCGCACGCCCTACGTCGAGCAGGACGAGCACGGCCACGCCACCTACGTCGAGCACCACCGCACCCTGGGCGACCGGGTCCGCGAACTCACCGGCGCCGGCTTCCGCCTGCTCGACCTCGTCGAACCCGAGTGGCCGGACGGACACGAACAGGAGTGGGGCGGCTGGAGCCCGCTGCGCGGCCGGCTGATCCCCGGGACCGCGATCTTCGTCGCTCAGCGGGACTGAGGGCCGGCGGGGCCGAGCGCGTCCGAAGGGGCGCGCCCCGCGAAGAGACGCTCTGGAGAGAAACATGACCAAACCTGGAGGACTCTCCAAGGAAACTCTCATGCGGGCAGCAGATCGTGCCGCGTATGGCTACCGATCTGCTCACCGCACCTCTCCGGACCGTGGCCGCCCCGCCGGGCGGCCGCAGGGTCCCGTGGAAGTCCCCTGACGGCCAGCCCGGATACGCCCGGCCCGCGCTGCTGGGGATCGCGGCCGTCGCCGCGGTGCTGTACGCCTGGAACATCAACCACAGCCAGTACCACGCCTTCTACGCCGACGCCGTGCGCAGCATGACCGAGAGCTGGAAGGCGTTCCTCTTCGGCTCGTTCGACCCGGCGAACACCATCACGCTCGACAAGCTGCCCGGCTTCCTCTGGCCGCAGGCGCTGTGCGCGCGGCTCTTCGGGTTCCACCCGTGGGCGCTCACCCTGCCGCAGGCGATCGAGGGCGTGCTGGCCGTGCTGGTGATGTACCGGGTGGTGCGGCGGTGGGCCGGGGCCAACGCCGGGTTGCTCGCGGCCGCCGCCTTCACCCTGACTCCGGTGGCCGCCGGACTGTTCCGTACGGCGGTCGAGGACGCCGCGTTCACGCTGCTGCTCCTGCTGGCGGCCGACGCGGCGCAGCGGGCCGCGCAGTCGGGCCGGCTGCGGCCGCTGCTGCTCGCCGGAGTCTGGGTCGGGCTGGCGTTCCAGACCAAGATGCTGGAGGCGTGGGCGGTGCTGCCCGCACTGGCCGCGGTGTACCTGGTCTCGGCGCCGGTCACGCTGCGGCGGCGGTTCGGCCATGTGGCGCTGGCGGGTCTGGTGACGGTCGCGGTCTCGGCCTCCTGGATGCTGGCCGTCACGCTCACTCCGGCCAAGGACCGTCCGTTCGTCGACGGCACGACCGACAACTCGGCCTTCAGCATGGTGGTCGGGTACAACTTCCTGAACCGCTTCTCGTCGGTGGGCCTTTCGGCTTCGCAGACCGGAAGCGTCCAGGCGGTCCGCGGCGGCGGGGGCGGCGGCAACCACGGGGGCGGCGGCCACGGTGGTGGCTACGGCGCGGGCGGCCGTGGCGCAGGTGGTCACGGCGGTGGTCAGGCCGGCTCCGGCGCGGGTGGCGCGGGGTTCGGGGCGGGCTTCGGCGCCGGTCACTCGGGTGCTGCGGGTGCCTCGGGCATGCCGGGTGCCTCGGATGCGCCGGGTATGCCGGGTGCTCCCGGTGACGCCGGGGCGGCGGGCCACGGCGGTTGGCGGACGGAGGCCCAGGGTGGCGGCGGGGCCGGTGCGACCGGCATGGCCGGCGCCGGGGCGGACGCCGGGGCGTTCTGGGCCGCGGCAGGCGGTGGTGGCGGGGGCGGCATGAGCGACGGCGGCTGGACCAAGATGTTCAACTCGCAGTTCGCACCGCAGACCGGCTGGTTCTATCCGCTGGCACTGGTCTCGCTGGTCTGCGGCCTGGTCTGGCGGCGACGCGCGCCGCGCACTGACGTACGGCGGGCCGGGTTCGTGCTGTGGGGGACCTGGCTGACGGTCTTCTTCCTGGTCTTCAGCGCGGGCAGCGTCGGCGGCCACAGCTACTACATGGGTGTGATCGCGGCTCCGCTCGCCGCGCTGAGCGGCACCGGACTGGTGCTGATGTGGCGGGCGTTCCGCGACGGCGGACGCCGGGCCTGGGCGCTGCCGGTGGCGATCGCGAGCACGGTCGCCTGGTGCGCCTACCTGGCCTGGACGTACCCGACCTTCCTGCCGTGGCTGGCACCGACCGCGATTGCCCTGGGCCTGCTGGCCCTGGTCCTGCTGGGACTGGCCCGAACGGGTGGCGGCGAACGGTTCGCGGGGCTCTTCGGGCGGCGGCTCGCACTGGCCGGTGCGCTGACGGGCATCGCGGCCGTGCTGGTAGCACCGAGCGCCTGGGCATCCTCGGTCCTGGACTCGAAGTACGGCAACTCGGGCATGGGCACCGTCGGCCCGGTCGGCGGCGGTCACGGCGGCGGCAACCAGCGCTCGGCGACGTCCTCGGAGTTCGCCCGGCTCATGCAGGCCGAGCAGGCCAGGTTCGGCGGCGGCCAGGGCGGCGGGTTCGGTGGCGGCTTCGGCGGTTCCTCGGAGCACCTGAGCGCTCCGCAGCAGGCCCTGTTCGACTACCTCCAGGCCCATCGGGACGGTGCCCGCTACCTGCTCGCCACCACCAACTGGAGCAGCGCCTCACCGTTCATCCTCGCCACCGGTGCCGAAGTACTGCCCATGGGAGGCTTCAGCGGATCGGCGCCGGCGCCGAGCCCGTCGCAGTTCCAGCAGTTCGTCGACTCGGGTCAGCTGCGATACGTCCTGCTCACCGGCGAGGGCGAAATGGGTGGCATGGGCGGTGTGGGCGGCTCGGCCAACCCGGCGACGGCGCAGATCCAGTCCTGGGTCCGCACCGCCTGCACCGTGGTGTCCCCCGGTGAGTACGGCGCCACCGCTCAGGGGACCCAGCAGCTCTACACCTGCCGACCCGCTCGCTGACGGGTCTCCCCCGGGGCGCGGGAACCGCGCGAGGAACCAGGTACGGTACCTCGCTCGTGCGGCTCCCGCGCCCCGGGCGTTTCCGGTTGACGCGGCAATCCACCGAAGGCCGCGCACGTGCGACCTACCCACGCGAACTCCCGCGCCACTGCACGTGCACACCCCGCACGGACTCCCCTGCCGCTGCACGTGCACACCCCGCACCGACTCCCCCGCCGCTGCACGTGCACACCCCGCACCGGACTTCGCACATACTGCTGCACGTGAACCCCGCCTGGCTCGAACTCCCCGTCCGCACCGCCGTCGCACCACTGCGGCAGGCCCTGGAGGCGCGCGGCACCGCCGTTCTCTCGGCACCGCCCGGCACCGGGAAGACCACCCTGGTGCCGCTCGCCCTGGCCGGGTTGGTCGAGGACTCCCCCGAGCCGGTGCGGCGTGTGCTGGTGGCCGAGCCGCGCAGGCTGGCGGTTCGGGCAGCGGCGCGCCGGATGGCCTGGCTGCTCGGCGAGAGCGTGGGGCGCCGGGTGGGGTACACCGTCCGGGGCGAGCGGAAGACCGGCCCGGACACCGTGGTGGAGGTGGTCACCACCGGCGTGCTGCTGCAACGGCTCCAGCGCGACCCCGAGTTGGGCGGTGTGGACACGGTCGTCCTGGACGAGTGCCACGAACGGCACCTGGACGCGGACACCGCACTCGCCTTCCTGCTGGACGTCCGGGCCGCGCTCCGCCCCGAACTGCGGCTGGTTTGCGCCTCGGCGACCTCGGACACCGCCGCCTGGGCCGGGTTGCTCGGCGGTGAGGAAGGGCCCGCCCCGGTGGTGGAGGCGCACGGCGTCTCGTACCCCGTCGAGGTGGTCTGGGCGCCCCCGCCGCGTGCCGTGCGCCCTCCGCACGGGATCCGTACCGATCCGGCGCTGCTCGACCATGTCGCCGCGACCGTCCGCCGGGCGCTCGGCGAGCGCTCCGGTGACCTGCTCTGCTTCCTGCCCGGCGTCGGCGAGATCGCCCGGGTCGCCGGGATGCTCGCCGGTACGGTCGATGCCGAGCTTGTGCAGTTGCACGGGCAGGCGCCGCAGTCGGTGCAGGACGCGGCGCTGTCGGTCGGCGACCGGCGCCGGGTCATTCTGGCCACCTCGGTCGCCGAGTCCTCGCTGACCGTCCCTGGGGTCCGGGTGGTGGTCGACTGCGGGTTGGCGCGGGAGCCGCGTACCGACCATGCGCGCGGACTGTCCGGCCTGGTCACCGTACGGGCCTCGCTGGCTGCGGGCCGGCAGCGCGCGGGGCGCGCCGGGCGCGAGGCTCCCGGCGCGGTCTACCGCTGCTGGGCGGAGGTCGAGGACGCGCGGGCGCCGCGCTTCCCCACACCCGAGATCGCGCTCGCCGACCTGACCGGGTTCGCGCTGCAGGCCGCCTGCTGGGGCGATCCGGACGCCCGCGGCCTCGCGCTACCCGACTCCCCGCCCGCCGGCGCGCTGGCCGCGGCGCGCCAGACGCTGTCCGCGCTCGGCGCGGTGGACGGCAAGGGGCGGGCCACCGAACGCGGGATCCGGATCGCCCGCACCGGCCTGCACCCCCGGCTCGGCCGCGCTCTGTTGGACGGTACCGGTGTGGTCGGCGGACGCCGCGCGGCCGAACTGGTCGCCCTGCTCTCCGAGGAGCCCCCGCGCGCACTGGGCGACGACCTGCTGGCCGTCTGGCGCACGGTGCGCGGAGCCGGGGACGCCTACGCCTCCCGGTGGCAGCAGGAGGTCCGCCGCCTGCACCGCGCCGCCTCGCCCACCGCCGACCGGCTCCCGGACAGCGCCGACCGGCCCGTGGAGAGCGCCGACACGTCCGGCACCGCGAACGCCTCCGCCTCGCCCGCCGGCACCGGCCGCTCCGGGAGCGGGGCCGCAGGGCCGTCCGATGCCGTCACCGCCGGGCTGGTGGTCGCGCTCGCGCACCCCGAGCGGATCGCGCGGGCGCGGTCCGCGGACGGCCCGTACCTGATGGCCTCCGGCACGGCGGCCGAGACCGCGGCCGGTTCGGCGCTCGCCGGGGCGGGCTGGCTGGCGGTGGCGGTCGCGGACCGACCGGCGGGCTCCCCCTCGGCGCGGGTCCAGCGCGCGGTGGTACTGGACGAGGGGACGGCCCGGCTGGCCGGTGCCTCGCTGCTGTCGGAGCGCACCGAGGTGCGCTGGGTGGTGCCGCCGGGCGGACGGCGCGGGGACGTCGCCGCACGCCGGGTCGAGGAGTTGGGGGCGATCGAGCTCACCGCTCTGCCGCTGCCGGATCCGGACCCCGGGCTGCTACGGACGGCCCTGCTGGAGGGGCTGACCCGCGAGGGGGTGGGCGCACTGCTCAACTGGTCGCCCAAGGCGGTGGCGCTGCGACAGCGGCTGGCCCTGCTGCACCGCGTGCTCGGCGCGCCCTGGCCGGACGTCAGCGACCAGGGACTGCTGGCGGCTGCCGAGGACTGGCTGGAGCCCGAGCTCTCCCGCGCCCGCCGCCGGGTCGACCTGGAACGGATCGACACCGCCACCGCACTCCAGCGGCTGCTCCCCTGGGCCACCGGAGAGGCCGGGCGGCTGGACGAACTGGCGCCCGAGCGGATCACCGTGCCGAGCGGTGCCCGGATCAGGGTGGACTACTCGACCGAACGCCCGGTGCTGGCAGCGAAGTTGCAGGAGTTCTTCGGCTGGCAGGCCGCACCCGCACTGGTCGACGGCCGGGTGCCGCTGACGGTCCACCTGCTCTCTCCGGCCGGCCGCCCGGCCGCCGTCACCGGCGACCTCGCCTCGTTCTGGCGCGAGGGCTACCGCGCCGTCCGCGCCGAACTGCGCGGCCGCTACCCCCGCCACGCCTGGCCGGAGAACCCGAGCGAGCGGTAACGGCGGTACGCCGGGGAGCACCGGCCAACTGCTCGACCGACAGGGCTGCTTGCTCGAGCGGACATCAGCCCGTGGGTGTAAACCCACGGGCTGTCGGTGCTGCCGTCATTGCCACCGACGGTCCGATGCGCCACCCGGGCGGCTCACGGCACCGTTGACCAGGTGATCGAAGTCAACGAACCGGCGCCACGGCGCCGGCGACACCCCGCCCCACGCACAAGTCGTGGGAGCGATCGGGCATCCTCGCACTCCACACACGACTGACCCGGTGTCAGTTGTGCGTCCAGGAGCCCTCGGCCGTACATCGCCGGGATGACGTCGCGGCCGGGTGGCCCCAGCGATTGACCCGATGTCAATGCGAGGGCTGACGCGACCGACAGCGGCCACGCCTAGCGTCAACTCCCGGCGCCCGCACGCGCCGCACTCCGACGGAGTCGGGAGCCGGTGCGGAAGGTCCCCGACGACCGCCGCAACCACCTCTTCACCTCCTGACCGCCGCACCCACCCGCCCGGCCGCTTCCCGGGCGCCCACCCACTCCCACCGCCTGGCCGTTTCCAGGTGCCCGTCCGTCTCCCACCACCCGAAGGGCCTGACACCCCGCCATGGGCTCCACCCTCGTCATCACCAACGACTTCCCGCCCCGGCAGGGCGGCATCGAGACCTTCGTGCACGCCATGGCCACCCGCATGCCGGCCGACGAGGTCGTCGTCTACACCTCGCACGAGCCGGGCGGCGCAGTCTTCGACGCGACCCTCCCGTTCCCGGTCATCCGGGACCCCGCCCGGATGCTGCTGCCGACCGGGCGGGTGACCCGGCGCGCGGTCGAGATCGCCCAGGTCCACGGCTGCGACCGGGTCTGGTTCGGCGCTGCCGCACCGCTCGCCCTGATGGCACCGGCCCTGCACCGCAGCGGTGTCCGACGCACCGTGGCCACCACGCACGGCCACGAGATCTGGTGGGCCAGGACACCCGGCGCCCGCCGGCTGATGCGGCGGATCGGCGACGGTGTCGACGCCGTCACCTACCTCGGCCAGTACACCCGCCGCCGGATCGAGCCCGCTCTCGGCCCCCGGGCCCGACTCAGCCGCTTGGTGCCGGGCGTCGACGCCGAGGTGTACCGGCCGGACGCCGGTGCCGGCCTCGCCCTCCGAACCCGACTCGGCCTGCAGGAAAGGCCGGTGATCCTGTGCGTGGCCCGCCTGGTGCCCCGCAAGGGCCAGGACGTGCTGATCCGGGCACTTCCGCTGGTCCGGCGCGCCGTACCGGACGCCGTCCTGCTCGTGGTCGGCCAGGGTCCCGACGAGGCGCGGCTGCGCAAGCTCGCGCAGCGTCACACCACGCCCGGATCGGTGCACTTCGCCGGCGGCAGGTCGCACGCCGAGACACCGCCGTACTACGCCGCCGCCGACGTCTTCGCCATGCCGTGCCGCACCCGGAAAGGCGGCCTGGAGGCCGAGGGCCTGGGGATCGTCTTCCTGGAGGCCGCCGCGAGCGGTCTGCCGGTGGTCGTGGGCGACTCGGGCGGCGCTCCCGACACCGTGCTCGACGGCCGGACCGGCCGGGTGGTGGACGGGTCGGATCCGGCGGCCGTCGCCCGGGCGCTGACCGAGCTGCTGCTCGACCCCGAGCGCGCGGCGATCGGCGCCCGGGGCCGCAGCTGGGTCCAGCAGTCCTGGTCGTGGGACGCCTCCGCCCGCCATCTGATCGAGCTGCTCTCGCCCGAACACAGCCTCACCGCCGTGCACCGGGAGCGGTGAGCGGGAACCCGCGCGGCCGTCCGGTCCGGGCGCTCTGCGGCAGGCAGCGCCGCGAGGCGTGAGGCACCGCGCCGCAGGGGGCGATCGGCCGACCACCTCTGCGCCGCCAACCACCGCAACCGGCGGGGCGGTTCGGGCGCCCTTCGATGACCGGAGCCCCGACCACAGTGACCATCCCGCTACCGGCGCACGCACCCAGGACCGCACCCGCGCCGCCGCACCCGCGCTCCGGGGGCGGCGGCGCAGGCCGGTGCCGGTCCTGTCGGGTCAGCGCCGGCCCGCGCCGGTCACCACCGACCCGTCGGGTCACTGCCGGTGCGCACCGGTCAACGCCGGCCCGCACCGATCGGTGTCGGTCGGCGCCGCGTCACTACAGGCCGAGGACCGACAGCGCGGTGGTCCAGTTGGTGGCGATGGCACGCTGGGCGGCCACCAGCCCGACCTGGTGCGCGCAGACCGCCTTGTGGAGCTTGTTCTCCACGGTGTCCTTGTTGCCGGCCGTCTTGCCGTTGACCGCGTAGCGGGGCTCGGGCCACAGGTTCTGCGGGCTGGTGGGGTTGCCGCCGATCTCCAGGGCTATCAGGTGGTCCTCCTCGTAGTCGGAGGTGTTGGTGTCCTGGAAGCCGTACTGGGTGATCTGCTTGATCTTCAGCGGGTTGGTGTACGAGGTCGGCGGGCGGACCGTGGCGGTGTAGCCGGGAGTGCAGATGGTGGAGTCGATGTTGGCCTGGGTGACGGCCGGGTTGACGGCTCCGGGCTGGCACCGCGAGTCGGGGAGCGGCAGCTGGGCCTGGCTGCAGGTGGGGGTGACGGGCCGGGCCGCGGCGTCGGCGGCACCGGCGCCGAACACCAGGCCGGTGGTCGCGAGGGCGAGGGCGAGCGCGGGCAGTCTCCGGGCGCTGGACATGGGGGTCTCCTGTGGGGAGGGAGTCGATTGATGGGGCCCTTTCAAACACAGGGCCGAACCCATGACAGCAGAACCGGGTCTATGCGAGTAGATCTCGCACAGTGAATATCTGATGATCGATCAGGAATGCTTTCACCAAGCGTTGGTAGTCGAACCGGGCCGCAGGGACGAACCGGCGACTCCTCACACAGCCGAGGTCGAGCCGCCCCCGACCCAGCCGCGCGGCCGCGGCCGTCGGCGCACCAGCTGCCGGATCTCCAGCTCCACCGGGACACCACTCCCGGCGAGGAGATCCTTCAGCGTCCTGGCCAGACGCCGCGAGTCCGGCCGGTGCCGGACCAGATGCGGGTTCTCCACTCCGTACCGCATGACCAGCCGGACGGTGAAGAAACCGCCAGCAGGCCGCCGGTCACCGGGGTACGGCAGGACGGTCCACTGAACCAGCAGGATCCGCTCCAACTCGGCGATCGGCAGCCAGCCGCCGGGCTCGCCCGCGCGCACGAACCGCACTGCGGAGGGGGCCTCGGCCGGGGCGAACTCCACTCGGCGGAGCTGCCGCAGCACCTCCCGCGCGGTGCGCACCCATACGACCGCCACTCCGGCGGCCACCGGCACGGCGGCGATCGACAGCGCGAGCGTTCTGCCGGTCCCGAGCGCCAGCAGCACCGCGGCCACCGGCACCACGGCCGGGACCAGCAGCAGCAGACTCAGCAGCGCCGGCCCACCGCTGCGCAGCACCTGCTGGCGCGCGAAGCCCCGCGTACCGCCGCCGCTGCGGAACACCAGGGCGGTCGAATCGGGGCCGCGCTCCAGCATGCTGTCAGCACCCATACCCCCAGCGTCCCCGCCGGGGAACCGCCACGCAAGGGGAGTGCTGACACACCGTCGGACGGCGGACGGCCAGCGCCGGCCGCCCGCCGCCGAGCGGGGATCAGTGCGCCGCCGTCTCCCAGTTGGCGCCGACGCCGACCGAGACGTCGAGCGGGGCGCGCAGCGGGTACGCCCCCGCCATCTGCTCGCGGACGATCTTCTCGGCCTGCTCGTGCTCGCCCGGGGCCAGCTCCAGCACGATCTCGTCGTGCACCTGGAGCAGCATCCGGGTGCGCAGCCCGGCCTGGCGCAGCTGCTCGTCGACCCGGAGCATCGCGATCTTGACGATGTCGGCGGCCGAGCCCTGGATCGGGGCGTTGAGGGCCATCCGCTCGGCCATCTCGCGGCGCTGGCGGTTGTCGCTGGTGAGGTCGGGCAGGTAGCGGCGGCGGCCGAGCAGGGTCTCGGTGTAACCGGTGGCGCGGGCCTCCTCCACCACCCGGCGCAGGTAGTCGCGGACACCGCCGAAGCGCTCGAAGTAGGTGTCCATCAGGCCCTGGGCCTCGGCGGGCTTGATGCCGAGCTGCTGGGAGAGCCCGTACGCGGACAGCCCGTACGCGAGTCCGTACGACATCGCCTTGATCTTGCGGCGCATCTCGGCGTCCACCGCGCCGGGGGCGACCTCGAAGACCTGGGAGGCGACCGTGGTGTGCAGGTCCTCGCCGCTGGCGAAGGCCTCGATCAGGGCCTCGTCCTCGGAGAGGTGGGCCATGATGCGCAGCTCGATCTGCGAGTAGTCGGCGGTGAGCAGCGCCTCGTAGCCCTCGCCGACCACGAAGGCGCGGCGGATCATCCGGCCCTCCTCGGTGCGGACCGGGATGTTCTGCAGGTTCGGGTCCTGCGAGGAGAGGCGGCCGGTGGCGGCGACCATCTGGTTGAAGGTGGTGTGGATCCGGCCCTGCGGGGAGACCGTCTTGAGGAGGCCCTCCACCGTGGTGCGCAGCTTGGCCTGGTCGCGGTGGCGCAGCAGGATGACCGGCAGCTCGTTGGTGGTCTGGGTGGCCAGCCAGGTCAGCGCGTCGGCGTCGGTGGTGTAGCCAGTCTTGATCTTCTTGGTCTTGGGCAGGCCCAGCTCGCCGAAGAGGATCTCCTGGAGCTGCTTGGGCGAGCCGAGGTTGAACGGGTGCCCGGCCGCGGCGTGCGCCTCCTCCACACAGCGCTGGATCTCGGTGGCGAACTGGGACTCGATGGTGGTCAACCATGCGCGGTCGGCGGCGATACCGGTGCGCTCCATCCGGGCCAGCAGCTCGGCGATGGGCAGCTCCATCTCGTGCATCAGCTTGTCGGCACCGACCTGGGCGAGCCTGGTGTCGAAGTACACCGCGAGGTCCAGCACGGCGCGGGCCTGGGTCATCAGCGCCTGGGCACCGGCGGTGGGGTCGTGCTCGGGGGTGTCGAAGGAGAGCTGGCCGCTCTCCGCCGCGGCGGCGGGCGCGAGCGAGCGGGCCAGGTACTCCTCGGCGAGCACGTCGAGGGTGAAGGTGCGGCGGCCCGGCTTGTCGAGGTAGGCGGCGAGCGCGGTGTCGGCGGCCACCCCGGCGATCTGCCAGCCGTGCTCGGCGAAGGCGCGCATCACCTGCTTGGCGATGTGCAGGGCCTTGGGGCGGGTGGCGTCGGCGAGCCAGCCGGCGAAGGCGCGCTCGTCGGCCTCGGTGAGCTCGGCCGGGTCGAACCAGGCCACTTCCTCTCCGGCCGCCAGCGCGATCTCCTGCACCCTGCCGGTGCCGAGCGCCCACTCGTAGTCGGCGGCGACGGCGATCCGGCTCTCCCCGTGCGCCGCCAGCCAGGCGGCCAGGGAGCCCGGCTCGGTGAGCAGTTCGCCCTCGACGGCGACAGCGGGGGCGGCGGCGAGCTCGGCGGCCTCCTCGGCGCCGCCCGGGTCGACGCCGTGGACGCGGTCGCGGAAGTTCGGGTTGCGGAACTCCAACGCCTCCAGGATCTGGCCGACCGCCGCCTTGTCGAACGGCGTACGCGCCAGGTCGGCGACGCCGAGCGGGAGTTCGACGTCCCGGACCAGCTCGGTGAGGATCCGGTTGCGCTTGACCGAGTCGAGGTGCTCGCGCAGCTTCTCGCCGATCTTGCCCTTGACCTCGTCGGCGCGGGCGACCAACTCGTCGAAGGAGCCGAACTGGTTGACCCACTTCGCGGCGGTCTTCTCACCGACGCCGGGGATGCCGGGCAGGTTGTCGGACGGGTCGCCGCGCAGCGCGGCCAGGTCCGGGTACTGGTCGGGCCGCACGCCGTACTTCTCGGCCACCTTCTCCGGGGTGTAGCGGGTGAGCTCGGAGACGCCCTTGGTCGGGTACAGCACGGTGACGTGCTCGCTGACCAGCTGGAGCGAGTCCCGGTCGCCGGTGACGATCAGCACCTCGAAGCCCTCGGCCGCGGCGGCGGTGGCCAGGGTGGCGATGATGTCGTCCGCCTCGAAGCCCTCCACCGACATCCGGGAGATCTTCATGGCGTCGAGCAGTTCGTGGATCAGGCCGATCTGGCTCCTGAACTCGTCCGGCGTCTTGGCCCGGTTGGCCTTGTAGTCGGGGAACTCCTGGGAGCGGAAGGTATTCCGGGAGAGGTCGAAGGCGACCGCGAGGTGGGTCGGCTGCTCGTCCCGCACGGTGTTGGCGAGCATCGAGGCGAAGCCGTACACCGCGTTGGTGGACTGGCCGGTGGAGGTGTTGAAGTTCTCCACGGGCAGGGCGAACCACGCCCGGTACGCCATCGAATGCCCGTCGAGCAGCATCAGCCGGGGGCGGGACCCCGCAGCGCCACCCGACGCACTCTTGCCTGCACTCTGCGTAGCCACGTCAACGTCCGTTCCTGCCGGTTCCACTTCTCCCCACCGATCCTATGGCCCGCCGCCGACAACGCCCGCGAGCACGCGCACCGGCAGCCCGCCCCCGCACGGCCGTGCCGGTCGTACGATCACAGTCAGCAGCGCCCACGACGCACAACGATGTGAACCTCGAACGGCAGGAGCACCATGACCGACGCGGCACCGGTTCTCAAAGTCCCGCAGGACGTCCTCGACCACTTCGCGAAGCTGGGCGTCGACGCGTCCACCTTCACCGGCGGCCACCTCGGCGACCGCCTCGGCATCCGGATCGTGGAGGCGTCCGGCGACCGGGTGGTCGGCACCATGCCGGTCGAGGGCAACCAGCAGCCGTACGGGCTGCTGCACGGCGGCGCCTCGGCCGCGCTGGCCGAGACGCTCGGCTCGATCGGCGCCATGCTGCACGCCGGCCCCGGCCGCTACGCGGTCGGCGTCGACCTCAACGCCACCCACCACCGCTCGGCCACCTCGGGCCTGGTGACCGGCGTGGCCACCGCCGTCTTCAAGGGCCGCACCGCCGCGACCTACGAGATCGCCATCACGGACGACACCGGCAAGCGGATCACCAGCTGCCGGCTCACCTGCATGCTCAGGGATCTCTGAGCGACCCCCGGCCGGCTCCGTCGGCCGGGCAGCGGCCGACGGGGGCGCGGGAAACCGCGCCCCTTCGCCGTCCCGCACCACCCCCACCGGGCTCCACCCCTCCCCCGCGGCCGACCGGGCGAAGAACCCCACCCCTGCAACCGGCCCGGGCCCCGATGGCCCCAACTCCCCAGCCCCGACCGCCTCGTGCGTTCCGCGCGCCCCAAAAGTCCCGGGCCGCACCGCCGTTTGAGTCGCGTACCAGCCGGGCAGCCTCCGCCTGAACCAAGGGCCGCGAGGGGGGCTTCGACCAGGCCGTTCAGGCGACTTGACGTGCCGTCAGATCTCCATGTCGATCCGGACGCACATCCTTCGATATAACGCTGAGTAATGAACGTGAAATCCGGACTTTGCCCCGGTTTTCCTGTTGCACCCCCGCCGCAAACGACCCCGAGTTCCGCAATTCAGCCTGCCCGCACTCCGATATTCGGACACGGCCGACCGGTTACGGCGAACCGGAGTCCGCTGTCCGCATTCCGAACTCCAGCACCACCCAACGGTCTTCGGGCCGCGGGCCGTGATGGCGGCCGCTCCCCGCACCCCGACCAGCGGCATCCCGTCAAATGGGAAAGATCGAAATGCCGGAACGCCACGGCGGATTCCGATAACAAGAGAATCACAGCCTGTCCGGCCCCCTGCCCGAGCTGTCGAACGCGTTCTAGAGTCACGCCCAGTCACCGCGCCGACGGATCGGGCCTGGCCTCAGTGCGCGCCCTGACGCCCCCGCCGCACGTTCGGGCGGGTGCCCTCCGCAGAAAGGGAACCCTCGTGCGTCATCGTTCAACGCTCGTCGTGAGCATCGCAGTCGTGGGAGCACTCACCGTCACGGCCTGCGGCTCACGGAACCACGACAAGGGCGGCTCGGGCAGCGCCGCAAGCGGCACCACCGTCGTCATCGGCGTCGACGCCCCGCTCACCGGCGACCTCTCCGCCCTCGGCCTCGGCATCAAGAACTCCGTCGACCTCGCGATCAAGACCGCCAACAGCACCAACGAGGTCCCCGGCGTCAAGTTCGAGATCGAGGCCCTGGACGACACCGGCAAACCCGCACCCGGCCAGCAGAACGCCACCCAGCTGGTCGCCGACAAGAAGGTCCTGGGCATCGTCGGACCGCTCAACTCCAGCGTCGCGCAGTCGATGCAGCAGATCTTCAACGACGCCAACCTGGCCGAGATCTCCCCCGCCAACACCGGCGTCGCACTCACCCAGGGCGAGAAGTGGGCCAGCGGCACCAAGGTCCGCCCGTTCAAGAGCTACTTCCGCACCGCCACCACCGACGCAGTCCAGGGCCCGTTCGCCGCCCGCTACCTGTACAACGACGCCAAGAAGAGCAAGGTCTTCCTGATCGACGACCAGAAGACCTACGGCGCCGGCCTCGCCGCGACCTTCAAGGGCGAGTTCACCAAACTCGGCGGCACCATCGTCGGCGAGGAGCACGTCAACCCCGACGACCGCGACTTCAGCGCCATCGTCACCAAGGTCAAGAGCTCCGGCGCCGACGCCGTCTACTACGGCGGCGAGTACCCGGCCGCCGGCCCGCTCTCGCTCCAGCTCAAGAACGCCGGCATCGCCGTCCCGCTGATGGGCGGCGACGGCATGCAGAGCGCCGAGTACATCAAGCTCAACCCCAAGAGCCAGGGCGACCTGGCCACCGCCGTCGGCCTCTCCGTCGGAAAGCTGCCCTCCGCCGCCAAGTTCGTCGCCGGCTACGCCGCCGCCGGCTACAAGGACCCGTACGAGACCTACGGCGGCTACTCCTACGACAGCGCCTGGGCCATCATCCAGGGCGTCAAGGCCGTCGCCGCCGCCAACAACGGCAAGCTGCCCGACGACGCCCGCGCCAAGGTCGTCGACGCCGTCCAGAAGGTCAGCTTCAACGGGGTCACCGGCAAGGTCTCCTTCGACGAGTACGGCGACACCACCAACAAGCAGCTCACCGTCTACAAGGTCGACGGCGGCAAGTGGGCGGTGGAGACCTCCGGCACCTTCACCGACTGACCGGGAAACCAGGCCCCGAACCACCCGCGCGGGGGGCGCCGATCCGCCCCCGCGCGGCCACACCCAGCCCGCGCTCACCACGCACTACGGAGGCCGAGCGGTGCACGAACTACCGCAGCAGCTGGCCAACGGCCTGATCCTGGGAGCCCTCTACGGACTCGTCGCGATCGGCTACACGATGGTTTACGGCATCGTCCAGCTCATCAACTTCGCCCACGGCGAGATCTTCATGGTCGGCGGCTTCGGCGCCCTCACCGCCTACCTCGCCCTGCCCGGCGGCACCACCCTCTGGCTCGCCATCCCGCTCATGCTCCTCGCCGGGATCCTCGTCTCCACCCTGGTCGCCGTCGCCGCCGAACGCTTCGCCTACCGGCCCCTGCGCGGCGCCCCCAGGCTCGCCCCGCTGATCACCGCCATCGGACTGTCCATCGTCCTCCAGCAACTCGTCTTCTCCTTCTACCCCAACGCCAAGAAGGCCCGGGTCTTCCCCAGGATCCCCGGCGACCCGCTCCAGATCCTCGGCACCACCATCCAGCGCAGCGACCTCTTCCTGATCGCCGCCGCCCCGATCTGCATGCTCATCCTCGGCTGGTTCGTCACCCGCACCCGCTCCGGCCGCGCCATGCAGGCCACCAGCCAGGACCCGGACACCGCCAAGCTGATGGGCATCGACACCGACCGGATCATCGTCATGGCCTTCGCCATCGGCGCCGCCTTCGCCGCCGTCGCCGCCGTCGCCTACGGACTGCGCACCGGCCAGGTCGACTTCCGGATGGGCTTCATCCTCGGCCTCAAGGCCTTCACCGCCGCCGTCCTCGGCGGCATCGGCAACATCTACGGCGCCATGGTCGGCGGCATCGTCCTCGGCCTCGCCGAAGGACTCGCCACCGCCTACATCCAACACCTGCCCGGAATGCACCTGTTCGGCGGCGGCGCCTGGAAGGACGTCTGGGCCTTCGTACTCCTCATCGTCGTGCTGCTCGTCCGGCCCCAGGGGCTGCTCGGCGAGCGCGTCGCGGACAGGGCGTGACCACCATGAGCAGCACCGAGCCGACCGGCACCACGACCACCCCGGTCCTCCCGATGTCCGCCGGCCCCGCCCGCATCCTCACCCTCGCCGGATCCGCCGGCGCCATCGCCTCCGCCTTCCTCTCCTGGACCTGGACCCCCGACTTCCCCGGCGACCTCACCGTCACCGGCTACCCCGGCGGCCTCCAATGGCTCACCCTCACCGGCGGACTGGTCACCCTCCTCCTCACCCTCGCCCACGCCGTCGGCACCCGCGGCCTGCCCGGACTGCGCTGGCTCAACCCCGGCGACAGCAACAACGGCATCCTCTACGCCGCCCTCGGCACCACCGCCACCACCTGGTTCACCCTGATCGCCATCTCCGCCGAACTCGGCGGACTGGCCAACCTGGAACCCGGCGGCTGGATCGCCGGCGCCACCGCCCTGCTCGCCCTGCTCGGCGCCCTCGGCCTCCCGCTGGACCGCCACCCGCACGGCACCGGCCGGGGCATCACCCGCCACCTCCCACTGCGCCTCGCCACCATCGACCGCCCGCTCCCGGCCCCCCGCGAACTCCCCTCCTGGATCGAGGTGCTGCTCATCATCGCGGCCTTCGCCGCCGGCCTGGTCGCGATCACCTACGGCATCGACACCGACTACGGCGAACTCTTCACCGGCTACCTGCTACTGACCGGCTTCACCGTCGCCGCACTCACCAAGTCCGGCCTCATCGCCCGGCTGCGCGCCCTCACCCTCAAACACCGCCCCGTCACCACCGGCGCCGCCTTCGCCGCCGCCGCCGGCTTCCCGTTCACCCAGACCAGCGACCAGTACACCTCGGTCGCCGCCAACATCCTGATCTTCGCCACCGTCGCCCTCGGCCTCAACATCGTGGTCGGCCTCGCCGGACTGCTCGACCTCGGCTACGTCGCCTTCCTCGGCGTCGGTGCCTACGCCGCCGCCCTGGTCTCCGGCTCGCCCGCCTCCCCCATCCACGTCCGGTTCCCCTTCTGGGCGGCCATGCTGACCGGCGCGGCGGTCTCCGTCGTGTTCGGCGTGGTGATCGGCGCCCCCACCCTGCGCCTGCGCGGCGACTACCTCGCCATCGTGACCCTGGGCTTCGGCGAGATCTTCCGCATCACCATGAACAACCTCAACGGCACCACCGGCCCCAAAGTCACCAACGGCTCCAACGGCATCCCGCGCATCCCCGACCTGGACATCCTCGGCTTCGACTTCGGCGCCACCCACACCGTCGGCGGCGTCCAACTCGGCCGCTTCTCCAACTACTACCTGCTGATGCTGCTGGTCACCGCCCTCGTCGTACTGGTCTTCGCCCGGGTGGGCAACTCCCGGATCGGCCGCGCCTGGATCGCCATCCGCGAGGACGAGACCGCCGCCGAAGCCATGGGCATCAACGGCTTCCGGCTCAAACTGCTCGCCTTCGCCCTCGGCGCCTGCCTCGCCGGACTCGCCGGCACCGTCCAGGCCCACGTCAGCTACACCGTCACCCCCGACCAGTACACCTTCGCCGAAGCCCTGCCGCCCAACTCCGCCTTCCTGCTGGCCGCCGTCATCCTCGGCGGCATGGGCACCATCAGCGGACCACTGCTCGGCGCCACCCTGCTCTTCCTCATCCCGAAGAAGCTGGAGTTCCTCTCCGACTACCAACTGCTCGCCTTCGGCATCGCGCTGATCGTCCTGATGCGGGTCCGCCCGGAAGGCCTGATCGCCAACCGGCGGCGGCAACTCGAGTTCCACGAGGCCGACATCCCCGCCCAGGCGGCCGCCACCGAGACCGCCCCCACCAAGGCAGAGGCACGATGACCGACACCCTTCTCGACGTCAGCGGCGTCACCATGCGATTCGGCGGCCTCACCGCCGTCAACGACGTCTCCCTCACCGTCGGCCAGGGCGAGATCATCGGCCTGATCGGCCCCAACGGCGCGGGAAAGACCACCTTCTTCAACTGCCTCACCGGCCTGTACGTCCCGACCGAGGGCACCGTCACCTTCCGGGGCAGCGTCCTGCCGCCCAAACCCCACCTGGTCACCCAGGCCGGAATCGCCCGCACCTTCCAGAACATCCGGCTGTTCGCCAACATGACCGTGCTGGAGAACGTCCTGGTCGGCCGGCACACCCGCACCAGGGAAGGACTCCTCTCCGCCATCCTGCGCGGCCCCGGCTACCGCCGCGCCGAGGCCGAGAGCCGCGAAAAGGCCATGGAACTCCTGGAGTTCACCGGCCTCGCCGCCAAGGCCGACCACCTCTCCCGCAACCTCCCCTACGGCGAGCAGCGCAAACTGGAGATCGCCCGGGCCATGGCCAGCGACCCCGGACTGCTGCTGCTGGACGAACCCACCGCCGGCATGAACCCCCAGGAGACCCGCGCCGCCGAGGAACTGGTCTTCGCGATCCGCGACAAGGGCGTCGCCGTCCTGGTCATCGAGCACGACATGCGCTTCATCTTCAACCTCTGCACCCGCACCGCCGTCCTGGTCCAGGGCCAGAAGATCGTCGAAGGCGACCGGGAGACCGTCCAGAACGACGAACGGGTCATCACCGCCTACCTCGGCGCACCACTCGCCGAGACCGGCCCCGACCAGGCGACCGGCGCCGCCCCGGTCACCGGCACCGACCCCACGGAGGCAGACCAGTGACCGCACTGCTCGAGGTCGAGGACCTCCGCGTCGCCTACGGGAAGATCGAGGCCGTCAAGGGGATCAGCTTCACCGCCAACCAGGGCGAGGTCACCACCCTCATCGGCACCAACGGCGCCGGCAAGACCACCACCCTGCGCACCATCTCCGGCCTGCTCAGACCAACCGGCGGCAGCATCACCTTCGACGGGCAGGCCCTGCACGCCGTCCCCGCCCACCGGATCGTCTCGCTCGGCCTGGCCCACTCCCCCGAGGGACGCCACATCTTCCCCCGGATGACCATCGAGGAGAACCTGCTGCTCGGCGCGTTCCTGCGCCGCGACCCGGCCGGCGTCACCGAGGACGTGGAACGCGCCTACACCCTCTTCCCGATCCTCGGCGAACGGCGCCGGCAGGCCGCCGGGACCCTCTCGGGCGGTGAGCAGCAGATGCTCGCGATGGGGCGGGCGCTGATGTCCCGCCCCAAACTGCTGATGCTGGACGAGCCCTCGATGGGCCTGTCCCCACTGATGATGCAGAAGATCACGGCCACCATCGTCGAGCTCAAGGCCGCCGGGACCACCATCCTGCTGGTCGAGCAGAACGCCCAGGCCGCGCTCTCGCTCTCCGACCACGGCTACGTGATGGAGACCGGCCGGATCGTGCTCACCGGAACGGGCGCCGACCTGCTGCACGACGAGTCCGTCCGCAAGGCGTACCTGGGCGAGGACTGAACGTGCGCGAAGGGCCCGGCCGTTGCTCGAAGGCCGGGCCCCCGCCAGATCCGGCTCAGCCCTCGGACTGGGCCTCCTCGGCCTTCTTGCGGTCCTGGGCCTGCCCCTCCTCGATCACGGCCTCGGCCACCGCGGCCATGGTCATCCGGCGGTCCATCGAGGTCTTCTGGATCCAGCGGAACGCGGCCGGCTCGTTCAGCCCGAACTTGGTCTGCAGCACGCTCTTCGCCCGGTCCACCAGCTTGCGGGTCTCCAGCCGCTGGCTGAGGTCGGCGATCTCCTTCTCCAGCGCCCGCATCTCGGTGTGCCGGGACACCGCCATCTCGATCGCGGGGACCAGGTCGCTCTTGCTGAACGGCTTCACGATGTAGGCCATCGCACCCGCGTCACGGGCCCGGTCGACCAGCTCGCGCTGCGAGAACGCGGTCAGCATCAGCACCGGGGCCAGGTGCTTCTGGTGGATCCGCTCGGCCGCCGACAGCCCGTCCAGGACCGGCATCTTCACATCGAGGATCGCCAGGTCCGGCTTCAGCTCCTCGACCAGCCGTACCGCCGTCTCCCCGTCCCCGGCCTCGCCGACGACGGTGTAGCCCTCCTCCTCCAACATCTCCTTGAGGTCGAGGCGGATCAGCGTCTCGTCCTCGGCGATCACAATTCGGGTGATCTGGGGCGAGTCGGTCTCAAGCGCCTGGGGCTGCTCGTCGGCGGTGCTCACGTGGCTCCTCGTTCCGGCGGGGACTGCGTGCACGAGCCTACCTAGACACGGTATGTTTGAGTTCACGCAGGGTCGGGGGCAGCCTTCGAATCTGTGGATGCCCCGGTAGCCCAGTGGTGAGAGGCACGGCGCTCAAACCGCCGACAGCGTGGGTTCGAATCCCACCCGGGGTACTTTTCCTTCGATTCAAAAGCCACTTAGGCTAACCTAACGGTTGGCGATCTTCGCCATTTCAGGTGAAGGTCTTAGCGGTTTGGGTGTGCGCGGCCGCAGGACCACCGAATCTCGCCTACATGTACGACCAGGTGACACGCGAACACGCGGTGGCACTGCACCGCTCAGGTCTGACCTTCAGCGAAGTCAGCCGCTCGACGGGAATCTCACGGTTCGCGATCCGCGAGTGGACCGCCCGAATCACCCCGAGCCCCCGCATGACCGCCGAGTGCCCGGTCAAAGGCGGCAAGGTTCCCCGAGCCGACTACGCCTACCTGCTCGGCCTCTACCTCGGTGACGGCTGCATCAGCGAGGGCCGCCGGGGCGTCCACGCACTCCGAATAGCCTGCGGCAACGTCTGGCCCGGTCTGATCGAGGAGTGCGCGCGGGCCATCGCCTCGGTCATGCCGTACAACAGCGTCAGCCGGGTCCAGGCTCCGGGCTGCACGAGCGTCGTCAGCACCAGCAAGCACTGGCCCTGTCTGTTCCCCCAGCACGGCCCTGGACCCAAGCACCTGCGCCGCATCGCCCTGGCGCCATGGCAGCAACGCATCATGGATACCCGCCCCTGGGAGTTGCTGCGCGGTCTGATCCACTCCGACGGATGCCGGATCATCAACTGGACCACCAGGACGGTCGGTGGCGAGACCAGGCGCTACGAGTACCCGCGCTACTTCTTCACCAACACCTCGACCGACATCGTCCGCATCTTCACCGACACCCTCGATGCCGTCGGCGTGCACTGGAAGGCCGTCAAGCGCCCGAGCGGCGCGGTGAACGTCTCCATCGCCCGCCGCGACTCCGTCGCGCTGATGGACGAGCACATCGGCCCCAAGTACTGACCACGGCGCAGCCCCCGGAGGAGCGGCGCCGTGGCCTCGGCGTCCCCTCTCAGTTGTCCAGTTCCCCCACGTGGTGGACCCGCACAAGGTTGGTGGAGCCTGCCAGGCCGGGGGGTGAGCCGGCGGTGATGACGACGATGTCGCCGCGCTGGCAGCGGCCGAGGCTGAGGAGTTGGGCGTCGACCTGGGCGACCATCTCGTCGGTGGTCGGGACGAAGGGGCCGAGGAAGGTCTCCACGCCCCAGGTGAGGGCGAGTTGGCTGCGGACGGCCGGTTCGTAGGTGAAGGCGAGGACGGGGATGGGCGAGCGGTAGCGGGTGAGCCTGCGGGCGGTGTCGCCGCTCTGGGTGAAGGCGATGAGGTACTTGGCACCGAGGAAGTCGCCGATCTCGGCGGCGGCGCGGGCGACGGCTCCGCCCTGGGTGCGGGGCTTGCCGCGTTCGCTGAGCGGGGACAGCCCGGCGGCGAGGACTTCGCTCTCGACGGCTTCGAGGATCCGGCCCATGGTCTTGACGGTCTCGACGGGGTACTTGCCGACCGAGGTCTCGCCGGAGAGCATCACCGCGTCCGTGCCGTCGATGACCGCGTTGGCGACGTCGGAGGCTTCGGCGCGGGTGGGCCGGGAGGCGTGGATCATCGAGTCGAGCATCTGGGTGGCGACGATGACCGGCTTGGCGTTGCGCTTGGCGAGCTTGATGGCGCGCTTCTGGACGATGGGCACCTGTTCCAGTGGCATCTCGACGCCGAGGTCGCCGCGGGCGACCATGATGCCGTCGAAGGCGTCCACGATGGCGTCGAGGTTCTCGACGGCCTGCGGCTTCTCGATCTTGGCGATGACGGGGAGGAAGCGGCCTTCCTCGGCCATGATCCGGTGGACGTCCTCGATGTCGTGGCCGGTGCGGACGAAGGAGAGCGCGATCAGGTCGGCGCCGGTCCGCAGGGCCCAGCGCAGGTCGGCGACGTCCTTGTCGCTGAGCGCGGGCACGGAGACGGCGACCGAGGGCAGGTTGAGGCCCTTGTGGTCGGAGACCAGGCCGCCTTCGATGACGATGCAGTGGACGCGCGGGCCGTCCACGTGGGTGACTTCCAGGCAGACCCGGCCGTCGTCCACCAGGATGCGTTCGCCGTGGGAGACGTCGGCGGCGAGACCCTTGTAGGTGGTGCCGCAGATCTCGCGGTCGCCGACCACCCCGTCCTCGACGGAGATGGTGAACTCGTCGCCGCGTTCAAGGAGTACGGGTCCTTCGGCGAAGGTGTCGAGCCGGATCTTCGGGCCTTGGAGGTCGGCCAGGACGCCGATGCTGCGTCCCGTCTCGTCGGAGGCTTTGCGGACCCGGCGGTAGCGCTCTTCGTGCTCCAGCTGGGTGCCGTGGCTGAGGTTGAACCGGGCGATGTCCATACCGGCTTCGACCAGGGCCTTGATCTGGTCGTACGAGTCGGTGGCGGGCCCGAGGGTGCAGACGATTTTTGCTCGGCGCATGAGTCAAGAGCGTAGGCATTACCGGCGCGTAACAACGACGTTCCGACACGCCTGCCGCATGGCAGTTGGCGAACGATTCGGTTAACTCTTGAAGAGATCTGATGCATCGTGATGTCTCTGGAATCGAACGGGAGTTGAGCACCGAACCCTCACCCGTCGATGCGGTTCCGTGAACGTCTGTTCACCTCCGATTCACCGTCCGGCCGGGTCGCGCTCCGGCTGCGGCGGGAACCTCGGTGGTCCGGGGGGATCCGGAACGGCCGGGCCCAGAGGGAGGGTTGGCGATGAGACGTGCCGGGGGCGTGCTGGCGTCCTTGCTGCTGCTGGCCGGGGTTGCCTTCGCGATACTCCATGAACGGGGCGACACGGACCGGACGGTGACGGTCCGCGGGCTGATCGGGTCCGAGAAGCTGGACTTCTTCAACGACCAGGCGGTCACCGACGAGCTGAAGGCCAAGGGCTTCCGGGTCGCCGTGGAGACCACCGGCTCGTGGTCGATGGCCAGCACCAGCCTGGACGGCTACGGGTTCGCCTTCCCGGCCAGCCTTCCGCCGGCCGAGGAGATCAGGAAGCAGCGGCAGATCTCCACCGAGCCGGTACGGCCGTTCTACTCGCCGCTGGTCATCGTGGCGCACTCCCCGGTGGCCGAGCTGCTGGTCAGGAACGGCCTCGCCGAGAAAGGGAGTTCGGGCCTGTGGACGTTCCACATGTCCGACTACCTGCAGGCGGTCAAGGCGGGCCGGAACTGGCAGGACCTCAAGGACGCCAAGAGCCACCCCGACCTCTCCGGCGCGATGTACATCAGGACCACCGACCCCTCCACCTCCTCCTCGGGCGCGCTGCACCTGGCCGCCGTCTCCTACCTGGAGAACGGCGGCACGGTGGTCGCCGACGACGCGGCGCTCGCCAGGGTGACGCCGCTGGTGCGGACGCTGACGCAGATGCAGGGCGACCAGAAGACCAGCAGCGACGGGCCGTACCGGGACTTCCTGTCCGGGATCGGCGACCCGCTGGTGCTGGTGTACGAGTCCCAGGTGGCCGCGCTGGTGGCGCAGGGGCGTTCGACGGGCGACCTGGTGGCGCTCTATCCGGATACCACCGTTTCGAGTGGCCACACGGTGATCGGCCTGACCCCGGACGGGGACCGGCTCGCCCGGCTGCTGCGCGACGACGAAAGGCTCCGCTCGCTGGAGGCCAGCTACGGCTTCCGCCCGCAGGCCGACCCGGGCGCCTTCACCGGCGCGCTGTCCGGCCGGCAGAGCCCGGCCGTCTTCGCCCCCGACCTGTCGGCGGCCGGGATCCGGCAGGCGCCCGTCCCGGCGGTCGGCATGCTGTCCAAACTGATCGATGCGGCCAAGGGCCGGTGAGGGAAGTGCTGATGAGAGCACGAGCGTTCGGGCGGGGCCTGACCGCCGCCGCGGCACTGGCGCTGCTGCTGGCCGGCTGCTCCGGCGATCCGAAGCCCAAGCAGGAGGATCTGTCGCCCACTCCCGAGGACGGCGTGCTGCGCGTGCTCGCGGGCAGCGAACTCCAGGACATGGCCCCGGTGCTGGAGGAGGCCAGGAAGGCCACCGGGGTCACCGTCCAGTTCGCCTGGACGGGTTCGCTGGACGGTGCCGACACCGTCTCCTCGGGCAAGGCGGACGGCAAGTACGACGCGGTCTGGTTCCCGTCCGACCACTACCTGCGGCTGGACGGCACCGGCAGGTCCAAGCTGGTCTCGGAGACTCCGGTGATGGTCTCGCCGGTCGCGGTGGGCGTGCGCAGCGGGATGCTGGGCGAGCTGGGCTGGGGCGACGGTTCGCAGGTGACCTGGGGTCAGCTCGGTGACGCGGCGGCGTCGGGGAGACTGACGTACGGGATGGCGGATCCGTCGCGGTCGAATTCGGGGTTCTCGGCGCTGGTGGCGGTGGCCTCGGCGTTCTCGGGTGCCTCGGCGGCGCTCACCGACGCCGATGTGGCGGGGGCGGCGCCGCGGTTGCGGCAGTTCTTCTCGGGCCAGAAGCTGACGTCGGGGTCCTCGGGCTGGCTGGCGCAGGCGTACCAGCAGGCGTACCGGTCGGGTTCGGGCAGCCGGGTGGGTGCACTGGTGAACTACGAGTCGGTGCTGCTGGAGCTGAACAGGACCCTGCCGGCCGAGGAACGGCTGACGGTGGTGCGGCCGGTGGACGGTGTGGTGTCGGCGGACTATCCGCTGTCGCTGCTGTCCTCGGCGGGTCGGCCGGCCCGGGACTCGTTCCAGCGGTTGACGAAGTACCTGCTGCGCCCGGACGTCCAGCAGCGGATCTCGGAGACGACGCTGCGCCGGCCGGTGACGGCGGAGGCGTCCCCGGCGGCGGGACTGCCGGCGGACCGGCGGCGGGAGTTGCCGTTCCCGGGTACGAAGGCGGTGGCGGACGGTCTGCTGGCGGCGTACCAGAACGAGCTGCGCCGGCCGTCCCGGACGGTGTACGTGCTGGACACGTCGGGGTCGATGGCGGGTGCCCGGTTGGATGCGCTGAAGCGGGCCATGGCGCGGCTGACGGGGGCGGAGGACACCCGGGCGGTGCGGCGGTTCAGGAACCGGGAGGAGGTGACGCTGATCTCGTTCGCCTCGGGAACACCGGAACCGCCTTGCCCGCCGACGCCAACTTCGGGGCGGATCCGGCGGCGGTGCTGACGGCGGAGGTGGGCCGGCTGCTGGCCGAGGTGGCCGGAGGGGCCGTTGAGCCGGCTGCTACTCGGGAGTAATGCATATCTCACCTGTTGGACATGTCGGAAGTCTGTTCGCCGGGCCGTTTACCCGGCAGACTTCTACGCGCGTTTCTCTACGCGCGTCGTCGCATAGTTGACGGTCCGTTCGCCCCACGTTGGAGTCGTCCATGTCCCTGAATCGTCGTGACTTCGTCACCCGCTCGGCCGCCACCGCCGCCGGCGCGGCCCTGGTCGGCGGTGCTCCGCTCGCCGCCGCGAGCCCGGCCGCCGCGGCGAGTGAGGAGCCCTCGGCCGCGGAGCTCGCGAAGCACCCGGTGAAGGAGAGCTTCACCGTGATGGGCACCAGTGACATGCACGGCCGGGTGCTCAACTGGGACTACTTCACCGACGCCGAGTACGACGACGCGGCGCACAACGACGTCGGCCTGGCCAAGATCTCCACCCTGGTCAACCGGGTCCGGACGCAGAAGGGCCACCACCGCACCCTGCTGATCGACGCGGGTGACATCATCCAGGGCACCCAGCTCAGCTACTACTACGCCCGGGTGGAGCCGATCACCGGCAAGAAGCCGCCGAAGCACCCGATGGCCGAGGCGATGAACGCCATCGGCTACGACGCCGCCGCGCTCGGCAACCACGAGTTCAACTACGGCATCCCGACGGTGCGGGCCTTCGAGGAGCAGCTGGAGTTCCCGCTGCTCGGTGCGAACGCCCTGCACGCCAAGAACGAGAAGCCGGCCTTCCCGCCGTACGTGATCCGGGAGCTGTACCTGGGCCGCGGTCGTCCGCTGAAGGTGGGCATCCTGGGTCTGACCAACCCGGGTATCGCGGTCTGGGACAAGGCCAACGTCGCGGGCCAGATGGTCTTCCCGGGCATCGTGGAGATGGCCGCGAAGTACGTGCCGCGGATGAAGGCGGCGGGTGCGGACGTGGTCGTGGTGGCCGCGCACTCGGGCATCGACGAGCCGACCACCTACGGCGACCAGCTGCCCTGGCCGGAGGACGCCTCCGGTGAGATGGCCGCGACCGTGCCGGGGATCGACGCGGTGCTGGTGGGTCACACCCACAAGGAGGTGGCGCAGCGGCTGATCGTCAACAAGAAGACCGGCAAGACCGTGGTGCTGTCCGAGCCGCTCTGCTGGGCGCAGCGGCTGTCCTGCTTCGACTTCGAGGTGGAGTTCAGCAAGGGTCACTGGCAGGTCACCAAGGTGAGCTCGCGGGTGCTGAACACCAACACGGTCCCGGAGGACCCGCGGATCGTCAAGCTGATCGGCGCCCAGCACAAGAAGGTGGTGGCGTACGTCAACCAGGTGATCGGCACCTGCAAGGCCGATCTGTCCATCTCCGAGGCCCGGTTCAAGGACGTGCCGATCATCGACCTGATCGGCCGGGTGCAGGCGGACGCGGTGAAGGCGGCGCTGGCCAAGACCTCGTACGCGAACCTGCCGGTGCTGGCGCAGGCGGCGCCGTTCAACCGGACCGCGCACATTCCGGCGGGTACGGTGAAGCTGCGGGACGCGGCGGGTCTGTACATCTACGAGAACACCCTGGAGGCCCGGATCCTGACGGGTGCCCAGATCAAGGACTACCTGGAGTACTCGGCGAAGTTCTTCGCCCAGCTGGCCCCCGGCGACCCGGTCGACCTGGACAAGCTGACCAACCAGCAGGACACGCCGGACTACAACTTCGACTCGGTGTACGGCGTTTCGTACGACATCGACATCAGCAAGCCGGTCGGTTCGCGGATCACCGGCCTGTCCTTCGACGGCAAGCCGATAGACGCGGCGGCTCAGTTCGTGCTGGCGGTGAACAACTACCGGGCGAACGGCGGCGGCAACTTCCCGCACGTCGCCTCGGCCAAGCAGGTCTGGACGAACTCGGACGAGATCCGCAACACCATGATCGCGTGGGTGAAGGCCAAGGGCGTGATCGACCCGGCGCAGTTCGCCGCGGTCAACTGGCGTCTGGTGCGCGCGGGCGTCCCGCTGTTCTGAGGTTCCGCCGGCCGGTGTCCGGTGCCACCCTCGGGTGGTTCCGGGCACCGGCTGTGATGCTTCCTCAGGCCTCGCAAGTGGCGGGCGTCGTGGAGGTGTCGGGCTTGGTGCAGAGCGGGCCGAGGCCGGTGTCGGCGTTCGGGCGCGTGATGAAGGCGAGCGGCCCGGCGTTGTGCTCGCCGTTGAACGGCGTGGTGCCGGTGAAGCCGCACGCGGCAGCGTCGCTGGGCTTGTTGAACCAGAAGCCGACGTGGAAGGTGTTGGTGGGGTCCAGATTGGCGTCCGGGTCGAAGCCGAAGATCTGGTCGAGCAGGATGGTCCGGATCCTGGCCCGGCCCTTGCCCTGGTGGTCGGTGTGGAGGTCGGTCTGGTACCAGGCCAGGCCGAAGCTCCCGTGGAAGTCCGGGTCCGGATCGCCGTTCGCCAGCTGGTTGCTGCGCTGGACGGTGAACAGGTCGAAGTCCAAGTCGGGCTTGAAACCGCGCAGCTCGATCTCCATGCTGTCGTTCAGCTCGCCGCGGCGGACCTCGGCCTCCACCTTCGGTGTCTGGCCGTCGCCCGCCAGGCACGGCAGGAACTTGGCATTGGGGAACAGCTTGAACTTGGTCGTGTCCTGGTGGCCGACGGACTGCGGCGCAACCGCGTTCGCCGTGCCTGCGCCGACCACGGTGAGCGCGGTGAGGGCGAGGGTGAGTCCGAGGGCTCGGTGCGGGCGCAGCCTGGCGAACAGGGACATGGATGGTCCTCCAGAGGACGAAGAGGCAGAAATCATCACTTTCTGTCGAAAGTGACTCTTTGTGACCACCTCTACCAGTCCGCTTCCCACCGCCTCGCCCGGCGCACACGGCTGAACCCCCTTCGGTAGACCCCTCCCCGCCATCCGGAGCAAGTGGCACCCGCACCGCCGACGACGACGGCCACCACACCGGCCCACACCCCAGGCCAGTAGGCTGAGGCACCGTCACTTAGGCCACGAGCACCGGGATGCCTGATGTCCGCTGTCCTCAGCACCGAGCGCCTGACCGTCCGCCAGTGGCAGGCCACGGACCGGGAGCGGGCCTTCGACCTGTACTCCCGCACCGAGGTGACCCGTTGGCTCGGCCGCACCCGCACGATGGCGCAACTCGCGGACGCGGATGCCCTGATCGAGCGGTTCCAGGAGCGCTCGATGGATCCCCGGTACGGGGTCTGGGCGGTGGAGCGGCGGGACACCGGCGTGGTGGCGGGTTCGGTCCTGCTGGTGCCGTTCCCGGACGGCGACGGCGAGGTGGAGGTCGGCTGGCACTTCCACCCGGACTCCTGGGGCAGCGGCTTCGCCACCGAGGCCGCCCGCGCGGCCGTGGCCAAGGGCTTCGCCGACGGGCTGGCCGAGGTCTACGCGGTGACCCACCCGGACAACCACCGTTCCCAGGCCGTCTGCCGCCGCCTCGGCATGACCCCGCTGGGCCGTACCGACCGCTGGTACCGGAGCGAGCTGGAGGCCTTCCTGCTCACCGATCCGAACTGACTGCCAGTCTCCCGAAAGGGCGCGCCCGGTGTCCCGGGTACGGCAGGATAACCGCCATGCGCCGCACGTCAGTTACCAGCAGCTCCGCGATACCCAGCCGGCTCGACAGGCTCACCGCTACCGAACGCCGGCTCTGGCGGGCCTTCCCGCACGGCGAGCTGGTCGATCTGCGTACCGGCGACTTCGGCGCGGACGATCCGGCCGGGGCCGACGGGTGGCCGGCCGAGCGGTCCGTGCGCGGTGAGGTGATCGCGGCGCTGCTGCTGGGCGCCTGCCCGACCGTGGCGGGGGCGGTGGCGGCGGTGCGGCTCGCCGGGGCGCGGATCTCCGGTGGGCTGCGCTTCGACCACGGGCAGGTCGCGCCGCTGCTGCTGCTCCGGGGCTGCCGGTTCGAGGGGCCGGTCGTGTTCGACGGCGCGGTCACGGAGTCGATCGACCTGAGCGGTTCCCGTCTCACCACGCTCAGCGCGGCCGGCGCGCAGGTGCGCGGCACCCTGGACCTCAGCGACACCCGTATCACCGGGACCGGCGCAGGTGAGAGCGAGGGCGAGGAGGACGCACGCACCGTCCGCGCCGACGGCATCCGCGTCGAGGGCGGCCTGCTCGCCGAGAAGGCCAAGGTGGAGGGCTCGTTCAGCCTGATCAACGCACAGATCGACGGCCGGGTGAACCTCATCGACGCCGAGCTGGTCGGCCGGGGGGCCGGCGGCGAGTCACTCAACGCGGGCGGTATGCGGGTCGGGCGCAGCCTGATGGCCCAGCGGCTGCGGACCGAGGGAGCGCTGCGGATACCCGGTGCGCACATCGGCAGTTCGCTGTACCTGACCGGCGCCCGGCTGGACGGCCGCGGCCACTCCGCGCTGCACGGCGACTCGCTCACCGTGGTCAGCTACTCCTTCTTCAGCCCGCACGAGACCGGAGCGGGCAAGCAGCCCTTCACGGCGATCGGCACGGTACGCCTGCCGGGCGCGAACTTCGGCAGCGGGCTGACCTTCAGCGGCGCCCAGCTCACCCCGACCCCGGGCGGGCCGGCCCTGCGCGCCAACCGGATGCAGGTCGCGGGCAGCCTCCACCTGGGCAAGGGATTCCACACCGACGGCGAGATCCGGCTGACCGGAGCCCGCGTCACCGGCCACCTCGACCTGGAGGGCATGGACAGTCCCAGGGCCCTGCTCACCCTCTACGCGGCGTCCGCCGCGGGCGGCATCAGCGACACGGCCGAGTCCTGGCCGGGCCGGCTGAACCTGGACGGCTTCGCCTACGGCCCGTTCAGCCGGTACGCCGACGCGGCGGACCGGCTGAACGTGATCAGGCGCCAGGTCCGGCGGTCCGACCCCGCCCGGACCGGCGGTTTCCGCGCCCAGCCGTACGAGCAGCTGGCCGCCTACTACCGCTCGCTGGGCAACGACGGCGAGGCCAGGACCGTCCTGCTGGCCAGGCAGCGCGCGGTACGGGCCGAACTCTCCTTCCCGCGCCGCCTCCCCGGCTACCTGCTGGACCTGCTGGTCGGCTACGGCTACCGCCCGCTGCGGGCGTTCGGCTGGGCGATCGGCCTGCTGGTGGCGAGCAGCGTCTACTTCGGCCGGGTGCACCCGCAGCACGTCAGTGCGGACAGCGCCGCGACCTTCAACCCGGTGCTGTACGCCGCCGACCATCTGATCCCGGTGGTCCGCTTCGGTCAGTCGGACGCCTGGCAGTACCACGGCGTCCCCGCGGTGGTCACCGTGGTGCTGACCGTCCTCGGGTGGACCCTGGGCATCGCCATCGCCGCGGCCGCCGCCCGGACCTTCAACCGCAACTGACGCGGCCGGCTACACCCGGTGCCCGCGCCGGCCGCGCGGACGGGTGAGCCGGAACCGGTCCACCGGCAGCAGCTCGCCGTACGGCCCGGTGACCGCGTAGTACGTGACGGCGATCGAGGTGTTGCCGCCCCGGACGCCGGGGTCGACCTCGAAGGCGGCGAAGCCGTAGGAGTGGTCGGCGTCGCGGAAGGCTGACCAGGGAGCGTCCTCGATCACGTACTTCGGCGGCCGCTTGCCGGTGGCGGAGTCCACCGGGCCGACCCCGGTGATCACCCGGCAGCGGGCGGGGCTGTAGAGCAGCTGGTTGGAGGGCGCCGAGGTGCCGCCGCCGCCGATCACCATGTGGACGGTGCCCTTGCTGGTGTCGATCACCTCGGTGTCGGTGGCGACCGGGATCGGGGTGCGGGTGTCGGTGGGCTGCTGACCCCGGATCGGGTGGGAGCGCTCGTAGTGGTGCTCGTGGCCGCAGACCACCAGGTCCACCCCGTATTTGTCGAACAGCGGCACCCAGGTCTCCCGGATCCCGAGGTCGGCGCCGTTGAACTTGTCGGCCGTGGAAATCACCACCTGGTGCATGCAGACCACGATCCAGTCGATCTGCGGGTCCGCGTTCGCCGCCGCCAACTGGGCTTCCAGCCACCGCTGCTGGGCTCCGCCGGAGTAGCCGTGCACATAGGAGTTGCCGCCGTCCTGGTAGGCGACGTCGTCGTTGTTGAGGCTGATCACCCGGACCGAGCCGGCGGTGAACGCGTACCACAGGCCACGCAGTTGCTCGTCCGCGCCGGCCTCGGGGAGGCTGAAGTACGCCTGGTAGGCGCCGTACCCGATCGGGCCGTTGCCGAGCTCGTTCTCGTGGTTCCCGGCGGCGGGCATCCACGGACGGTGGCGGGCGGAACGGGAGTTGTTCTCGAACCAGTCCGACCAGGTGCGCACCCGGTCGCCCGACAGGTTGGCGTAGCAGAGGTCGCCGTTGACCAGGTGGAACAGCGGCGCGATCCGCTCGACGCCGGCCGTGGTGTCACCGGCCGCCGGGCTGCCGAGGTTGTCGTTGACCCAGCCGCCTGCGGTCTGCCGGCCCAGCGTCGGCGTGCCCTGGTCCCCGAAGCTGGTGAAGGTGAAGGCGCCCCGGCCGCGCGGTGCGGTCCGCACCGTGCCCAGCTCCGGTGCCGCGCCGTCGTGCAGGGCCGCGTAGACGTAGTCGGTGTCCGGCTGCAGCCCGCCGATCCTGGCGTGGTGGACCTGCACCTCGGTACCCGACTTGGCGTCCCGGTAGGTGGTGGTCCGAGCCTGCTCGGTCCGGCCGAAGCCGCCGTGCGCCGTACCGAGGAGCACCCTGGGGCGGGCCACCGAGGCCGTGGTGTGCCAGGAGACCACCACCTCCCGGGAGGCGTCCGACCCGAACTGCAGGTGCAGACCGGACACCCGGGGCGCGCCCAGCCGCCCCGGCCGCGACCACAGCAGCGGACCCGGCGCGGCGGGCTCGGCGGCCGCCGTCCCACCGCCGAGCGCCACCGCACCACCGAGGCCGACCCCGGTGGCACCCGCTAGAAGACCACGCCGGCTGACACTCTTCACTGAACTCATGACCGGTCAGCCTGCCGCCCGGAAGGTGAACACCGCCGGATCCCCGACATGAACAGCAGCGCGCCCAGGGCGCGGGAGCGCTCGGCCGCTCCCGGGAGGCGCTCCGGTCGCCGGACGGCTCCGTCGGCCCGGTGCGCGGCGAGCCCCGTTGACCGGCGCCGCCGAACAGTGCTGACCTGGCCTGACGCCGAGGCCGGACGAACGGACCGGCCCGGTGGGAGGCAGGATGCCGTACTCCGGCAGTACCCGGCGCGGACAGTGGCGCGCCCGCTTCGTCGAGACCCGCACCCGGCAGGCCGAGGCGGGCGCCCGCCGGTGCGCCCGGTGGCGCCGCGAGGGTGCCGAGCGCTGCCGGCGGTGGGCGCGCGAAGGCTCCCGGCGGCCGGGCGAGTTCGCGCCGCCGTCGTGGTTCTGGATGGCCATGCCGTTCGGCATCGCCTGGTACCTGGTCCTCGGCTGGGCGGGCGAGGCGTGGTACCGGTCGGCCGGCCTGGTGTACCGGGCCGCCGCCCGGGCCTGGTACGGGGTGCTCACCGTCGCGGCCGGCCTCGGCTGGTGCATCCGGCGGATCCGGTGACCCCTCGCCCGCCCCTGAGCGCGCCACCTGGACGCGGCACCCCGGCCTCGCCATGATCGGCATGCCGTCAATCGTCCGAGTACAGAGCGAGTGCGGGAGGTGCCCCGGTGGCCGCTGCCGGATTGTCCTTCGATGTGGTGCACATCGAGAAACCGGACGACGTCAATGTGATCGTCGGTCAGGCGCATTTCATCAAGACCGTGGAGGACCTGCACGAGGCACTGGTCGGGGTGAGCCCGCACCTCCGCTTCGGCATCGCCTTCTGCGAGGCCTCCGGCGCCTGCCTGGTCCGCAGGTCCGGCAACGACGACGAACTGGTACGGGTGGCGGTCGCCGGGGCCCGGGCGATCGGCGCCGGGCACTCCTTCGTGATCATGCTGCGCGAGGGCTACCCGGTCAACGTCCTCAACTCCGTCAAGGCCGTGCCCGAGGTCTGCGGCATCTTCTGTGCGACAGCCAACCCCGTCGACATCCTGCTCGCGGCCACCGAGCGGGGCCGCGGCGTGATCGGCGTCATCGACGGAGTACCGCCGGTCGGGGTCGAGACCGACGCTGACGCGGCCGACCGGCACGGACTGCTGCGCCGCATCGGCTACAAACTCTGAGTAGGGTCGGGGACTGGCGCGGTGGCTGATGCTCCGTTTCCAGTCCCCGCCGCTTCAAACCGTGCATGCGGTTCTCCCGCACACGGCTTTCCGACATCGTTCACCAGCTGGCATGCGCCGTCGCCCAGCGCACGTTCCCGGTCAGGCGGTAGACCCCGAGCCGACTGATCCACCCGTAGGTGAAACGGGTGGTCCAGTTCCGGCCCGCGAGTCCGTGTTTCCGGCTGGCGAAGATTGCCAGCCGCTCGTGGACGTAGCCGTCGACCTCGTTGAACTTCCGCCCGCTGTTGCCGTTGCGGAAGTACGCTGCCCAGCCACGCAGGACCGGGTTGAGATCGGCGACCACATCGGCCACCGGCCGCTCGCTCCGGGACCTTGAGGTGGCCGCGCGAATCTTGTCCCGCAGCACCCCCAACGCCCGGGCCGAGGGCCAACGTTGCAGGTAGAACCTGCCCCGCCACTTCCACGACTCCACCTTCCGGTGATGGAATCCGAGGAACTCGAAACCCTGCCCACCCCGGGTGAGGCAGACGATGCCGGACTTCTCCGGATGCAACCGCATCCCGAGCCCGCCCAACACCTCGGCCGCCAGCTCACGCGCCTGCTCGGCACGCTGCCTGGTCGGCGACAGGACCACGAAGTCATCGCAGTAGCGCACCAACACCCCAACCGCCCGCCGCGTGTCTGCCACGCCTCATCAAGGACATGCAGGGCCACGTTGGCCAGCAACGGGGAAATCGGTGAGCCCTGCGGGGTTCCCGCCCCAGTCGGGGAGGTCACCCCACCCTCCAGCACTCCCATCCGCAGCCACGCCCGAATCAGCTTCAGCATCTGACGGTCCACCACGCGCCTCGCCACCTGAGCGACGAGTGCATCGTGATCAATCGTCCCGAAGCAGTCCCGGATATCAGCCTCGAACACCCACTCCTGCCGCTGGTTCGCCGCGACGCGCACAGCCTCGCACGCGTCGATCGCGGACCTCTTGGGCCGGAAACCGTAGCTCGCGTCGGTGAAATGAGCCTCGAAGACCGGTTCGAGAACCAGTTTCGCGGCCGTCATCACCACCCGGTCCGCCACAGTGGGGATCGACAGCGGCCGTAACTCCCCCGGCCGCCCCGGCTTGGGAATCTGGACCCGCCGCAGCACCGACGGACGATACGTATGCGTCCGCAGTCGATCCGACAGATCCTGGAGGAACTCATCCACCCCCGAGGCCGCCACCTGGTCGACGCTCACGCCGTCCACCCCGGGGGCGCCCCGGTTCGTGCTCACGCTGGACCATGCCCGCCACAAGACGTCCATGCGGTGGACGTGGCCGTACAGGGCATGGAACCGGCGCTCGGGTTCTTGCTCGGCACAGCGGTAGAGCGTCCACTGCAAGGCTCGGACCTTGTCCAGAGGACGCCGCTCACCGCGGCCTGTGTCCTCCCGGCGGGCGGACATAGCCGTTCCGACACTCACCCGGGCCCCTCCTTGTTCGTGTCAGCATCGATGAAGCAGGGGCCCTTCGCTCCTGACGGGTTGTGTTGTCCCGCCGATCGGCACTACTACGACCCCCTCCGACTGCCTCTCGGCAGCCCGCCACTTCCCGGTTCCGCCGGTTATAGGCGAGCCAGAACGCGACATCGGGCTGATCACCCACACGATGTCAAGCTGACTGCCCGGTGCAGACGACGGGACGGCGATGCGCGCCCAGCGCCGCCGCGAGGTCGACCGACGCTGGCTGGTGCGGCTCGTCATCCAGCGGCTGTCTCGTTGCTTCCGTAGTGGACGGCGACGAGCGCCCCCGCGGCGGCCACCGCAGGGCGACCGCCCGCCCGATCCCGCGCGAGCCGCCCGTCACCAGCGCGGTCCTGCCGTCCAGTTCCCCCACGATCACTGCTCCTCTCGTGTTGCCCCGGCCGAATCCGGGACCTATCCCGAGTAGATTCGAAGTTCCGCCCCGCCAAAGGAACGAAGGTGCCCAAGATCAGTTTGTGACGACCGACCTGAACACCCTCTTGATCGCACAGTACGTGAAGACCGAGTGCGAACCACGAGGCTCTGAGCTGTACCGAATGGGGGCGGAAGACCTTCATCTCCCTTCCGCCGTAGCGGTGGGGTGAAGCCCGCCCGCGAGCCCCGGGCGACAGCCGCCGGCTCAGCGGCTCGGGTCGGCCGCGGCGGCGAAACCCTTCACGGCCCGCTTCGGGGCCGGCCCGGCCCTGCGGGGCTTGGGCGCGGGCTCCGGCAGGCAGGCCAGCCTCCCGCTGATCATCGACGCCGCGCGGCTCACGGCGTCGGACAGCAGGGGGATCAGCTTCGCGTCCAGGGCGGTCACCGCGACGGCGGCCACTACCTGGCCGGACGCAGAGCGCACCGGAGCCGCCACGCACGACAGCGAATCCACGCACTGCTCGTAGTCGAACGCGAGCCCCCGCTCCCGGACCCCGGCGACCTCGCGCGCCCAGGAGGCCTCCGTCCACCCCGCCGGCCGCTCCGGCACCGGGGCGGCCGCCGCCAGGACTAGTTCGGCCGCACTGCCGGGCGGCAGAACGACCCCGGAGCGCAGCGGGAAGACCTCGTCCACCTCGCCCCGCATGCCCCCGACGACGATGATGTGTCCCGCTTCGGGCACCGACAGGCTCAGGCTCGCCCCGCCGCTGACCGCCGCGAGTTCCCGTAACGGCTGGGCCGATGCGGCGCGCAGCGCGCGCGCCGGATGCCAGGCCTGCCCGAGCCGGAACGTCCGCGGGCCCAGCCGGTAGCGGCCTTCATGACTCTGCACCGCGCCCAATGAGACTAGCTGCCCGAGCAGCCGGTGGGCGGTGGCCTTCGGCAGCGCGGCGTCACTCGCCAGCCGGGTCAGCCCCACCTCGTCGTCGTGCGCGAGTACCTCCATGAGTGCGAACGCGCCTTCCAGCACGCCGCGTCCCTCAGCGCCGGATCTCGCCATGAGGGTCCCCCTCTCATGCCGGGCCGTCGATCGGACGGCCCCACAATTCCCCGTTTGGACCAGGACAGTTGGGGTTTCGGAATGGTTCCCCTCAGTCACCGGTCGTTGAATCGCGCCACTGTGTTTTCTCGTCAAGGGACGGAACGCCCCGCGGCCGGCGGCTGCGGGCAGGCGCCCCTGACCGTCACCACCGTCGGCGCGCACGACGGCGTACGCGTGATCGCCCCGGGCCAGCGACCTCGACTTCGACACCGCCGCCACGCTGCGCGCCTCACTGTTCGACGCTGTCACCGCGAGGAACACCGCCGTCGCACGGCAGTACTTCGGGCGGCGCGGGCGTGGGTGGTCCGGCGGTTTTGTCGAGAAAGCCTCAGCGGCTCAGGCGAGCGTCACCCCCAGTGCTCCAGAAGGCTATCCACGGCCGTATGTTTGCCGCACCTTCACGAGTGCACGATTGAGAGCCGCCGCACCTTCACCAACGCACAGCCTTCACCGCCGCCTTGGTGGCCCTGCACGGCCTTCAACGCCAGTTGACCTGGTTCTCCTCAGTCACCGGTCCGTTGAATGGACCCGATCGTTGCCCGCTCGCGGTGATCGCGCCACTGTGTCTCCTAGTCAAGGGACGGAACGCCGGAGCTCCTGCGGAGGTTAGGCGGCCGTCCACCCACAGCAAACGAGGAGGCACATATGAGTTCCATCAAGACGAGCGCCAAGCAGTTCAAGTACGTCATGGGTGCGCTGACGGCGGTCTTCTTCGGCGCTTGTTCGGCCAGCTGACGTAAATCCCGGGGGTGGGGGCGGCGAGCCGCCCCCACCCCTTCGTCCTGTTCGAGGTGCGAAGGAGGCATCAGTGCTGGAGACCGCTGTCCGGCAGGTACGGGTGGCCACGGCGATGGTGTTCGGCCGGCGGCTGAACGTACGGGCCGTGGAACGGCTGGTCGCCGACGCGCTCGTCACACTGGAGGAGTTCGGCTCGCTCGGCGATGACGTCGACGAACTGGCCGACGGACCGTTCACCGATCCGGCCGAGCGCCGAGACCTGCAGAACCGGGCGCTCCAGCGCACCGTGCGCAGGCTCGCCACCCGCTCGCCCTTCTACCGGGAACGGCTCGCCGGCGTGGACCCGGCCGGGATCACGACCGAGACGCTCACCCGCATCCCGGTGACCCGCAAGGCCGACCTGATTGCCCGCCCCGCCGACTTCCTCTGCAGCGACCCGTACCTGGTGACGCAGACCACCGGCACCACCGGCGCGCCGGTCCAGATATGGCTCTCCCGCTACGAGATGGAGCTGTGGCCCGCCCTGATCGCGCTGTCCCTGGTGCTCCGCGGCGACCTCGGCCCCGGCGACCGGATGCAGATCAACCTCAGCTCGCGGGCGACCGCCGCCGTACAAGAGGACGTCGAGGTGTGCCGCCTCGCCAACGCCGCCTGTCACGTCGTGGGACAGGTCCCCCCCGAGGAGTCCGTCGAGCACCTGCTCGGCCGCTCCGGCCCCCAGCCGACGGTGCTCACCGGAAACCCCAGCTACCTCGCCCGCATGGTGAGCGCCGCCCGCGAACGCGGATACGGGCCGCACGACTTCGGGCTGCGCGCGGTCTACGCGGGAGGGGAGATGCTGTCACGCAACCTGGCGGCCGCCTTCCGCGAGACCTTCGGCGCACGCACCATCGGCGACTCCTTCGGAATGACCGAGCTGCTGCCCGTCAGCGGCCGTACCTGTACCCACCATCACCTGCACATCGACCCCAACATGGGGTACACGGAGGTCCTCGACCTGGAGACGGGCGAGCCCGCCGGGCCCGGCCGCCTCGGCGAGCTGACGGTCACCCCGTACTTCCCCTACCGGGAATGCATGCCCGTCCTGCGGTACAACACCGGTGACGTGGTCCGCACCCTGGACGGCGAGCCCTCCTGTGAACTCGCCTCGGTCCCCGCGGTCTCCCACATCCTCGGCAAGGCCGGACAGCTCTACCGCACCGCCGACGCCATCGTCACCCCGCGCGACATCGTGGAGGCGCTGGACGGCACCCCCGGCCTGCCGTGGCCGCTGCGCCACCGGGCCGAGGTCACCGCCCGGGGCCGGCTGCAGGTGGAGGTCGCCTCCAAGGAACTCGGCACGGCCGACGTGACCGAACGGCTGCGGGCCGAGGGCATCGACGCCGACGTCACCGTCCTGCCGCTGGACGACGCGGAAGCGGCGCTGCGCTTCCCGCTCCGCTGCGACCTGCTGGAGCACACCTTCACCCGGAGCCACGCATGACGGTCTTCTTCCAGCTCGCGGTCAGCTGCACCCTGGCCCTCGCGGTGTGCGTCGGCGCCGTCGGCTACTTCCGCACCGTCCGCACCCCCCGGCCGCCGATCGGCGTCTTCAACGGCGCCGACATCATCCTGATGATGGGCTTCGTCCTGGCACTGCCGTACCTCTACCTGGCGCTGCCCGGTACGGTCCTGCCGGTGGTGCTCGCGGTGGCCTTCGCGGGCGGGCTGTCCGTCGGCTACCAGCCCGTCATCGGTGACGGACGGCTGCGCTGGGCGCTGATCGCCGCGCTGATCGCGGCCGTGTTCGGCGCCCACCTCGCCTTCGGCGACACCGCCGCGCCGTACTGGATCGCCAACAGCTGCGTCGTCGGCCTGGTCGTCGTCTCCGCCACCAACATCAACGTCCAGGGCGGGATGCGGCTGAAGAACGTCGCGTGGTTCCTGCTCGCGCTCACCGCCTACGACGCGTTCTTCGCCTGGGTCGTCCCTCTGACCGAGGAACTGTCCGACGCGATCCAGGGCTACCCCTTCGCCCCCGCGGCCGGGCTGCGCATCGGGGAGGACCTCGGCGCCGTGCTCGGCATGGGCGACCTGCTGGCCTACGCCCTCTTCACCACCGCCGCCTACAAGGCCTACGGAAAGGCGGGGCTGCGCACCGGGATCGTGCTGGTCGTGCTCTTCGGCGCCGTGGCCCCGGTGGCCACCCTGCACATCGTCGGCGCGGTCACCGGGCACCCCGCGGCGCTGATCCCGGCCCAGGTGTTCTTCGGCCCGGCGGCCTTCGCCGGCCACCTGCTCCTGCGCCGCCGGGGCCCCGAGCGGCGGATGGCCGAACTCGTGTTCCGCCGCGACCGGATCGGAACCCCGGGGCGGCGGCCGGCCCGCAGGTCACGGGACCTGGTGGCCCTCGGTGAGCACGGCCCGGTGGGGCGGAGCGAGGGCTTCACCCCCTAGCGCCAGGATCCGCTGGGCCACCCGGATCGCGACGCCCTCGAAGGTCCGCCCGCCGTGTTGTTCCAGGTCGAGCTGCCCTTTGAGGGTGTCGTTGACCGACTCGATGAGCTGGCGGACCTGCTTGAGCATCGGCTCGCCGAACCGCTGCTTCTCGCGCTTGAACGACGGCCGCAGCAACTCGATGCCCAGCTCGGCGAGTTCCCGCTCTAAAGCCTTCGAGGCGAAGCCCTTGTCGGAGATGAGCACGAGGCCCCCGCGGCGGGCGACGAGCTCCGCATCGACTTCGAGCATCGCGCCCAGCACCTCCCGCTCGTCCAGCGTCGGGTTGGCCAGCGCCCACAGGATCGGCATGCCGGTCGGCGTGCACACCAGGTACAGACGCAGGCCCCAGAAGAAGCGGGGGTGGGAGGCGCAGTAGCCATAGCCGGCCCAGCCGGCCAAAGGTCGGAGCGTTGAACGGTCGGGCGTGACATGCCGCACGGCACCGGCGTGGAGTCGGTGATCCACACCGTGTCCGTCCAGAAGTCGCTGTCCCGGGCCAGCTCCCGGATCACGCGCTTGACCAGCGGCAGAGCTGAGCGGAGCCGCTTGTTGTAGCCCGCCCTCTGGGGCAGGTAGGGGAACATGCCGGACAGGTGCTTGTGGGCGTAGCGCAGCCAGCGGGCCTCGGAGTGGTAGCCGAGCAGGGCCTGGGCCACTGCGAGGCAGACGAGTTCGGAGTCGCTGAGCAGAGGCGGGCGGCCCAGCCATCGCGTTCCTCCTATCTCGTCGGTGAGGTAGGCCCGTGGGCGCGGTGCCGACGTCTCCGTCGGTCGTCTCCCTCGGGCCCCCTCCCGCACCCGGCGTGCGAATTGCTCCGCACCGGGCGCTCCACGTGTCTTGACCGTTGGTCAGCCGCCTGCTGTTGCTTCGGGGTCCACGGGGTCGGGATGTCGCTTCCGCGGTAGCGGTAGCGTTCCACTGCGACACTGGATGCGCCGGTGAACACGACCCCGTTGTGGGCGAACCGCCACCCCTTGTCACAGAAGCGGTTGCGGAGTTCCTTCATCCCGAGCCGGTGTTTCCCTGTGTACTTGGCGCGGATCCACCGCATCAGCCGGCCCCACGCGTGGGAGTCGACCGCGGTGAAGATCGCCTTTGACACCCCGTGTCGGAAGAAGTTCGCCCATCCCGCCAGGCTCCGGTTGACGCTGCGAAGCAGCTCGTCCAGCTCCATGTGGCGGGTCGATCTGTACGTCTGCTCCCGTACCGTGTCCTTGATCGACGCGATGGCCTTCTTGGACGGTTTGGTGTAGACGTAGTGCTTTGTGGTTCCTCGCTTCCGTTGGCGGCGGATGTTGTGTCCGAGGAAGTCGAAGCCCTCGTCGATGTGGACTACCCGGGTCTTCTCCGGTGCCAGCTGCAGCCCCAACGGGGCGAGTACGGCTGCCACCTCCTCGCGCAGGCTCTCGGCGTGGTGGCGGTTTCCTGAGACCACCAGGACGAAATCATCCGCGTAGCGGATGATTCGCCAGTTGCCGAGGCCGTCCTTCTTGCGCTTGGATTTAGAGGCCGTTGTCTTTCCGAGAGTGATGGGTGCGTTTTCGCTGGTCAGGCATAGGGCTGGTACTTCGGCGGGAGAGACGAGGTGTCGTTTCGTCTCTTCGGTGGAGGTGCCGGATGCCGTCGGTGATGGGGCTGCTGGAGGAGCGTGAACGCGCTGCTCGGCAGCGGGTGGAGGCCCTCCAGACCGAACTGCGGGAGGCGGAGGCCGTGTGGGAGCGATTCGTGATCGCCCGTGAGACGGTGGCCGAGGTGTTGGCCCTTCCTCGCAGCGGCGAAGAAGGGCCGCCGGTCGTGGCGGCCGATGAGCGGCCGGAGCGGGCCGCCGCGGCGGCGCCCGGTTCCGTGGTGCCGCAGTGGTGTGAAGGACTCGCCCCGGCGGTGCTGGCGCCGGACTACCAGCGGCTCATCGACGCCCTGGCCGGTCGGAGCGCTTCGTGCGGGGAGGCGATGGACTGTCGGCAACTCGCGACGGCACTCGGGCTAGAGCCGGTCCCGGCGAAGGTGGAAGGGGTGCGGTCGAAGGCCAAGCGGCTGGCCGCGCGGGGCTGGCTCGTCGAGGAACGGCCGGGGATGTTCAGCGTGGTCGCCGGGCGAGCCGGCGGCTCATGACCATGCTCATCGACCACCGGATCATCGCCTCGGAGGTGTCGGCGCGGCCCTCGTAGTCGCGGGCCAGACGGCGTGAGCGCATCAGCCACGCGAACGTCCGCTCCACCAACCACCTTTTGGGCAGCACGACGAATCCTGTGGTGTCGTCGGTACGTCTGACCACCGTCAGCGCGATCCGCAGCACGTCGCGGGCGAGGTCGACCAGGCGTCCGGTGTAGCCGCCGTCGGCCCACATCAGGGTGATGCGCCAGTGCCGCTCCCGTAGCCGAGCCAGCAGGGTGCGGCCTGCCTCGCGGTCGGTGACGCAGGCGGCAGTGACCATGACGACCAGCAGCAGGCCGAGGGTGTCCCCCACGATGTGCCTCTTGCGGCCGTTCACCTTCTTCCCGCCGTCGAATCCCCGGCTCGCGCTCGGAACCGAGGAGGCGGCCTTCACCGACTGCGCGTCGATGATCCCGGCAGTCGGCTCCGGATCCCGGCCCGCTGCCTCGCGGACCCGGTCCCGCAGCCGGTCGTGGAACTCGGCGACCAGGCCGCAGTCCCGCCACCGTCGGAAGAAGGCGTAGACGCGGTCCCACGCGGGAAAGTCCTCCGGCATCGCCCGCCAGGTGATGCCGCCCGCGACCAGGTAGCGCACTGCGTCGACCATCTGACGGTGGCAGTAGCCCTCCGGCTGCCCGCCCCGGCCTTCCAGCCAGGCGGGGACGGGCATCGCGTTACGCACGACCGCCCACTCCGCGTCGGTCATGTCCGAGGGGTACCTCGGACGCCTGTACGGCCGGTCGCCGGCGTTCCCGAACCGGTGAGCGAGACAATCACACGTATGGGCTGCGGAGTTGGAGCCAACCGGCGTGAGGGCATACAACAGCGACAACGGGGCCTCCTGGCGTGCTCAAGGTCTCGACAACCCCGAGTTGCACCAGAGGCCCTGCCTTCATGCCCGGCGGGCGGCAAGATCACCCGACCGAGCCACCGCAATCGAACTCACGCTCACCGCGATCGGCACGACAACGGCCGGCCAGCTCAGCGAGCCGGAGCCGGCCGTTGACAGTGCTCGCGGGTTCACTACCGGAGCTGCTTCGACCAGTCACCTCGAGGGCGATAGGCACGGCCGTCACCGACCTGCTTCATCCCGCCGGGAACGACGTCCCCGTGGTACGGGTACTGCTCCGTCACCGCCGCCAGCAGGAACTCCAGGAAGCCGCCCTCGAACAGGTCCCATTTCAGCATTGAGTCGAACTTGGCAGCGACCGGCCACCGGTCCGGGTTCGGGCCCCGCATCAGCCAGAAGAACTGGTCGGAGTTCCAGTTGTTGGCCCACTTCAGCAATCCGCCCTCGGCCGGGAACAGCGGGTACGGGCACTCGTCGTAGTCCCCGTCCTAGTAGGCCTGGGCCAGCATGCCGCAGTACCCGTAGGGCTCCGTCGTGTAGTACAGGAACCCCTCGAAACCGAGTGGCTGCCCGATCTTGGTAGTAGGAGCTGCCGACGGTGTGAAGATGTGCAACTCGCCACTGATACTGACCGCCCCGTACCGGTCGGCGAACGCCCGGTAGTCCGCGGGTAGTTGGAAACCGAGCTCCGCGGCCCCGAGGTCCCAGGGGACCGGGATCACCCCGTCCGCAGGCGGCGGCCCGATCACCGTGCCGAGCCGGTCCAGCATCTCCTCGATGTCCACGCCCACTCCCGTCAGCCGTCCGTTCCCGCCGGAGGCTATCCGCCTGCGGTGACACCGGAAGTGGGTAGGGCCCAGCCTGACGGTGTCTTGGCGCCCGAGCCGTGTGGGAGGCTCCACTTCCATGCTCACCCGACCGGGACAACATAATCGAACTCACGATCACCAGGCTCGATTGAGCAACAGCTGCTCAGTAGGGTCGGGGACTGGCGCGGTGGCTGATGCTCCGTTTCCAGTCCCCGACCCTACTGAGAACCGGGAGCGCCCACCCTGCGTCGTAGGCTGACGATGCTGCCGGGGTCCGGCAGCGGCCCGGCAGGGTCCGAACGGAAGTCAAGGGCGACAGGCACGATGAGAGATCGCGGCGGGACGAGTACCAGCAACCGCCCCGGCGCGGTACGGCGGGCGGCGTCCAACGACCCGGCCCTCCGGGCGCTCACCCGCCTCCCGCTGACGACGGTGTACGTGCTGCTGCTGACCGCGATGGCCTGGTGGCTCGCCGGCCAGAGCAGGGCCGGGCGGGCCCGGTTCGTCCGGCACAACAGCAGCAACGTGCACCACATGGAGGTCGGCAAGTGGTGGACGCTGTTCACCAGCGGTCTTGTGGTGGACGGTGTGCCCGCCTGGGCCGGCATCGTGGCGGTCGCCGTCGTGGTCGGGCTGGCCGAGTGGCGCTGGGGAGCCGCCCGCACCGCCGTGGTCTTCCTCCTCGGGCACCTGGGCGCCACCCTGCTCACCGAGGGTGCGATGTGGGTGATGCTCAGCACCGGAATCCCGGGCGCGCTCTCCCGCGCCCGGGACGTCGGCATCAGCTACGGCCTGGTCGCCACCGGCGGCTTCCTGCTCGCCCTCGGCCCCGCCCGGCTGGGGCGGTACGGGCTACCGGCCCTCGCCGTGCTGCTGGCGGTCGCCTGGGCACTCGACCAGGAACTCGCCGACGCCGGCCACCTGATCGCCCTCGGCATCGGCGTCCTGGCCTCCCGTTCACCCTGGCTGCGCCGGCCGCGCACCGCCTAGTACTCCAGCAGGACTTCGACCCCGAGTGCCTGAAGTTGCTCGCGCTGCTCGGCGCTCAGTCCGAGTGGTTGGTGCCGTCGCCGGCCGCCTACACGGCCGCCGCCGGAAGCGGCGCAGCACCCGCCGGCCCGGCCTCAGGGCCGGGCGGGCTGACCGAGCAGGCAAAACATCGAAGTCCTGCTGCGCCGCGGCACCGCCGCCCGGCTGCCGGGGGCCGGGCTCCGTCAGAACGGGAACCGGCTCCGCCCGTGCTGGATCGAGATCCACTTCACCGTGGTGAACGCCTCGACCGTCGCCTCCCCGTTCAACCGCCCGACGCCCGAGTTCTTCTCGCCGCCGAACGGCACGATGGCCTCGTCGTGGATGGTCCCGTCATTGACGTGGACCATGCCGGTCTCGATCCGCTTGGCCACCCGCACCCCGCGCTCGACGTCGCCGGTGTGCACCGCGCCGCTCAGGCCGAACGGCGTGGCATTGGCGATCCGGATCGCCTCCTCCTCGCCGTCGAAGGGCACCAGCACGACCACGGGCCCGAACAGCTCCCGCTGCAGGATCTCCGACTCGGCCGGGACGTCCGTCAGCACCACCGGCTCCATCAGCGTCCCGGTCACGCCGCCCCGCAGCAGGACCGTCGCGCCTTCCGCGACCGCCTCGTCCACCTGTGCGCCGATCGCCTCCGCCTGGGCGCTGTTGATCAGCGGACCGAGCTGGGTCTCCGGATCCGCCGGGTCCCCGACCCGCAGGGTGCGGACCTTGGCGACGAACCGCTCGGTGAACTCCGCCGCCACGCTCCGGTCGACCAGCACCCGGTTCGCCGCCATGCAGACCTGGCCCTGGTGCGCGAAGCGGCTGAACACCGCGGCGTCCACGGCGTAGTCGAGGTCCGCGTCGTCCAGCACGACCAGCGCGCTGTTGCCGCCGAGCTCCAGCACCGTCCGCTTGAAGTGGCCCGCCGCCACCCGGGCGACGTGCCGGCCCACCTGGTCCGAGCCGGTGAAGGCGATCACCTTGGGCACGGGGTGCTCCAGGAAGGCGTCGCCGATCTCCGCGATGTCGGTGAGCAGCACGTTCAGCAGCCCGCCCGGCAGCCCGGCCTCCTCGAAGACCTTCGCGACCAGGGTGCCGCCGGTGACCGGGGCCTCCTGGTGCGGCTTGAGGACCACACCGTTGCCGAGGGCGAGCGCGGGCGCGACGGCCTTGAGCGAGAGGAAGAACGGGAAGTTGAACGGGCTGATCACGCCGATCACACCCACCGGCAGCCGGTACAGCCGGTTCTCCTTGCCGTCCACCGGCGACGGCAGGATCCGCCCCTCCGCGCGCAGCGACAGCTGCATGCACTCGCGCAGCATGTCCTTGGAGAGCGACAGCTCGAACGCCGCCTTGAGCCGGGTGCCGCCGAGCTCGGCGATGATCGCCTCGGTGATCTCCTGCTCGCGCTCCTCGATGACCCGCAGCGCCCGCTCGAACACCAGCCGCCTGCTGTACGGGTTGAGCCGGCTCCACTCCCGCTGCACCCGCTCGGCGGCCCGGTACGCCTCGTCGACCTGGGCGACCGTGGCGACGGTGAAGGAGGCCAGCTTCTCACCGTTGTAGGGGTTCAGATCGACGATGTCCCACGAACCGCTGCCGGCCTGCCACCGGCCGTCGACGTACTGCTGCGACAGTTCAGAGAAGTAGGACATCCGATCCCCTTTCCGGGTTTTCAGCACGAGAACTGACTGATCGTCATCTTACTGTCGAGTCAACTCCGGCGGCCGGGAAAGCGGAACAGCGCCTGCCCGGGCCGGAAGAGCTCAGCAGCGCACGCCCGGGCCGGAAAAGCGCAACGGCACCTGCCCCCAACTGGTCGGGGAGAGGGCAGGTGCCGTCTGAACCGCTATGCCCGGCGGCGCTGACGGGCGGGCGGGTGGTGCAGCCGGGCGGGAAGATGCCCGGCGGTTCATGAGAGGGTTGTCGGACCACCCACCGTTGTCGGGTCACATCGTCGGACCACGTTGTCAGACGACGAGCGGGCGATCGGTCGGCCGGATCGGAGCGGGCAGCGGGGTCTTGCCGCCCAGGTACCTGTCCACCGCAGCGGCCGCGGAACGGCCCTCGGCGATGGCCCAGACGATCAGCGACTGTCCGCGACCGGCGTCACCGCAGACGTACACGCCGTCCACACTGGTGCCGAACTTCCCATCACGGGCGATATTACCTCGTGCGTCCAGCTCCACGCCCAGCTGCTCGACCAGGCCGTTCTTCACGTCCGTGCCGGTGAAGCCCATGGCCAGGGTGACCAGCTGCGCCGGGATCGACCGCTCGGTGCCCGGGACTGGTGTGAGTCGGCCGTCCTTGAACTCGACCTCGACCAGGTGGAGTTCGGCCACGTTGCCGTCCGCGTCCCCGGTGAAGCGGGTGGTGCTGACCGCGTAAACCCGCTCGCCGCCCTCCTCGTGCGCCGAGGTGACCTTGTAGGTCATCGGCATGGTCGGCCAGGGCTGGTGCTCGGGGCGCTCGTCGCCCGGCCGCGGCATGATCTCCAGCTGGGTGACCGACGCCGCGCCCTGGCGGTGGGCGGTGCCCACGCAGTCCGCGCCGGTGTCGCCGCCGCCGATGACCACCACGTGCTTGCCCTTGGCGCTGATCGGCGACTCGACGAAGTCGCCCTCCTGCACCTTGTTGGCCAGCGGCAGGTACTCCATCGCCTGGTGGACGCCCTTCAACTCCCGTCCGGGAACGGGCAGGTCACGAGCGGTGGTGGCGCCGGCGGCCAGCACCACCGCGTCGAAGCGCTCGCGCAGCTGCTGGCCGGTGATGTCCTCGCCGACGTGCACCCCCGTGCGGAACCGGGTGCCCTCCGCACGCATCTGCTCGATCCGGCGGTTGATGTGGCGCTTCTCCATCTTGAACTCGGGGATGCCGTAACGCAGCAGACCGCCGATCCGGTCCGCACGCTCGTACACCACCACGGTGTGCCCGGCCCGGGTGAGCTGCTGGGCGGCGGCGAGTCCCGCCGGTCCCGAGCCGACCACCGCAACCGTCTTGCCGGAGAGGCGCTCGGGCACCTGCGGGGTGACCCCGCCCCGGTCCCAGGCCTTGTCGATGATGGTGACCTCGACGTTCTTGATGGTCACCGCGTCCTGGTTGATCCCCAGCACGCACGCCGACTCGCACGGGGCCGGGCACAGCCGGCCGGTGAACTCCGGGAAGTTGTTGGTGGCGTGCAGCCGCTCGATCGCGCCCTTCCAGTCGTCCCGCCAGGCGAGGTCGTTCCACTCGGGGATGAGGTTCCCCAGCGGGCAGCCGTTGTGGCAGAACGGGATGCCGCAGTCCATGCAGCGGCCGGCCTGCTTGGTGATGATCGGCAGCAGGCTGCGCTCGACGTAGACCTCGTTCCAGTCCCGGATCCGGACGTCGACCGGGCGCCGCTCCGCCAGCTGCTTGGGCGTGGTCAGGAAGCCCTTGGGGTCAGCCATGTGCCGCCTCCATCATCTTGCGAGTGGTCTCGGACTCGGAGAGTCCATCGCGCTCAGCGGCGTCCTTGGCGGCGAGCACAGCCTTGTAGTCGGTCGGCATGATCTTGGAGAAGCGGGATACCCCGCTGCCCCAGTCAGCCAGGAGCTCGGCGGCGACGGTCGAGCCGGTCTCCTCGTAGTGCTGCTGCACGGTCTCGCGCAGCCAGTCGCGGTCCGCCGAGTCCGGAGCCTCGATGCCGACCATGCCGCCGTTGACGTTGGCCGGGCGCAGGTCCAGGACGTACGCGGTACCGCCGGACATGCCCGCGGCCAGGTTGCGCCCGGTCTCGCCGAGGATGACGACCCGGCCGCCGGTCATGTACTCCAGGCCGTGGTCGCCCACGCCCTCGACCACCAGGGTGGCACCGGAGTTGCGGACGGCGAACCGCTCACCGGCCTTGCCGCGCAGGTGGATCCGGCCGCTGGTGGCGCCGTAGCCGATGGTGTTGCCGGCGATCACGTGGTGCTGGGCGTCGTTGCCGATCGCGGCGGCCTCGCGGGCCGGGCGGACGATCACCACACCGCCGGAGAGACCCTTTCCGACGTAGTCGTTGGCGTCGCCCTCCAACCGCAGTGTGATGCCCTTGGGCACGAAGGCCCCGAAGGACTGCCCGGCCGAGCCGGTGAAGGTGACGTCGATCGTCCCCTCCGGCAGGCCCTCGCCCTTGTACCGCTTGGTCACCTGGTGGCCGAGCATCGTGCCGACCGTGCGGTTGACGTTGCGGATCGGCAGCTGGATGCGGACCGCGTCGCCGCGCTCCAGGGCGTCCTCGGCCAGCTCGATCAGCTCGTTGTCCAGGGCCTTGTCCAGCGCGTGGTCCTGGTCGGTGGTGCGGTGCCGGGCCGCGCCCTCGGGCAGTTCGGGGACGTGGAACAGCGGGGCCAGGTCGAGCCCGGCGGCCTTCCAGTGGTCGATCGCGGCGGTGGCGTCGATGTGCTCGGCGTGGCCGACGGCTTCCTCGATCGAGCGGAAGCCCAGCTCGGCGAGGATCTCGCGGACCTCCTCGGCGATGAACTCGAAGAAGTTGACCACGAATTCGGGCTTGCCCGAGAAGCGCTCGCGCAGCACCGGGTTCTGGGTGGCCACGCCGACCGGGCAGGTGTCCAGGTGGCAGACCCGCATCATGATGCAGCCGGAGACCACCAACGGCGCGGTCGCGAAGCCGAACTCCTCGGCGCCGAGCAGCGCGGCGATCACCACGTCGCGGCCGGTCTTCAGCTGGCCGTCGGTCTGCACCACGATCCGGTCGCGCAGCCCGTTGAGCAGCAGGGTCTGCTGGGTCTCGGCGAGGCCGAGCTCCCAGGGGCCGCCCGCGTGCTTCAGCGAGGTCAGCGGCGAGGCGCCGGTACCGCCGTCGTGGCCGGAGACCAGCACCACGTCCGCGTGTGCCTTGGAGACGCCGGCGGCGACCGTGCCGACACCGACCTCGGAGACCAGCTTCACATGGATGCGGGCGTCCGGGTTGGCGTTCTTGAGGTCGTGGATCAGCTGGGCCAGGTCCTCGATGGAGTAGATGTCGTGGTGCGGCGGCGGCGAGATCAGGCCGACACCCGGGGTGGAGTGCCGGGTCTTGGCGACCCACGGGTAGACCTTGTGGCCGGGCAGCTGGCCGCCCTCACCGGGCTTGGCGCCCTGCGCCATCTTGATCTGGATGTCGTCCGCGTTGACCAGGTACTCGCTGGTGACGCCGAACCGGCCGGAGGCCACCTGCTTGATCGCCGAGCGGCGCTCCGGGTCGTACAGCCGGTCCGGGTCCTCGCCGCCCTCACCGGTGTTGGACTTGCCGCCGAGGCGGTTCATCGCGATCGCCAGCGTCTCGTGCGCCTCACGCGAGATGGAGCCGTACGACATGGCGCCGGTGGAGAAGCGCTTGACGATCTCCGAGACCGGCTCGACCTCGTCGATCGGCACCGGCGTACGGCCGAGCGCATCCAGCTCGAACAGACCGCGCAGGGTCATCAGCCGCTCGGACTGCTCGTTCACCCGGCCGGTGTACTGCTTGAAGATGTCGTACCGGCGCGAGCGGGTCGAGTGCTGCAGCCGGAAGACGGTGTCCGGGTCGAACAGGTGCGGCTCGCCCTCGCGGCGCCACTGGTACTCGCCACCGATCTCCAGTGCGCGGTGCGCGGCGGAGATCCCGGAGGCCGGGTACGCCTTGACGTGCCGGGCGGCCACCTCCTTGGCGATCTCGTCCAGGCCGATGCCGCCGAGCTTGGTGGTGGTGCCCGCGAAGTAGGAGTCCACCAGCTCCTGGGAGAGGCCGATCACCTCGAACACCTGGGCGCCGCGGTAGGAGGCGACCGTCGAGATGCCCATCTTCGACATGACCTTGAGCACGCCCTTGCCGAGCGCCTTGATCAGGTTCCTGATGGCCTTCTGCGGCTCGACACCATCGGTGCCGTGCTCGTTGACGAACGTGCCCTGGGCGACCAGGTCCTCGACCGACTCCATCGCCAGGTACGGGTTGACCGCGCCGGCGCCGTAGCCGACCAGCAGCGCCACGTGGTGCACCTCGCGGACGTCACCGGCCTCGACGACCAGCGAGACCTGGGTGCGCTGCTTGGTGCGGATCAGGTGGTGGTGGACGGCCGAGGTGAGCAGCAGCGAGGGGATCGGCGCGTGCTCGGCGTCCGAGTGCCGGTCGGAGAGGACGATGATCCGCGCACCGTCGGCGATCGCCGCGTCCGCCTCGGCCGCGATCTCGGCGAGCCGTCCGGCCAGGCCCTCGCCGCCGCCGGCGACCCGGTACAGGCCCGACAGGGTGACGGCCTTCAGGCCCGGCTGGTCGCCGTCGGCGTTGATGTGGATGAGCTTGGCCAGCTCGTCGTTGTCGATCACCGGGAAGGTGATGCCGACCGAGCGGCAGTGCGACGGGCTGGCGTCGAGCAGGTTGCCCTCGGGGCCGAGGTTGCTCAGCAGCGAGGTGACCAGTTCCTCGCGGATGGCGTCCAGCGGCGGGTTGGTGACCTGCGCGAACAGCTGGACGAAGTAGTCGAACAGCAGGCGCGGCTTCTCGGAGAGCGCGGCGATCGGCGAGTCGGTGCCCATCGAACCGAGCGCCTCGGCGCCGGTCCTGGCCATCGGCGCCAGGATGACCCGCAGCTCCTCCTCGGTGTAGCCGAAGGTCTGCTGGCGGCGCGTCACCGAGGCGTGGGTGTGGTGGATGTGCTCGCGCTCGGGCAGCTTGGCGAGCTGGATCTGCCCGGCGGCGACCCACTCCTCGTAGGGGTGCTCGGCGGCGAGCGCGGACTTGATCTCCTCGTCCTCGACGATCCGGCCCTCGGCCGTGTCGATCAGGAACATCCGGCCGGGCTGCAGCCGGCCCTTCCTGACCACCTTCGTGGGCGCGACGTCCAGCACGCCGACCTCGGAGGAGAGCACGACCAGGCCGTCCTCGGTGACCCAGTACCGGGCGGGGCGCAGGCCGTTGCGGTCCAGGACCGCGCCGATCTGGGTACCGTCGGTGAAGGTGACGCAGGCCGGACCGTCCCAGGGCTCCATCAGGTTGGAGTGGTACTGGTAGAAGGCGCGCCGGGCCGGGCTCATCGTGGCGTGGTTCTCCCACGCCTCCGGGATCATCATCAGCACCGAGTGCGGTAGCGAACGCCCGCCGAGGTGCAGCAGCTCCAGGACCTCGTCGAAGGACGCCGAGTCGGAGTGGTCGGGGGTGCAGATCGGGAAGATCCGGCTCAGGTCGCCCTGGATGAGGTCGGTGGCGAGCTGGGACTCGCGGGCCGTCATCCAGTTGCGGTTGCCCTTGACCGTGTTGATCTCGCCGTTGTGCGCGACGAAGCGGTACGGGTGGGCGAGCGGCCAGCTCGGGAAGGTGTTGGTGGAGAACCGCGAGTGCACCAGACCGATCGCGGAGGCGTAGAGCCGGTCCGACAGGTCGGGGAAGAACGGCTCCAGCTGGCCGGTGGTCAGCATGCCCTTGTAGACGATGGTGCGCGCGGACAGTGAGGGGAAGTACACCCCGGCCTCACGCTCAGCCCGCTTGCGCAGCACGAAGGCGACCCGGTCCAGCTCGATTCCGGTCTTCTCGCCGTGGCTGACGAACAACTGCCTGAACCGCGGCATCACGCTGCGCGCAGTGGCGCCCAGCAGGTCGGGGGCGACCGGGACACCGCGCCAGCCGAGGACGGTGAGGCCCTCCTCGGTCGCGATGGCCTGGATCTTCGCGACGGCGGCGAGGTCGGCCTCGTCCTCGTCCGGGAGGAAGGCGATGCCGACGGCGTACGAGCCGGCGGCGGGGAGCTCGAAGGAGACCTTGGAGCGCAGGAAGGCGTCCGGGATCTGGGTCAGGATGCCCGCACCGTCACCGGAGTCCGGCTCGGCGCCGGTGGCACCCCGGTGCTCCAGGTTGCGCAGCACGGTCAGCGCCTGCTCGACGATCGTGTGGTCGGCGGTGCCGGTCAGCGTGGCGACGAAGCCGACGCCGCAGGCGTCGTGCTCGTTGCGCGGGTCGTACAGACCCTGGGCCTTGGGGCGCGCATCCGGAACGAGCGCGTACGGGCGGCTGACCTGCCCGGGCTCGTTGGCGGAGTGCGTGGATGCAGGCAGCATCGGCTCTCCCGTCGTCGTCATTGGCAAGTTGCTGAGTGCAATAGGGACGACGTTGGCCCTGATGCGATGTCGTGCAGGTTACATAATGCTGAAGGTCCCGAGAAGTGGAATACGACGTCCACATCGCGGACAGAAGGCCCAGTTCGCGGGGGTTTCCCGACTGGCGGCCGGTGCGAGGAGAGGCGAACGCCTGTCCGCACGTTGCCACCAGTGTGCCCCCGCCCACCCGTCCCGAAACAGGGGCGAAATCCGCCGTCCACATGCCGAGAACAACACTGCCTGCGATTCCATCTCCAGCGGCGGGCCGTCGGACAGGATTCTGCGGTCCAATCCGCCCGCAGGCGGGGTTAGGCCAGGCCACACCCCCTGGCCCATGTGCGGAACATCACGCAGTCGGTGGCATATCCATGCGGTCCGTCGTACAGACCCACAGCGGAAGAGCGCGCCCGACGGGCCCCTCCCCCACCCCCGTGCAAGCCCTCCGCGAAGTCGCTACCGCAATGTCGAGAGGGGCGCGGGGAACCGCGTGAACGACCGCCCACCTCCACGGAGGGCTGGCCGGACGGTTCCCCGCGCCCCTGGTGTCACCGCCGGCAGGGCGGCCTCAGCCGACGTGCCCGCCGATCAGCGCACCGAGCAGGTACGTCACCCCCGCCGCCGCACTGCCGAGCACCAGCTGCCGCAGCCCGCTGAACCACCAGCTCCGCGCGGTCACTCGGGCGACCACCGCGCCGCACACGAACAGCCCGATCAGCGAGAGCACCAGCGCCGGCAGCAGCGAGGCGGCCCCCAGCAGGTACGGAAGCAACGGCACCAGCGCACCGACCGCGAAGCACAGGAACGACGAGGCCGCCGCGACCAGCGGCGAGGGCAGGTCGTTCGGGTCTATGCCCAGCTCCTCCCGGGCGTGGATCTCCAGCGTCTGGTCCGGGTCGGCGGACAGCTGTCGGGCGACCTCGTGGGCGAGCTCCGGCTCGACACCGCGCGCGATGTACAGCTGGGCCAGCTCGGCCAGCTCACCGTGCGGGTTGCGGCTGAGTTCCAGCCGTTCGGCCTCGATCTCGGCCTCGACCAGCTCGCGCTGGGAGGCCACCGAGGTGTACTCGCCGGCCGCCATCGAACAGGCACCGGCGGCGAGGCCCGCGAGGCCGGTGAGGACGACCGTGCTGCTGCCGACGGCGCCACCGACCACGCCGGTCATCAGAGCGAAGTTGGAGACCAGTCCATCCATCGCGCCGAACACCGCCGGACGGAGCCAGCCGCCGTTGACATCGCGGTGGTGGCCCTCCGCCGGGATGCGCGGCTTGGGCTGGTCGTCCAGGTTCGGCTGGGCGATGGTCGCGGTCATGGTCGGTCGGCCTCCGTTCGAACACTTCTCCCGGCCCGGCCGGGTCTCACCTTTCCTAAACTAGTCCGAACTTTAGACGGATTCCAGGAAAGTAAGGCTGTCCGAACACGGCTCCAGCCGCCCACCACCAAGACGGTGGGGGCGGCCGGAGCTCGGCGTAGGCCCAGGTCAGGACGGTTCGGTCGACTTCCTCTCGGCCACCGGTCGCGGCTCGGCCGGCACGGGGCTCGGCGAGGGCACGCTCTCCTTGCCGGACTTGGTCAGGTCCGGGCCGGACTGTGTCAGGTCCTTTCCGGACTCCGCCGGCTCCTCGGCCAGGGCCGCCGGGTCGATCGAGTCCGGAGCCTCCCGACCCGGGCGCTTCCTGCCGACGATCACCAGGTACGCGACGGCACCGAGGAAGACCACGATCGCGGTCCAGTCGTTCAGCCGCAGGCCCAGGATGTGGTGCGCCTCGTCGATCCGCAGGTACTCGATCCAGGCCCGGCCCACCGTGTAGGCGGCGACGTAGAGCGCGAAGGCCCGGCCGTGGCCGAGGGTGAACCGGCGGTCGGCCCAGAGCACCAGCAGCGCGACACCGACGCACCAGAGCGACTCGTACAGGAAGGTCGGGTGGTAGACGCCCTCCACCACCGTGCCGTCCGGCAGCACCTTGTGGATCTTCAGGCCCCAGGGCAGGGTGGTCGCCTTGCCGTAGAGCTCCTGGTTGAACCAGTTGCCCCAACGGCCGCAGGCCTGGGCCAACGCGATACCGGGAGCGATGGCGTCCGCGTACGCGGGCAGCGGGACACCTCGGCGGCGGGCACCGATCCAGGCACCGACCGCGCCCAGGGCGATGGCACCCCAGATGCCGAGGCCGCCCTCCCAGATCTTGAATGCGTTCCAGGGGTCCTTGCCGGCACCGAAGTACAGCTGGTGATCGGTGATCACGTGGTAGAGCCGGCCGCCGACCAGTCCGAACGGGACGGCCCAGACGGCGATGTCACCGACGGTGTGCTTGGCGCCGCCGCGGGCGACCCAGCGCTTGCTGCCGAGCCACACGGCCACGACGACACCGATGATGATGCAGAAGGCGTAGGCGCGCAGCGGGACGGGTCCGAGGTAGAGGACCCCCCGCGACGGGCTCGGGATGTAAGCGAGTTCCATGACAAGGTCGACGCTACCGGACCCTGCCCGGCGGATCGGCATCGGACAGGGTCACAGCTTCCGAACAGTCCTCTCTTTTCCCGTAGGGCTGCCGCTCGGCGCCGTCAGGGCGAGGGCGGCGTGTTGGGCTCGGACGCGGTGGTGGTCGGAGCCGGGCTCTCGTTGCCGGAGCCGGTGGTGCCCAGCGGCTTGCCCTGGTTGGCCGCGTCGACCCACTTGACCAGGTTCTCCGCGGTGATCGGCTCGTCACCGTTCTTCGGGTAGACCGGCGTTCCGTTGAGCAGCACGGTCGGGGTGGACTTGTAGCTGGACTTGTCGAAGTCCTGCTGCACCGCGGAGACCCAGCCGCCGTACTTGTTGTCGTTCACGCAGCTCTCGAAGGCCGGTGTGTCCAGCCCGTTGACCTGCTTGGACAGCTTGATCAGGGTCGCCTTGTTCGCGAAGGAGTCGGAGGTCTCCGCCGGCTGGTTGCGGTAGAACACGTCGTGCAGGTCGCGGAAGTGGCCCGCGTCCTGGGCGCAGGCCAGCGCGTTGGCGCCGTTCTTGGAGCCCTTGCCGCCGAGTGAGCGGTCGATGAACGAGACGATGTGGTAGTTGACGTACAGCTTGCCCTGGTCCTCCAGCCGGTCGATGGTGGGCGCGAAGCTCCGCTCGAAGGCGCCGCAGGCGGGGCACCGCGGGTCCTCGTAGACGGTGAGCACGGAGGGCGCGTTGGCCGCTCCGGACGGGATCATCAGCTTCTTGTCGCCGATCGCGCCGAGGGGCGCGGCGGCCGGGGTCTCCGGCTTGGAACGCTGGTTCTGCACCACCACGCCGGCCACCACCGCGACCGCGGCCACCGCGGCCACCACACCGCCGACGCCCAGCTTCTTGTTGCGCTTGGCGCGCGCCTCGTCGGCCGCGCGCTCCTCCAGCATCCGCTCGCGGGCGCTGCGCTTGCCTTCGCGGTTCTTCTCGCTCATACCTGCTGTGTCCAACCTGCTGTCCAAGGTGGGTTCGAGGGTCGGGGGTCTGCCGGTGCCCGGCTAGGCGGTCAGCCAGGCGTCTGCCGAGAGCCTGGTGCGCGGCCGGAGCAGCAACCAGGCGGCGAGCAGCAGGAAGCCGCAGTCGCGCAGGATCTCCTGCAGGTACTCGGTCTTCGAGACGTCGACCGCCCCGCCGCCGCCGAAGCAGCCGCAGTCGATCGAGATGCCGCGCGCCCACGCGGAGCTGATCCCGCCGATGAAGGTGAGCAGCAGCACGGCGGAGACGACGGCGACCGCGCGCACGCCCAGGCCGATCACCAGCAGCAGCGCGAGCGCCACCTCCAGGAACGGCAACCCGTAGCCGACCGGCTTGACCAGTGACTCCGGCAGGATCTCGTACGCCCGCACCGCCTGCGCCGCCTCGGCCGGATCGGCGATCTTCGCCAGCCCGGCCCAGCCCCAGACCGCCGCCAGGGCCAGCCGCACGGCCAGCCCCACCCACTGCCCCACCGGCCCGTCCACCGCCCGCCGCAGCACCGGCTCGGTGCCGGCCGGCGACTCAGCCATCTGACTGGCCATCGGGTGTCTCCCTCGGTCTCACTCCCGCTCACGCTTCCTGATGAACCGTAGGGGAAGAGTGATGGTTCCTCACAATTCGTACGTTACGCCGAATGAGTGACATCTGGAGGGCTGTTGTCCCGATCTGTTCAGTCGTTCCGCAGGGGCGCGGGGCCCGCTACCGCGTCCTGCGGCCGCCCGTACAGCTCCTCGCACCCTTGGCCGCCGCATGGCCGACGGCATGGCCGCGATGCGCCTGCGCCCGGTGGGCCCGCACCGCCGTGGCCGGCCGGGTGGCCTCCCCGCACACCACGGCGTCCCGCTCGGCCCGCTCCGCCCCTCGCGCGGCCAGCGCATGCCCGACGGCCGCCTCCAGGCCGACGGCCGCGCAGAGCGTCAGCGCGGCAGCGGCGGCCCGCAGGAGCACGGCGCGTTGGAGGCCCGGCACGGACTTGCCCCCCTCACAGCGGTCATGGACGGCGACGGTGCACGAACCACTTGGAGCGGACGGCACCGTACAGTGGTCCCTCCACTCAACGCCGGTCAATCGCCGCTGATGCGTGAGCGGCCAACACTTCACTCGTACGGATTCACCACCTTCCGCACCTGCAACGGCCCGTCACCTCCCCCGAGGAGGTGACGGGCCGCCGGGACTCGAACCGTCAGCGGCGGCGGACGCCCTCCGCCAGTTCACCGGCGAGGGCGCGGACCGCGGCCAGCGCCGCGGCCTGGTCGCCGTCCGCGTCCAGGATCCGCTGGACGAAGGCGGAGCCGACGATCACACCGTCCGCGAACCGGGCCACCTCGGCGGCCTGGGCCGCGTTGGAGACGCCGAGGCCGACGCAGACCGGCAGCTCGGTGGTGGCCCGGGTGCGGGCGACCAGGTCCTCGGCCAGGTTGCCCACCGCGGCCCGGGTGCCGGTCACGCCCATCACGGCGGCCGCGTACACGAAGCCGGAGCCCGCCGCGGTGACCTCGGCCAGGCGGGCGTCCTTGCTGCTGGGGGCGACCACGAAGACGGTGTCCAGGCCGTGCTCGCCCGCCGCCTTGCGCCACTCCTCCGACTCCTCGACCGGCAGGTCGGGCAGGATGCAGCCCGCGCCGCCCGCGGCGGCCAGGTCGGCGGCGAAGCGCGCCACGCCGTAGCGGTCGACCGGGTTCCAGTACGTCATCACCAGCACCGCGGCCTCGGGGTGGGCGGCGGCCACCTCGGCCACGGTGTGCAGCACGTCCTTGATCCGGACGCCGCCGCGCAGCGCGATGTCGTCGGCGGTCTGGATGGTGGGGCCGTCCAGCACCGGGTCGGAGTGCGGCAGGCCGACCTCGACCACGTCGCAGCCGCCCTCGATCAGCGCGCCCGCCGCCTCGATCCCGCCCGCCACGGTCGGGAAACCGGCCGGGAGGTAGCCGATCAGCGCGGCGCGGTTCTCGGCCTTGGCGGCGGCCAGGACCGCGGTGAGCTTCGAAGCCATGGTCACTTGCCCTCGCTGTCGTAGAGACCGAAGTACTCGGCGGCGGTGTGCATGTCCTTGTCGCCGCGCCCGGAGAGCGAAACCAGGATGGTCGCCTCGGGGCCGAGCTCGCGGCCCAGCTCCAGCGCGCCGGCCAGCGCGTGGGCGCTCTCGATGGCCGGGATGATGCCCTCGGTACGGGACAGCAGGCGCAGCGCCTGCATGGCCTGGTCGTCGGTGACCGGACGGTACTCGGCGCGGCCGGTGTCCTTCAGCCAGGCGTGCTCGGGGCCGACCCCGGGGTAGTCCAGGCCGGCCGAGATGGAGTGGCTCTCGATGGTCTGGCCGTCCTCGTCCTGCAGGACGTAGGTGCGCGAGCCGTGCAGCACGCCCGGGTCGCCCTTGGTCAGGGTGGCCGCGTGCTTCGGGGTGTCGGCGCCCTCGCCGGCCGCCTCGCAGCCGATCAGGCGCACGCCCGTGTCCGGGATGAACTCGTGGAAGATGCCCATCGCGTTGGAGCCGCCGCCGACGCAGGCGACCACCGCGTCCGGCAGCCGGCCGGTGCGGTCCAGCACCTGCTGACGGGCCTCGACGCCGATCACCCGGTGGAAGTCGCGGACCATCATCGGGAACGGGTGCGGACCGGCCACCGTGCCGAACAGGTAGTGGGTGGAGTCCACGTTGGCGACCCAGTCGCGGAACGCCTCGTTGATGGCGTCCTTGAGGGTGCGGCTGCCGGACTTCACCGCGACGACCTCGGCGCCGAGCATCCGCATCCGGGCGACGTTCAGTGCCTGGCGCTGGGTGTCGACCTCGCCCATGTAGATGGTGCAGTCGAAGCCGAACAGCGCGCAGGCGGTGGCGGTGGCCACGCCGTGCTGGCCGGCGCCGGTCTCGGCGATGATCCGGGTCTTGCCCATCCGCTTGGTGAGCAGCGCCTGGCCCAGCACATTGTTGATCTTGTGCGAGCCGGTGTGGTTCAGGTCCTCGCGCTTGAGCAGGATCCGCGCGCCGCCCGCCTCGGCGGAGAACCGGCGGACGTCGGTGAGCGGGCTGGGGCGGCCGGTGTAGTCCCTGAGCAGGGCGTCCAGTTCGGCGGCGAAGGCCGGGTCGGTCTTGGCCTTCTCGTACTCCTCGGCGACCTGCTCGACGGCGGCGACCAGCGCCTCCGGGATGAAGCGGCCGCCGTACGCGCCGAAGTAGCCTCGCGCGTCGGGGACTTGGGCACCCGGCAGGTAGTCGTTCTCGGACATCTCTTGATACGTCCTAAGGGGTGTGATGGCTTGCGGTGACGTCGAAGCGGCTGGTTCAGCCGGACGTCCTGCGCCATCGGCGTCCCTGTACCTGGCCGGGCTCGCAGCCGATCACGTACCGCACCCGCCGCCCCAGCACCCGGCGTGCGGGCGCGCGGCAGCCGCGCGGGCGGCAACCGGGGGCGAGGCGGATGGCGATGGACATGTCTGCGGGTCAGTCCCGTCCGGTGTTGCGCAGCGCCGGGTGGGCACCGGCCGCGACCAGGTCGGCGACGGCGGCCTTCGGGTCCTTGCCGGTCACCAGCGACTCGCCGACCAGGACCGCGTCCGCGCCGAGGTTGGCGTAGGCGATCAGGTCGTGCGGGCCGCGGACGCCGGACTCGGCCACCTTGACGACGTGGTCCGGGATGGCGTCCACCACGTTGCCGAAGGTGTTGCGGTCCACCTCGAGGGTCTTGAGGTTGCGGGCGTTGACGCCGATGATCCTCGCCCCGGCGTCCAGCGCCCGGGCGATCTCCTCCTCGTCGTGCACCTCGACCAGCGGGGTCAGCCCGATCGACTCGGCCCGCTCGATGAGCGAGACCAGAGCCGGCTGATCCAGTGCCGCCACGATCAGCAGCGCGAGGTCGGCGCCGTGGGCGCGGGCCTCCCAGAGCTGGTAGGAGGTGACGATGAAGTCCTTGCGCAGGATCGGCGTGTCCACCGCGGCCCGGACGGCGTCCAGGTCGGCCAGCGAGCCGCCGAAGCGGCGCTGCTCGGTCAGCACGCTGATCGCCGCCGCACCGCCCGCCGCGTAGTCCAGCGCCAGCGCGGCCGGGTCGGCGATCGCCGCCAGCGCGCCCTTGGACGGGCTGGAGCGCTTGACCTCGCAGATCACCCGCACGCCGTCGCCGCGCAGTGCGGCCACGCCGTCCTTGGCATCCGGCGCCTTGGCGGCCAGCTCCTTGAGCTCGTCCAGGGAGACCCTGGCCTGTCGCTCGGCGAGGTCCTCCCGGACCCCGTCGATGATCTCGTCGAGCACACTCACGAGAGCGCCCCCATCATTCTCTGCTAGGCATTCGGCCAGCCGGTACCGGAGGATGACGTCCCTCCGGCCTGGCTGGTCCAGTCAAGGCCGTGGGTGGGATTAGCTCGGAACGGTGAGGATCCTGTGCGTGTCCGGACCCATCGGCTCTTCGATGGTATCGGGCGTCGGGGGCGCGCTCCTCATCAGTCCAGCGTACGTTTCGCTGGACGGACCGGCGCACGCGCCGTCCGCGCTGGTCAGCTCCGCGCCCGGCGCACTGCGCGAGTGGCCGGCTGCCCGCGGCGCCGGTCAGAGGGCCGGCGGTGCCAGGCCCGCGCCCATCGGCAGGTTGCGCAGCACCGTGAACACCACCAGGACCAGGGTCAGCAGCACGACCCCGCGCCCGCCGATGGCGAACCCCGGCGCCGGCCCGCCCGTCAGCGCCGCCCACAGCCAGCGCAGCCAGAACACCGCCGCCACCCCGGCCAGCAGCAGCACCAGCAGGTTGTCGTGGCCCGCGGTGGTCAGATCGCCCCGGGTCAGCGCGTGCACACAGCGCAGTCCGCCGCACCCCGGGCACCACCAGCCGGTCGCCCGCAGCACCGGGCAGGTGGGGTAGTGGCCCGGCGCGTTCGGGTCCACCGCCGCGATGTACGCGGTCGGCAGGGCGACGGCCGCCAGCGCGGCCAGCGGCCGGCTCAGCCGCCGCAGCACGGAGGGCCGGGGAGCGGACGGCCCGGGCTCCACGGGAATCGCTTTCATCCGGCCGATTCTGCCGTGCGGACGCGCCCGCGCGAGCGCACCGGCGGGGTGTGGCGGGAACGCGAAACGGCGGGCGTGGTGACGCCCGCCGTTCGTCGGCTGTTACCGGGTGCCGTCAGGAGACGGAGACCGCGGCCGGCTTCTCGGCCGCGACCGCAGCAGTGTGCTTGCTCGGCTGCCTGCCCATGCCCGCCATCTGCATGGCCTTGCCGACCACACCGCCGAGCAGGACGACCGCGAGACCGGCCCAGACGAGCAGGACATTCGGAAGGATCATGGCGACGCCGCTGACCAGGAAGCCGATGAAGCTGATGGTCACGCCAGTCCAGGCGGCGGGAGTGTGACCGTGCGCCTCGCGCGCTGCTGCCGACATTGATGGTGCTCCTTGAGTCTCCGGGGCCCGGCCGTGTCCGACGTGCGCCGAGCGGGGCACCCCCGGCCGGAGGCTGGGGGAGAGTTGACGTCCTCCATTGTGCCGGGCCCTCACAGACGGACCCAAGCGGGGGCGGCAATCAACCGGTGGGATCCTCGCCACGGTCCAGCGCCTGCCACAGCTCGGCCGGCGTCCCGGCGGGCTTCGGCCGCTTCCCCGCGCCCGGCGCCTGGCCGGCCGGGGCCTCGTACCGGGCCCCCATCGCGGGCCAGTCCCGCCCGGACCGCACGGTGATCAGCCCCGCCAGTGCCAGCAGCACGCCGCCCGCCACCGCGACCCAGGGCCAGGCGGTGTGGCTGGGGAGCTCGGCCTGCGCGCTCACCAGCGCCAGCTTGCGGGCCGCCTCCGCGTCCAGCGCGGAGGTGTCCGAGGCCCCGAGCGCGGAGGTCACCGCCACCCCGGCCCCGGCCAACGCCGCCAGGGCGCCGACCACGATCCGTCCGGTGCCGCGCACGGCGAACACCGCCACGGCCGCGGCCATCACCGCGAGCGTCAGCCCGGTCGGCAGTCCGGAGACCGCGCTGCCGGTGACCGAGACCGCCATCTTGGCCGGAAGCGTTCCCTCGGCCCAGGTGCGCCCCACCGCGGTCAGCACCAGCACCGCCCCCAGAGCGGTCAGCAGCAGCATCACGCCGAGGCTGCGCCGCCCGCCCCTGCGCTCGGCGGGGACGGGTGCGGCGGACTCGGACGACGTAGTAGCACTCACCCGTCCACTATCCCCGACCGCACACCCGCTCGGGTCAGCCGGGGTCCTTCGGGAACTCGTCGGTGCGGATCACCAGCGTGCGGCCCTCCAGCGGGACGTGCAGGTCCTCACCGAACGGCACCTTCTGCTGATCGGCGTACGTGCCCGACCGCTGCGGGCCGGTGTGCACGGTACAGACCGCCTCCGACGGATCGATCACCACGTAGACCGGGATGCCGCACTCGGCGTACAGGCGGAACTTCTTGACGAAGTCGTTGTCCTGGTTCGACCTGGATACCACCTCCAGCACGGCCTCCAGGTCGTGCCACTCGTAGCGGCCCCGGCTGTTGAGTTCGGCGTTGGGGGACACGACCGCCAGATCGGGCGCGTAGCCGTAGAGGCTGGACGGGAAGTCGACCATCACGTCCGACAGGAAGTCACCCCGGCCCGCCAGCTGGTCCTCGATCTGCCGGGCGGCCTTGTAGATGACCTTCCACTGGCCCATGCCCCGAGGGGTCATGATGATCTTCCCGTCCGTGATCTCGACCCGGTAGCCGCCCGGCAGGTTGACGCCCTCAAGCACGTCCCAGGCACTCTCGGTGGACATCGCGGTCATTCCGGCCGCCTCCCTCCGTGACTCAACGCCTCGACGCCATCACGACAGCGGCGCACGGAGGGTGTTCGCCGTGGCGACGGCCCGCAACACGGCCGCCGCCTTGTTGCGGCACTCGGTGTCCTCACCCTCCGGGGTGGAGTCGGCGACCACGCCCGCGCCCGCCTGGACGTAGGCGACGCCGTCCCGGAGCACGGCGGTCCGGATCGCGATCGCGGCGTCGGCGTCGCCCGCGAAGTCCAGGTAGCCGACGCAGCCGCCGTAAAGGCCGCGGCGGGTGGGCTCGAGCTCCTCGATGATCTGCATCGCGCGCGGCTTGGGCGCCCCCGAGAGCGTCCCGGCCGGGAAGCAGGCGGTGAGCACGTCGAAGGCGGTCTTCCCCTCCGCCACCTCGCCGGTGACGGTGGAGACGATGTGCATGACGTGGCTGTAGCGCTCGATCGCCATGAAGTCGACCACCTCGACACTGCCCGGCGTGCAGACCCGCCCCAGGTCGTTGCGGCCGAGGTCGACCAGCATCAGGTGCTCGGCCCGCTCCTTGGGGTCGGCCAGCAGTTCGGCGGCGAGCTCGGCGTCCTCCTGCGGGGTGGCACCGCGCGGCCTGGTGCCGGCGATGGGGTGCAGCAGCGCCTCGCCCTCCGTCACCTTGACCAGCGCCTCCGGGCTGGAGCCGACCACGTCGAAGCCGCCCTGCTCGGTGCCGTCGGGGCCGGGGAAGCGGAACAGGTACATGTACGGGCTGGGGTTGGTGGTGCGCAGCACCCGGTAGACGTCCAGCGCGCTGGCCGGGCAGGGCGTCTCGAAGCGCTGCGAGACGACCACCTGGAAGGCCTCGCCGGCCCGGATCCGCTCCTTGATCTCCTCCACGGCCCGCCCGTACGGCTCACCGCCGAACGGCGAGTGGGCGTCCACGGCGGTCGGGGTGAAGATGGCGAGCCCCGAGTCGACCGGCTTCCGCAGATCGGCCTCCATCGCGTCGAGCCGGGCCACCGCGTCCGTGTAGGCCTCGTCCACACCGCTGGCCAGGTCGTTGTGGTTGACCGCGTTGGCGATCAGCACCACCGAGCCGTCCCAGTGGTCGAGCACCGCGAGGTCGGTGGCGAGCAGCATGGTCAGCTCGGGCAGCTCGAGGTCGTCCGGGGTGCGGTCGGGCAGCTTCTCCAGCCGGCGGACGACGTCGTAGCCGAGATAGCCGACCAGGCCGCCGGTGAGCGGCGGCAGGCCGTCGTCGGCGCCGCGCGGGGTGTGCAGCGTGGCGAGCGCGGCCCGCAGCACCTCCAGCGGGTCGCCGGTGGTGGGGATGCCGACCGGCGGGGTGCCGTGCCAGTGCGCGTTGCCGTCCTGGTCGGCGGTGAGCGCGGCGGCGCTGCGCACCCCGACGAACGAGTACCGGGACCAACTCCGGCCCTGCTCGGCCGACTCCAGCAGGAAGGTGCCGGGGCGCTCGGCGGCCAGGCTGCGGTACAGACCGATGGGCGTGAGCCCGTCCGCGAGGAGCCGGCGGGTGACCGGGATGACCCGGGTGTCTACGGCGAGCTTGCGGAAGGCCTCAAGGTCCATGGGGTACTTCACCGTTCGTGAGCAGGGGCTGACGGTGGAAAGACTAGCGAGCGAGCGGCAGGACGTCGGTGTCGAAGCAGGTACGCGTGCCGGTGTGGCAGGCCGCGCCCACCTGGTCGACCCGGACCAGCAGGGTGTCGGCGTCGCAGTCCAGCGCAACGGACTTGACGTGCTGGAAGTGCCCGGAGGTGTCGCCCTTGACCCAGTACTCCTGGCGGCTGCGGCTCCAGTAGGTGCAGCGGCCGGTGGTCAGCGTGCGGTGCAGCGCCTCGTCGTCCATCCATCCGAGCATCAACACCTCGCCGGTGTCGTACTGCTGGGCGATGGCGGGGATCAGGCCGTCGGGCGTGCGCTTGAGCCGGTCGGCGATGTCAGCGGCCAGGGCGGTGCTGCCGGGGGCGGCGGGAGTGGTGGACATACCGCCATTCTCGCAGGTACCCGGGGTGGCTCGACGGTGATACCGGGCGGCACCTCGGGCAAAGGGGCGGCCGGTCGCGGGCCCGGGTGGAACCGCGGGGACGCGGCCCTACCGGTTCCCGCCGGGGCTCTCCCGGCCGTCCGCCAGATCGCCCGACGTGCAGCCCCGCCCGCCGGGCCCCTCCGACCACCCTGGCGGGTTCGCTGCCGGGTCGTCCGGCCCGGACCACGGGCAGCTCGTCGACCATGCCGACTGGGGCCTGTCCGGCGGATCTCCCCGGGCGTGCGGCGTTGGGCGCCCGGCTGGGGCCCTGGTGCCCGATGATCCCGACTCGCATCGAACACCTCGTGGTCCGGGCCGTGCCGCCGCCGGCGCAGTGCCCGGTGCCGTCCGACTCGGACCGTTGTTGTCAATCCTCTGCCAAGCCGCTGTCCGCGCGGCCACAATGGCTGCGAGCCAAGGGGGTTGAGGTGGACAAGGGACCCGTGGGGGGCGTGCCGCCGCAGGACGGCCGGGCGCGCGGACGGCGGTGGTGGATGGTGCTGCCGGCCGCGGTCGTGGTGGCGGCACTGGGCGGTCTGTTCCTGTGGCCGCAGCGGCATCGGGTGGCTCTGCCGCCACCCGTGGTGCCGACCGCGTACAGTCCGTCCGCAAGCCCGTCGAAGGTGCTGCCGTACCCCTACTTCCTGCCGGGGACGTGCTTCGACCACCAGCAGCTGAGCACCGGGATCACCAAACCCGAACAGCGCCCGTGCGCCCAGCCTCACGACGGCGAGGCGATCGCCGACATCGTGCTGCCGGACGGGCTGACCGACGACCTGGTGATCGGCCGCACGCTGCGCGAGCTGTGCCGGGCGCCGCTGGCCGAATGGGAGCAGCAGCAGGACGGCGGGCAGTACTACGGCTTCCCCGTCGGGCCGTACCTGCGGTACTACCAGCAGGGTTACCGGGACGCGACGTGCACCATGACGGTGAGCGACCACCAGGGCGGCCCGAAGACGACCGGGCACTTCCACTCGCACGTCCCCGCTGACGGCTGATCACCCGGGGTCGGGCGGCCGCCCTAGGGCAGCGTAGGCTGAGGCGCATGTCGAACTCTGCACGTACGGAGCGCCAGCGGCTTGCCGAGCTGCTGACAGCGGCCGGCCCCGATGCCCCTACGCTGTGCGAGGGGTGGACCACCCGCGATCTGGCCGCTCACCTGGTCCTGCGGGAGCGCCGGGCGGACGCGGCGCCCGGAATCCGGGTGCAGGCGCTGGCCGGCTGGACGGCACGGGTGCAGGCTGGCTACGCGGAGCGGCCGTACGAGGAGCTGGTGCAGCTGTTCCGTTCGGGGCCGCCGCGGTTGTCGCCGTTCGCGCTGCCCGGGGTGGACGAGGCCGCCAACACGGTCGAGTACTTCGTGCACGCCGAGGACGTCCGGCGCGCGGTCGAGTGGGAACCGCAGGAGGTCTCAACCGAGTTGGCCCAGGCCCTGTGGCGGCGCCTGCCGATGCTCACCCGGCTGGAGGCCGGCCGCAAGACCCCGGTACGGCTGTCGCTGCGCTGGCCGGGCACGGGCAGCCTCGAGTTCGGCCCCCGCGGCACCGACCAGGTCGAACTCACCGGCTCCCCGGCCGAGTTGACCCTCTTCACGTTCGGCCGCGGTGCCCGGACCACCCTCCAGGTCGAGGGCCCGGCCCAGGCGGTCGAGGCCTTGGGTGCCGTGCTCCCGTTGCCGCGGGACTGACCCTCCCGGAAGCCTCTCCGCGGTAACCCCTCGGGGGCCGCGCGGTGGTCCCGTACGGACCCGGGCTCGCACCGTCACGGGGTGCGGGGCGCTGAACTGCCGCCCCGCGCCCCGTGTTCGCATTCAGTGCCCACCGGGTGCGCCCCGCACTACCGCACCGGGTGTCCGGCCTCCCGCAGGGCGTTCTTGACCTCGCCGATCCGCAGGTCGCCGAAGTGGAACACGCTGGCGGCCAGCACCGCGTCGGCGCCCGCCTCCACCGCGGGGGCGAAGTCGGCGAGCTTCCCCGCCCCGCCGGAGGCGATCACCGGGATGGAGACCGCCTTGCGGACGGCCCGGATCATCTCCAGGTCGTAGCCGTCCTTCGTCCCGTCGGCGTCCATCGAGTTGAGCAGGATCTCCCCCGCTCCCAGCTCGGCCGCCCGGACCGCCCACTCGACCGCATCCAGCCCGGTGCCGCGGCGCCCCCCGTGCGTGGTGACCTCGAAGCGACAGTTGGCGGCTCCACCGCGGGCAGAGGCGGTCTCCGTCCCCTCCGGGCAGCGGCGGGCGTCGACCGACAGCACCAGCACCTGCCGGCCGAACCGCTGGGCGATCTCCCGGATCAGCTCCGGACGGGCGATCGCCGCCGTGTTGACGCCGACCTTGTCGGCGCCGGCCCGCAGCAGCCGGTCGACGTCCTCCACGGTGCGGATGCCGCCGCCCACGGTGAGCGGGATGAAGACCTGCTCGGCGGTGCGGCGGACCACGTCGTAGGTGGTCTCCCGGTCGCCGGAGGAGGCAGTGATGTCGAGGAAGGTCAGCTCGTCGGCGCCCTCGGCGTCGTAGAGCTTGGCCATCTCCACCGGGTCGCCCGCGTCGCGCAGGTTCTGGAAGTTGACTCCCTTGACCACTCGTCCGGCGTCGACGTCAAGACAGGGGATGACACGTACTGCGAGGGTCACTGCTTGCCTTCCAGGGAGGTTGCGAGCCCGGGACGGTAGGCGTCGACTTCGACCTCGACCATCATCCGGGAGTCGATCAGGCCCTCCACCACGACCATGCTCGCCACCGGGCGGATCGCGTCGAAGAGCTTCTTGTGTGCCCGGCCGACCTCTTCGGAGTCCCGGACGTGGGTGATGTACATCCGGGTGCGGACCACGTCCGCCGCGTCGAGGCCGTACCGGGCCAGGGCTTTGAGTGCCACACCGAAAGCGGCGAGGGTCTGCTGGTAGGGGTCGCCCTCACTCTGGACGACCCCGTTGTCGTAGGCGGTGCTGCCGGCCACCAGAACGAAGTCCCCGGCCCGCACGGCACGCGAGTAGCCGAACTCCTCCTCCCAGGGAGAAGCGCCGGAGATTCTCAACGAGCTTTGCGTGGCCGGGATTTCGGTCATCGGGACACAGCCTCCAGCGCCTCTTCGAGAGTGAACTTCTGCTCGTAGAGGGCCTTGCCCACAATCGCGCCCTCGACACCTTCGGGGACCAGACCGGCGATGGCGCGCAGGTCGTCCAGCGAGGAGACCCCGCCGCTGGCGACCACCGGCTTGTCGGTGGCGGCGCAGACGTTCCGCAGCAGCTCCAGGTTGGGGCCGGTCAGGGTGCCGTCGCGGTTGACGTCGGTGACCACGTAGCGGGCGCAGCCCTCGGAGTCGAGGCGGGCCAGCACCTCGTACAGGTTGCCGCCGTCGCGGGTCCAGCCGCGGCCGCGCAGGGTGGTGCCGACCACGTCCAGGCCGACCGCGATCTTGTCGCCGTGCTCGGCGATGACCTTGGCGACCCACTCGGGGCTCTCCAGGGCGGCGGTGCCGAGGTTGACCCGGGTGCAGCCGGTGGCCAGGGCGGCGGCCAGCGACTCGTCGTCGCGGATGCCGCCGGAGAGCTCGACCTTGATGTCGAGGGCGCCGGTGACCTCGCGCAGCAGCTCACGGTTGCTGCCGGTGCCGAAGGCGGCGTCCAGGTCGACCAGGTGCAGCCACTCGGCGCCGGCGTTCTGCCAGGCGAGGGCGGCGGCGAGCGGCTCGCCGAAGGAGGTCTCGGTACCGGAGGCGCCCTTGACCAGCCGGACGGCCTGACCGTCGCGGACGTCGACGGCGGGAAGGAGTTCCAAGCGGGACATCGTAAGCAACTTTCCAGGCTTCAGAGGGTGTTGACCCAGTTGGTCAGCAGGGCGGCGCCGGCGTCACCGGACTTCTCGGGGTGGAACTGGGTGGCCCAGAGCGGGCCGTTCTCCACGGCGGCGACGAACGGCTGTCCGTGCGTGGCCCAGGTGACCATCGGGGCGTTGATCCGCTGGCTGTGGGTCTCCAGCTCCCAGCGGCGCACGCCGTAGGAGTGCACGAAGTAGAACCGGGTGTCCGGGTCGAGGCCGGCGAACAGGCGGCTGCCCTCGGGGGCCTGGACGGTGTTCCAGCCCATGTGCGGGACGATCGGCGCGTCCAGCGGCTCGACGGTGCCGGGCCACTCGTCGCAGCCGGCCGTCTCCACGCCGTGCTCGACGCCGCGCTCGAACAGGATCTGCATTCCGACGCAGATTCCGAGCACCGGGCGGCCGCCGGACAGCCGGCGGCCGATGATCTGCTCGCCGCGCACCGCCTTCAGCCCGCGCATGCACGCCTCGAAGGCGCCGACGCCGGGGACCAGCAGGCCGTCCGCGTCCATCGCCTGCTGGAAGTCCGAGGTGACGGTGACGTGCGCGCCGGTGCGCTCGAGGGCGCGCTGGGCGGAGCGGAGGTTACCGGAGCCGTAGTCCAGCACCACAACATTCTTGGACATGTCAGTCTTCCGGTCTCTAGAGGCGCATGATGCCGGAGGCGAGGCACAGCGCCGCACCGATCGCGAGCACCGCGATCACGCTCTTGGACTGCTTCTGCTTCCAGAACGAGTACACGCCGCCGGACAGGAACAGCCCGGCGATGATCAGCAGCGTGGCGGACTTGCTCACAGCGCGCCCTTCGTCGAGGGGAGGATGCCCGCCGCGCGCGGGTCACGTTCACTGGCGTACCGCAGCGCCCGCGCCAGGGCCTTGAACTGGCACTCCACGATGTGGTGCGCGTTGCGCCCGTACGGGACGTGGACGTGCAGCGCGATCTGTGCCTGGGCGACGAACGACTCGAGTATGTGCCGGGTCATCGTGGTGTCGTAGCTGCCGATCATCGGCGCGATGCCCTCGGGCTCGGTGTGCACCAGGTAGGGGCGGCCCGAGAGGTCCACGGTCACCTGGGCGAGCGACTCGTCCAGCGGCACGGTGCAGTTGCCGAAGCGGTAGATGCCGACCTTGTCGCCGAGCGCCTGCCGGAATGCGGCACCCAGGGCGAGGGCGGTGTCCTCGATGGTGTGGTGGGTGTCGATGTGCAGGTCGCCGTCGGTCTTGACGGTCAGGTCGAACAGACCGTGCCGGCCCAGCTGGTCGAGCATGTGGTCGTAGAACCCGACGCCCGTGGAGATGTCGGTCCTTCCGGTGCCGTCGAGGTCGATCTCGACCAGGACCGAGGTCTCCTTGGTGGTGCGTTCGACGCGTCCGATACGGGACATGAGGTTGCTACAGCTCCTGACTGGCCGCGCGCGCGGGGCGCGCTCCGGCAAGGGTGGGGGTGGGTTCGGGCCCCGCACCCCCAGCCTTCGGCTGGGGGTGCCCCCGCCCGATGGCGGGCGAGGAGGGCGGGAGGACCAGCCGGACGGCGTCCAGGAAGGCGTCGTTCTCGGCGGGGGTGCCGGCGGTGACGCGCAGCCATCCGGGCACACCGTTGTCGCGGACCAGGACGCCCCGGTCGAGAATCGCCTGCCAGACCGCACGGGTGTCGGTGAAGCGGCCGAACTGGATGAAGTTGGCGTCGGAGTCGGTGACTTCGAGCCCGAGCTCGCGCAGCGAGTCCACCACCCGGTCCCGCTCGCCCTTCAGCTGCTGGACGTAACCGAGCAGGGTGTCGGTGTACTCCAGGCAGGCCAGCGCGGTGGCCTGGGTGACGGCCGACAGGTGGTACGGCAGCCGGACCAGCTGCACCGCGTCCACCACGGCGGCGTCGGCGGCCAGGTAGCCCAGGCGCAGCCCGGCGGCGCCGAAGGCCTTGGACATGGTGCGGCTGACCACCAGGTTGGGGCGGCCCTCCAGCAGCGACAGCAGCGAGGGCCGGTGCGAGAACTCGACGTACGCCTCGTCGACGACCACCAGGCTGGGCCGGGCGGCCTGCGCCGCCTCGTACAGGGCGAGCACGGTGTCGGCGGCGACCGCGGTGCCGGTCGGGTTGTTCGGCGAGCAGATGAACACCACGTTGGGGCGGTGCTCGGCGATCGCCGCCCTGGCTGCCGCCAGGTCGATGGTGAAGTCGTCGTTGCGCGGGCCGGAGATCCAACCGGTTCCGGTGCCACGGGAGATGAGTGCGTGCATCGAGTACGAGGGCTCGAAGCCGAGCGCGGTGCGGCCGGGGCCGCCGAAGGTCTGCAGCAGCTGCTGGAGGATCTCGTTGGAGCCGTTGGCGGCCCAGACCTGCTCGCGGCCGCGCCGGAAGCCGGTGGTCCTGGTCAGGTACGCGGCCAGCGCCTCGCGCAGCTCGACGGCATCCCGGTCGGGGTAGCGGTTGAGGTGGCGGGCGGCCTCGGCGACCCGCTCGGCGATCCGGGCGACCAGCGGCTCGGGCAGCGGGTACGGGTTCTCGTTGGTGTTCAGCTGGACGGGCACGTCCAGCTGCGGTGCGCCGTACGGGGACTGGCCGCGCAGCTCGTCACGGATGGGGAGGTCGTCGATCTTCACTGTCCCGGTACCGTCCAGTCGAAGCGGGCCAAGATCGCGTCGCCGTGCCCCGGCAGGTCCTCGGCGTCGGCCAGGTTGACCACGTGCGCGGCGACGCCGGCCAGCGCCTCGCGCGAGTAGTCCACGACGTGGATGCCGCGCAGGAAGGACTGCACCGACAGACCGGAGGAGTGGCAGGCGCAGCCGCCGGTCGGCAGCACGTGGTTGGAGCCGGCCGCGTAGTCGCCGAGCGAGACCGGCGCGAACGGGCCGATGAAGATCGCGCCCGCGTTGCGCACCCGGGCGGCGACCGCGCGGGCGTCCCGGGTCTGGATCTCCAGGTGCTCGGCGGCGTAGGCGTTGACCACCGCGAGGCCCTGCTCGACGTCGTCCACCAGCACGATGCCGGACTGCTTGCCGCCCAGCGCGGTGGTGACCCGCTCGCGGTGCTTGGTCCGGGCGACCTGCTCCTTGAGTTCCAGCTCCACCGCCTCGGCCAGCGCGACCGAGTCGGTGACCAGCACCGAGGCGGCCATCGGGTCGTGCTCGGCCTGGCTGATCAGGTCGGCGGCCACCTCGCGCGCCGAGGCGCTGTCGTCGGCCAGGACCGCGATCTCGGTCGGGCCCGCCTCGGCGTCGATGCCGATCCGGCCCTTGAGCAGGCGCTTGGCGGCGGCCACGTAGATGTTGCCGGGGCCGGTCACCAGGTTGACCGGGCGGCACTCCTCGGTGCCGTACGCGAACATCGCGATCGCCTGGGCGCCGCCGGCCGCGTACACCTCGGTGACGCCGAGCAGCGCGCAGGCCGCCAGGATCGTCGGGTGCACCGAGCCGCCGAAGGCCTTCTGCGGCGGCGAGGTGACCGCGATGCCCTCGACCCCGGCCTCCTGCGCCGGGACGACGTTCATCACCACGGAGGACGGGTAGACGGCCAGGCCGCCCGGCACGTACAGGCCGACCCGGTCGACCGGCACCCAGCGCTCGGACACCGTGCCGCCGGGCACCACCTGGGTGGTGTGGTCGGTGCGGCGCTGCTCGCGGTGGACCAGCCGGGCGCGGCGGATCGACTCCTCCAGCGCGGCCCGCACCTTCGGGTCCAGGCCGACCAGCGCCGCGTCGATCCGCTCCTGCGGGACCCGGGTGGTCTCCAGCCGGACGCCGTCGAAGCGCTCGGTGATCTCGATCAGTGCCGCGACACCGCGATGGCGTACGTCCTCGCAGATCGGCCGCACCTTCTCCAGGGCGGCTTCCACGTCGAACTCGGCACGGGGCAGCACGTCGCGCAGGTCCATGAGGTCGGAGCCGCGCAGGTCAATTCGGGAGATCACAGAAGCAAGTGTAAGGAGTGGCCAGAAGCGGCGGCCGCGCAGTTCAGTCCGTGATACGAAAGCCGAGACAAACGAAGATCACGGGGGAAACCATGACGGAACAGCCACCGAGCGACTGGACTGCGGTCGAAGCGGGCCTGTGGGAAGCCTTCCGCAACGGGGAGACGTATGACCTCCGGGCCTTTCCCGACCGGGGTGACGGCGCCTTCCTACCCACCGCCGAGCAGGATGGACGCAGTGGTGGACCGGACTCGGAAGACACCGAGGTGGACGACCCCTTTTCGGAGCATTCCTGGGGGCCCGAGCGGACCATCAGGGCCGAGGTGATCGCCCGTTTGCTGCTCGCCGGTCCTTCCGCACAGCCCGGGCGTGTCGCGTCCCTCAAACTCGTCGGCGCGCTGATCAGCGGCCGGCTCACCCTGGCCGGTGCCGACGTCACGCACTACCTCGAACTGCGCTGGTGCCGCTTCACCGGGAAGGTCCTGATCTCCGAGGCCACCGCGGGCACCGTCCGCTTGGTCGGCTGCCAGCTGGGCCGTCTCGAAGCCTCCCGGCTGACCACCACCGGCGACCTGCACCTCGCCCGCTGCCGGATCGACCGCGGCATCCGGCTCACCGACGCGCGGATAGGCACCGACCTGCTGCTCAACCAGACCCGGCTCGGCCACGACGGCTACGGCCGCGCCATGGCCGCCGACGGGCTCTCGGTCAGCCACGACCTGGAGGCCGACCGGCTGGAGGCCCACGGCGAGCTCAGCCTGCGCTCCGCCCGTGTCGGCGGCCGGCTCTCGCTGCGCGGCGCCCGGCTGCGCGGCACCGCCGACGGCTACTCGCTCAACGCCCCGCGCATCACCGTCGGCCACACGCTCTACCTGAGCGGTTCGAACGACAGCGGCTGGGTGAACTCCTCCGCCGTCTACGGCTCCGGGTACGGCGACGCCGCCGTCGTCAGCACCTCGACCACCCCGTTCCGCTCCCACGGACGGGTGCGGATCTCCGACGGCCGCTTCGACAACGCCTGCCTGATCTCCGACGCCGAGTTCCACCTCGGCCCCGACCAGGACCTCTCGCTCAACCGGATCCAGACCCCCGAGCTGCGCTTCACCTGCCGCACCCCGCCCACCGGCCGGGTCACCCTGACCCGCGCCCGGGTCGGCAACCTGGTCGACGCCCCCGGCGCCTGGCCCGCGGCCGCCGGAGTCGGCCTCACCGGCTTCACCTACGAGTCCCTGCGCCCCGCCGGGACCTTCACCGTCCAGCAGCGGATCACCTGGCTGGAGAACTCCCTCGGCGAGTTCCAGCCCGAACCGTACGAGCAGCTGGCCGCCGCCCTGCGCCGGGACGGCCGGGACGAGGACGCCCGCGAGGTCCAGTACGCCAAGCAGCGCCGGCGCCGCGCCACCCTGCCGCTGCCGGGACGCCTCTGGGGCCTGCTCCAGGACGCCACCGTCGGCTACGGCTACCGTCCCGGCCGGGCCGCGCTCTGGCTGCTCGTCACCTGGGCGCTCGGCACCCTGTACTTCCTCGGCCACCACCCGGCCCCGCTGAAGGCCGACGAGCGGCCGACCTGGAACCCCGCCCTGTTCGCGCTCAGCAAGGTGCTCCCGGTGGTCGACCTCAGCCAGGACGGCTGGAACCCGGACCTGGCCGGCCAGTGGGTGGTGGCCGGCCTGGTGATTTCCGGCTGGCTGCTGGCCACCACCGTGGTCACCAGCGCCACCCGGATGCTCCAGCGCGGCTGAGCTCCCGGGCGGAGCCTGGCCAGGTGCCGGGCCCCGTTCCGCCCCCGGGGGTGAAAGCCCTGCGCACGGCGGGCCGTCGGCCGTCTAGTCTGTCCGCCGTGACTGAACGGCTCCCGATCTTCCCGCTCAACACGGTCCTGTACCCGGGGCTCGTCCTGCCCCTGCGCGTCTTCGAGGAGCGCTACCGGCGGCTGGTCGCCGACCTGATGGCCCAGCCGGAGGACCCGCCGCGCCGGTTCGGGGTGGTGGCGATCCGGGACGGCCGGGAGGTCGCACCGGTCCGCGAGCCGGACGGCCCGGCCGGTCCGCTGGACGGCCTGGGCACCGTGACCGGCGAGCCGCTGGAGGCCCTGCACCGGGTCGGCTGCGTGGCCTCGATCGCCTCCGCGAAGGAGCTCCCCGGCGGCCAGTACGAACTGCTGGTCACCGGCACCACCCGGTTCCGGCTGCACGACGTGGACCCGAGCGGCCCCTACCTGGTCGGCGAGACCGAACCGATCGAGGAGCAGCCGGGCGACGGGGCCGGCGCCCTCGCGGCCGGCGTGGAGCGGGCCTTCTTCGCCTACCGCAAGCGGCTGGCGGGCGCACGGGAGGCCAGCCTGGCCGGGGAGCAGGAGCTGCCGACCGACCCGCAGGTGCTCTCGTACCTGGTCGCGGCGGCCTCCGTGCTGCCCACTCCCGTCAAGCAGCAACTGCTCGCCTGCACCGACACCGCGCAGCGGCTCACCATCGAGCTGGAACTGCTGCGCCGGGAGACCGCACTGATCGCCCGGCTGCCGTCGCTGCCCGCGGCGGACCTGACCCGCCAGGCGTTCAGCCCGAACTGACCGAACCGACAGAGCCGAGGGCCGAGGGGTCGACTGTGGCGAAGAGGACGAAGGGCGGGCAGGGCACGCCCGCGACGGTGACGCTGGAGGCGGCCGGGGTCGCCTTCACCGTGCACGCCTACGAGCACGATCCGGCGGCCGCCTCCTACGGCGGCGAGGCCGCCGAGGCCCTGGGCGTGGACGGCGGCCGGGTCTTCAAGACCCTGGTCGCCGACGTGGACGGCACCCTGACGGTCGGCATCGTCCCGGTGTCCAAGCAGCTTGACCTCAAGGCGCTGGCCGCCGCCGTCGGCGGGAAGCGGGCGGCGATGGCCGACCCGGCGGCCGCCGAGCGCAGCAGCGGCTACGTCCGGGGCGGCATCTCCCCGCTCGGCCAGCGCCGTCCACTGCGCACCGTCCTGGACGCCGGCGCCCTCGACCACCCGACCGTCTACGTGTCGGCCGGCCGCCGCGGCCTCGAGGTCGAGCTCTCCCCCGCCGACCTCGCCGCCCTCACCGGCGCCCGTACGGCCCCCATCAGCCGCTAGGGCCTGCCTGGCCTACGCGGGCGGCGTGGGCCCCTGTCCGGTCGGGGGCTTCGGGTTCTCCTCGGGCTGCTCCGCGCTCTCCGCGGGCGCGGGAGCGTTCCCGTCCTCGGGGTGGACGGCCGGCTCACCGGGGCCGGTCCACTCCGGGCCCGCCCAGTACGGCGGCGGGTCCTCCTCCCGCTTGCCGAAGGCGGCCGACAGGATCAGCAGCACCACCAGCGCGGTCATCGGCCACACCATCAGCGCGCCCTTCGCGCCGAGCTGGAGCGCGGCGCTGAACTGCACGCCCATCCCGGCCGCCTTGGCGTTCGCGACCACGTCCGTACTCGGCCCGAGCCGGACCCCGAGCTGCCAGGCGAGCAGCGACCCGAGCACACCGCCCGCGGTCAGGCCGGCCGCGACGGCGACGCCGCCGCCCCGCGCCCGGGTGAGCAGGAAGGCGGCCAGCGCACTGACCGCCCCGGCGGCCAGCCCGAGCAGCGCGAAGAGGCTGTCCGCGCCGGCCCGCTGCTCCCCTTCGGGATCGACGTACCGGATGGCGTCGCTGGCCGCTACGAGCATCACCCGGGGTGCCAGCCATAGCCAGAGCAGACCGACGACGACGCCCAGCAGCACCCCGGCCACCGTCAGCACCGCGGCGATCTTCACCTCCGGCAGCAGCGGCCGCCGTTCCCGCGGCGGCTCGCGGAGGTCCAGATCGGCTGCGTACGGGTCGGCGTCGGGCACCTGCTCGGCGCCCGGCTCCGCAGGTGTGTTCGGTACGGTCACGGGGCCATCGTTTCACGACTCGCCGGATCCGGACGGGTCCGCCCTCGTCGCAGGCCCCGCTCCGCCCGGCTCAGCGGGTGGTCGCCCGGCGGTACGCCCAGGTCGCCAGGGTCAACGAGGCAAGGCCGACCGCCGCACAGACCGCCAGGTCGCCGGCCACGGCCGCCCAGTCGGGCCCGGGGCCGAAGGTGCGGGCGAACGCCTCGACTCCGTACGTCGAGGGCAGCAGGTCGCGCAGCCAGCGCACTGCCTGCGGCAGGTGGTCCACCGGCAGGACGCCCAGCAGCAGGGCGGCGGACATCCCGAGCTGGCCCAGCAGGGTGGCGATCTCCTGGCGTGGTGCGAGCAGCCCGCAGGCCGCGCCGAGACCGGACAGCGCGGCGCCGGCGAGCGGGACGACCGCCAGCAGCACCCACAGATTGGCCAGCGGCAGCGAGAACATCACCGCGCCCACCGCGGCCGTCACCAGCGCACCGGGCACGGTGAACGAGGCGTACGCGCCGGCCGCGCCGAGCACCACGGCGGCGGGCGGGACGGGCAGCGTCGCGTAGTGGTCCAGTCCGCCGGTGGCCCGGAGCTTGCCGAAGTACTGGGCGAGCAGGTTGAGCGCCACGAAGGCGACCACGAGCACGCTGGAGCCCGCGACCACGGCGCGCGCGGCGGAGTTCTCCCCGGCGTCCACCACCCCGCGCATCATGACCAGGATGCCGAGCGACTGGAAGGTCGCCACGAAGAGCAGCGGGATCCGGGCCACCCTGGCCCGGGCCAGCTGGGCCCGGTAGACGGCGGCCAGCGCGGGCAGCAGCCGCGCGGCGGGCGCGAGCGGAGCGGCGGTCTCGGTCACCGCCGCCGGACGGTCGAGCAGGGTCACCGGTCCACCTCGAAAGAAACGATCATCACTCTTCCGTCACCGATAGCCGCCCCCTCGCCCCCGTGCGGATGCCCCGGCCTCACTTCGCCAGCCCTCCGCCTCGGCCGCCCAGCTTGAGGTAGGCGTCCTCCAGGCTTGGGGTGGCCAGGGTGAAGTCGTCCAGGGCCGCGAAGGCGGGGCCGGTGGTCACCGCGGTGACCAGCTCCCGGGCCTGCTCGGGGCTGGTTCGGACGGTCCAGCGGCGGCCAGAGCGCTCGGCCTGCTCGGCGATCCGGGCGACGGCGGGGACGTCGGTCGGGGCCTCGGTCCGCCAGACCAGGTCCAGCCGGACGTCACCGTCGACCAGTGCCTTCAGGCCGCCGGGCGTGTCACAGGCGATCACCCGGCCGCGGTCGACCACGGCGACCCGGTCCAGGACGGTCTCCGCCTCGATCACGTTGTGGGTGACCAGCAGCACGGTGGTGCCGCGCTCGGCGCGGCGGCGGTCCACCGCCGACCAGACGGCACGGCGGGCGACCGGGTCCATACCGGTGGTGGGCTCGTCCAGGACGAGCAGCGGCCGCTCGCCCACCAGGGCGGCGGCGAAGCAGGCCAGCCGGCGCTGGCCGCCGGAGAGCTTGGCGAGCGGGCGGTGCGCGATCGGTTCGAGGCCGAGCTCGGCCAGTACGTCGGCCGTCTCACCGCGGGCCCGCGCCGGGGTGAGCCCGCGCAGCCGGCCGGTGGTCTCGGCGGCCAGGGCCACCGTCAGCTCGTCCAGCGCCGTGGACTCCTGCCCGAGGTAGGCGAGCAGCCGGGCGGCCCGTTCGGGATGGCGGACGATGTCGTGGCCGAGGATGTGCACACTGCCCCGGTCGGGGCGCAGCAGCCCGGTGAGCTGGCGGACCAGGGTGGACTTCCCGGCGCCGTTCGGGCCGAGCAGTCCGAAGATCTCGCCGCACCGGACGTCCAGGTCGATGCCGTCGTTGGCCCGGACCTCGCCCGTGGCGCCGCGCTCGGCGCCCGCGGCGGCGGCGTCACGGCTGCGGCCTCGGCCCAGGCCCCGGCTCGGGCTGCGGTAGGTCTTGGCAAGGTCTCGTACGGTGCAGCACTGCCCGGTGTATCGCCCGGTACCGCCGAGGTCGCCTTGCGGCCCGGCCTGCGGGGCCGGCCGGTCGGTGTCGCTCACGGTCGAAGACTCTACGCGCCCGCAGAGCAGATCAGGACAAGGGGGCTGCAATCACCAACGCCGTCCCGGCCCGGCGCCCGGTGGGCTCACCCGTCGGCGGGACCGTCGGTACCCAGCGCCTCGCCGCCGGGCACCCGGGCGGCGAGCTCCTTCCAGAAGCCGGCCCGGATCGCGTAGCGGTCGTGCTCGTCGATCTGGTCGTCCTTGTGCGCGAGCAGTCCGAACCGGGCGGCGTAGCGCAGCAGCTCGCCGTCCAGGCGGTGCGGGATGCGCGGGTAGTCGGCCCACAGCGGGGTGAGCCGGGACGGCGAGCCGAGGCGGTCGATCCAGCGCCGGGCGAAGACCTGCCCGACCTCGTGGGCGTCACCGCCGATCTTGGTGATGTCCTCCTCGCGATCGGCCCAGCGCTGCTCGGCGGTGGTGAGCTGGGCGAGTATCGGCAGGCTGTCGCCAGTGCCGTGGTGCTCCGTTCCGGGCCGGTCCACCCAGCCGCGTTCGGAGGACCAGCGCAGCACGATCGAGGCCGGCGCGGCGGCGGGGGCGGGTGCCCGGTGGGCGAGGTCCCTGGGGGTCGGCACCACCTTGAGCGCGGCGGCCTGCCGGGTCTCGTCGGCGAGGGCGGCCGGCTGCTCCGGGCCGGGCCGGGCAACCGGGTGCCCGGGGTGGCCCGCGGCGGGCGGGGCGGCGAGCAGTTGGGCGATCTCGGGGCGGGGCTCGCCGAGCGGATGGGCGGGCGCGGCCTCGCGCAGCCGTACCCAGGCCTCGATCCACTCGCGGTCCAGCACCCGGCGCTCGTCGGCCTCGCCGACCAGGTCCTCGGACTGGTTGAAGTCGCCGTCGGCGGCCTGCAGCGCCCACAGGTGGACGACCACACCGTGCTCCTTGGCGGACATCATGCCGGGCAGCAGGTCGCCGTCCCCGGTGACCAGCACCACATCGGCGCAGGCGCGGTTGCGGGCGAGTTCGGCGAGTTCGGCGTGCATCACGGCGTCCACGCCCTTCTGCACCCAGCGGCCCTCGGCGCGGGTGAGCGCGCCCAGGCGTACGGTGACCCGGGGCAGCACCCGGAGCCTGCGGTGTTCGGGCAGCGGACGGCGGTCCGGGGCGGCGTCGAACCAGTAGATCCGCAGCAGCGGAAGCCCGGTCTCGGCCTCGGCCCGGGCCCGCAGCGCGGCGATCAGAGCGGTATGGTCCACCGACACCCGGGAACGGGAGGGCTCTCCGGCCAGTAGGCTGGCGGCTGCTCCCAACAGGTATCCGGCGTCCACGAGGACGGCGCAGCGGTCCATGATTCGCACCTCTTCTCCGGGTCGGCCACCGGTGACCGGAGGTGCGCCGGTGCACCCTGCGGGGGCGCCGGACCCCGGACCGCACTACCGTTGCGCACTTCTTTACCCTCCGATCGGGCGGTGAACCGTCCGATCGGATCATGTGTGGCAAGAGCGGGCCCGGCCACTGGCAATGCTGAGGGACTGATGCGGAAGAGAATCGCGGTTCTGTGCGCGGCGAGCGTGCTGGCGGCAGGAGCGGTACTGCTGGTGCCCACCGTCACCACCGACACCTCGCAGGGCGACACCCGGGTGCTCGGGATCACCGTCAACAAGGGTCATACGATCCTGGTCGGCCCGACCGACCCGATCACCTTCCCGGTGGAGGTGACTGCGCAGGACGACTCCGGTATCCGCTCGGTGAGTCCGATCGGTGTCTGGGGGCCCTCGTACGGCGTGCTGAAGGTCAGCCCGATGACGTGCGAACCGACCTCGCACACCGTCTCGGTCTGCCGGGGCACGGCGACGGTGGACCCGTCCAGGAAGGACGTCTACAACGACGAGGCCGGCACCTGGTTCGTGGACCTCAAGGTGAACGCCAATGACGGCGACCGGTTCGTCGGCCAGACCGCGGGCGGCTTCTCGCTCAAGCGTGCGGCCCGGATCTCCGGCTACGACGTGCCCTCGCACGCCACCGCCGGGCAGGAGCTGACGGTCAAGGGCTGGCTGAACCGGGCGTTCTGGAGCGACAACAAGTACCACGGCTACGAGGGCGGGACGGCCTACCTCCAGTTCCGCGCGCACGGCAGCGCGCGCTGGAGCACGGTCGCCACCGCCGTCTCGGACGCCACCGGAACCGTCACGGCGCACGTGAGGGCCACGGCCTCGGGCGAGTACGAGTGGTACTCCCCCGGCGACAAGTGGACGGGCGGCGCGGTCTCGTCCCCGCTCACGGTCACCGTCGCGGCGCATCCGCAGCCCTGACCTGAGGAGCGGGGTGCCGGGCCTCCCCAGGAGGCCCGGCACCGGCAAAAGGGACCGGTCAGCGGCCCTTGAGCTCGGCGGCGACCAGCTCGGCCACCTGGACGGCGTTGAGCGCCGCGCCCTTGCGCAGGTTGTCGCTGGACAGGAAGAGCGACAGACCGTGCTCGACCGTCTCGTCCACCCGGATCCGGCCGACGTAGGTCGGGTCCTGACCGGCCGCCTGCAGCGGGGTCGGGATCTCGGACAGCTCGACGCCGGGCGCCTCGGCCAGCAGTTCGGACGCGCGCTGCGGGGTGATCCCGGCCGCGAAGCGGGCGTTGACCTGCAGCGAGTGGCCGGTGAACACCGGGACCCGGACGCAGGTGCCGGAGACCTTCAGCCCGGGGATCTCCAGGATCTTGCGGCTCTCGTGGCGGAGCTTCTGCTCCTCGTCGGTCTCGAACGAGCCGTCGTCCACGATCGAGCCGGCCAGCGGCACCACGTTGAAGGCGATCGGGCGCTTGTAGACCTGCGGCTCGGGGTACTCGACGGCCGACCCGTCGTGCACCAGTGCCTGGGCGCCGTCCACCACCTTGCCCGCCTGCTGCTGCAGCTCGGCCACACCGGCCAGGCCGCTGCCGGAGACCGCCTGGTAGGTGGTGACCACCAGGGAGACCAGGCCGGCCTCCTGGTGCAGCGGACGCAGCACCGGCATGGCCGCCATGGTGGTGCAGTTCGGGTTGGCGATGATGCCCTTGGGGCGGTCGGCGATCGCGTGCGGGTTGACCTCCGCGACCACCAGCGGCACCTCGGGATCGCGGCGCCAGGCCGAGGAGTTGTCGATCACGACCGCGCCGGCCGCGGCGACCTCGGGCGCCAGCGCCTTGGAGGTGGCACCGCCGGCAGAGAAGAGCACGATGTCCAGACCGCTGTAGTCGGCCGTGGCGGCGTCCTCGACCGTGATCGCACTGCCCTGCCACTCCAGGGTCTGACCGGCCGAACGGGCCGAGGCGAAGAGCCTCAGCTGCTCCACCGGGAAGTTGCGCTCGGCCAGTACGCGGCGCATCACGCCGCCGACCTGGCCGGTGGCTCCTACGATGCCGATCCTCATCGGACTCCTCCTGTTGTTCTGCTGTGCTCGTTCTGGCCCCGCACCTGGCCATCATGCCTGGTCGACGGCCGGATCCGGGATCTCGTCCCAAGCTGTGGTCACCGCCCGCCGGCCGCCGGGGGCGCCCGGTGGGCCGGGCGCGAACCCCGCAGAGCGCGCGGGGCGCCCCTCGCCCCGGGTACCGTCCGTCAGTCGTCGAGCGCCGCGAGCAGCTCCAGCGCCCGCGCCACCGACACCTCATCTGCCGGGAGCAGCGGCAACCGCACCGCCGGCGTGGGAATCACCCCTCGGGCGTGCAGCACCCCCTTGGTCACGGTCGGGTTGGGCTCCGCGAAGCAGGCTGCCGAGAGCGCGGCGAGTCGGGCGCCCAGCTCCCTGGCCCTCACCGCGTCGCCCTTGCGCCAGGCGTCCGCCAGCTCCACGAACCTCTCGGTGGCCAGGTGTGCCGAGGCCAGGATGCCTCCGCACGCGCCCAGTGCGAGCAGCGGCGAGATCACCGTGTCGTCCCCGCCCAGCACCCCGCCGCCGCCACCGGCGAGCAGTCCCACGGTGCTCTCGTCGATCCCACCCGCCGCGTACTTGACCCCGGCGATCCCCGGCAGCGACAGCAGCCTGCGCAGGGTGGCGGCGCCGAGCGCCTGCCCGGTGCGGTACGGGATGTGGTAAATGACCAGCGGTACGGCACTCCGCTCGGCCAGGTACTCGAAGTGCGCCAGCACTCCCGCCTCGCCCGGACGGGTGAAGGCCGGGACGGTGACCAGCGCCGCGTCCACCCCGGTCAGCGCGGCGAGCTGCTCGGCGCTGCGCCTGGTGTCGTTGCCGCCCGCGCCGACGATCAGCGTGGCGCCGCGCTCCCGGCAGACCCGGGCGCAGACCTCGGTGACGGCGCGCCGCTCGTCCTCGTCCAGGGTGGCGGGCTCGCCGGTGGTGCCGAGCGCGACCAGCCCGGCGGCACCCTGGTCCAGCACCGAGTGCGCCAGTCGCTCCAGTGCCTCGGTGGCGATGGCGCCGTCCTCGTCGAACGGCGTGATCAGCGGTACGTAGATCCCCTGAAGTTCCATGCCTCAGAGCCTGCGGCCTGGACACCGTGCAGGTCCAGTTCACGTTTCCGACGCTTCTCGTAAGGTGGCCTGATGCTCGATGTCCGTCGTCTGCGCCTGCTGCGCGAACTCGCCCATCTCGGCACCATCGCCGCGGTCGCCGACTCGCTCTCGTTCTCCCCGTCCGCGGTTTCCCAGCAGCTGTCAGCGCTGGAGCGGGAGGCCGGGGTGCCGCTGCTGGAGCGCACCGGGCGCCGGGTCGCACTCACTCCGGCCGGGCGGAACCTGGTCCGGCACGCGGAGGCGGTGCTGGAGCGGCTGGAGCAGGCGGGCGCGGAACTGGCGCACGCCCGCCAGGGGTTGGCCGGTCCGCTGCGGATCGGGACGTATCCGTCGGCCGCCCGCGCGATCATCCCGGCCGCACTGGCCGAACTGGCCGGCCGCCACCCGGGGTTGGTGCCGATGGTGACCGAGGTGGATCCGGCCGGGGTGGCCGCCGCGGTGCGGGCGGGCGAGCTGGACGTGGCGCTGGTCCACGAGTACGACCTGGTCCCGGTCGAGCCGGAGCCGGGGCTGGCGGTGACCGCGCCGCTGTTCACCGAGCCGATGTACCTCGCCGCGCTCTCCCCTGGCGGCCTCGCCGAGCAGCGGGAAGCGCCGTGGATCATGGCCCCGCTCGGCACGCTCTGCCACACCATGGCCCAACGCGCCTGCGAGGCAGCCGGGTTCACTCCGCAGGTCAGGCATTGGATCGACGACTTCACCACGGTGCTGGCCCTGGTGGCGGTCGGCCAGGGGGTGGCGCTGGTCCCGCACCTCGGGGTGACTGCGGGTGCGCATCCGGGCGTGGTGCTCACCCGGCTGCCGATGTACCGGCGCACCCGTACCGCGTTCCGCGCCGGAGCCGGTACCCACCCGGCCGTGGCCGCGTTCATCGCCGCCCTGCACACCGCCGTCCCGGCCGGGCTCGGCAACCGGGCCGGCTGACCGGTGCCCGGCGGCGGACGGGGAACCGCGCGGGCCGGCCGAGCGCCCCGGGCCCGGCCAGGCCCGCGCGGTTCCCCGCGGACAACTCCGCTAGCTCGCCAGGCAGCTGGGCCCGAGCAACTGCTTGAGGTCCCCGAACAGCGCCGGGTCCGACTTCACCCGGTGCCGGTCCAACCGGAGCACCGTGGTCTGCCGGGCCCCCTCCAGCCGCAGCCGCACCTCCGTGGTGCCCTTGTGGTGGGCGAGCACCTCTCCGAGCCGGGCCACCAGCGGCGGGGTGATCTTCACGCTCGGGATCGAGATGACGATCGGCGCCTCGGCGTGCGCGTTGGAGAGGTCCGGTACGGACAGCTCCATGCCCATCAGCCGCGGTACGTCCTCCCGCTTGTCCAGCTTGCCGCGGACGAACACCACGGCGTCCTCGACCAGTTGGGAGGAGACCAGCTGGTAGCTGGCCGGGAAGAACATGCAGTCGATCGAACCGGCCAGGTCCTCCACCGTGGCGATGGCCCAGGCGTTGCCCTGCTTGGTCATCTTCCGCTGGAGGCCCGAGATGATGCCGCCGATGGTGATGATGGTGCCGTCGGGGCGCTCGGCGAGGTCGGCGACCGCGCAGTCCGCCTTCTCGGCGAGGACGTGCTCGATGCCGTGCAGCGGGTGCGAGGAGACGTAGAGGCCGAGCATCTCCCGTTCCTGGGTGAGCAGGAAGCCCTTGTCCCACTCCTCCTCGGAGAACACCACGTCGAGGCCGAAGCTCGGTTCGTCACTGGTGTCGCCCCCGCCGAACAGGTCGAACTGCCCCTCGGCCTCCTTGCGCTTGATCCCGACCACGTTGTCGATCATCGGCTCGAACTGGGCGGTCAGGCCCTTGCGGGTGTGCCCGAGCGAGTCGAACGCGCCCGCCTTGATGAGGGATTCGACCGTCCGCTTGTTGCAGACCACCGATTCGACCTTGTCCAGGAAGTCCGGGAACGAGGTGTACTTCCCCTTGGCCCTCCGGGTGCGGATCATCGAATCCACCACCGGGCCACCGACGTTGCGCACCGCGGTGAGACCGAACCGGACGGTGTCGCTGCCGTGCGGGGTGAAGTCCGAGTCCGACTCGTTCACGTCCGGCGGGAGCACCTGGATGCCCATCTTGCGGCACTCGTTGAGGTAGACCGCGGACTTGTCCTTGTCGTCCTTGACCGAGGTGAGCAGGCCGGACATGTACTCGGCCGGATAGTTGGCCTTGAGGTACGCGGTCCAGTACGAGACCAGTCCGTACCCGGCGGTGTGCGCTTTGTTGAACGCGTAGCCGGAGAAGGGGACCAGGACGTCCCAGACCGCCTGGATGGCCGCGTCCGAGTAGCCGCGCTCGCGGCAGCCCTTCTGGAACGGGACGAACTCCGCCTCCAGGATCTCCTTCTTCTTCTTGCCCATCGCCCGCCGCAGCAGGTCGGCCTGGCCGAGCGAGTAGCCGGCCAGGATCTGCGCGGCCTTCTGCACCTGCTCCTGGTAGACGATCAGGCCGTAGGTCGGCCGGAGCACCTCCTCCAGCGGCTTCTCCAGCTCCGGGTGGATCGGGGTGATCTCCTGCTGGCCGTTCTTGCGCAGGGCGTAGTTGGTGTGCGAGTTGACGCCCATCGGGCCCGGGCGGTACAGCGCGAGGACGGCGGAGATGTCCTCGAAGTTGTCGGGCTTCATCAGCCGCAGCAGCGAGCGCATCGGCCCGCCGTCGAGCTGGAAGACGCCGAGCGTGTCACCGCGGGCGAGCAGTTCGTAGGTGGGCTTGTCGTCCAGGGGCAGATCAAGCAGGTTGATCTTGATGCCCTTGTTCCGCTCGATCGCCTTGACGGCGTCGTCCATGATCGTGAGGTTGCGCAGGCCGAGGAAGTCCATCTTGAGAAGGCCGAGGCCCTCACAGGTCGGATAGTCGAACTGCGTGATGGTCACACCGTCGGTGTGCCGGGTCCAGACCGGGATGTGGTCGGTCAGCGGCTCGGCGGACATGATGACACCGGCCGCGTGCACACCGGGCTGGCGGATCAGGCCCTCGATACCGCGTGCGGTGTCGATCACCTTCCTGACGTCCGGATCGGTCTCGTACAGGCCGCGGATCTCGCCCGCCTCGCTGTAGCGGGGGTGCGAGGAGTCGGTGATGCCGGACAGCGGGATGCCCTTGCCCATCACGTCCGGCGGCATCGCCTTGGTGATCCGGTCGCCCATCGCGTACGGGTAGCCGAGGACGCGCGAGGAGTCCTTGATGGCGGCCTTCGCCTTGATGGTGCCGTACGTGACGATCATCGCGACCTTGTCGGAGCCCCACTTCTCCGTCACGTAGCGGATCACGTCACCGCGCCGGCGCTCGTCGAAGTCGATGTCGACATCGGGCATCGAGATGCGCTCGGGGTTGAGGAACCGCTCGAAGATCAGACCGTGCGGGATCGGGTCGAGGTCGGTGATGCCCATCGCGTACGCGACCAGCGAACCGGCCGCCGAACCACGGCCCGGCCCCACCGCGATGCCCTGGCTCTTCGCCCACATGATGAAGTCGGCGACCACGAGGAAGTACGCCGGGAACCCCATCTGGATGATGGTGTCCATCTCGTACTCGGCGAGCTTGCGGTGCTCCTCGTCGTAGCCGTTCGGGAAGCGCCAGTCCATGCCCTCCCAGACCTTGGACTTGAAGAAGTCCGCCTCGGACTCGAAGCCCTCCGGGATCGGAAAGCGCGGCATGAGGTTCTTGAACTCGAACATGCCGGTGGTGTCGACCCGCTGGGCGACCAGCAGCTGACTGTTGCGGCAGCCCTCCTGCCAGGCGTCCGAGGAGTCCAGGGCGTACATCTCCGCGGCCGACTTGATGTAGTAGCCGGTGCCGTCGAACCGGAAGCGGTCCGGGTCGGAGAGGTTCTTGCCGGTCTGCACGCACAGCAGCAGGTCGTGCGCCCCCGCGTCGGCCTCGGTGGTGTAGTGCGAGTCGTTGGTGACCACCGGCGGGATGTTCAGCTTCCTGCTGATCTCCAGCAGCCCGTCGCGGACCCGCTTCTCGATGTCCAGGCCGTGGTCCATCAGCTCCAGGAAGTAGTTCTCCTTGCCGAAGATCTCCCGGTAGTCGGCGGCGGACTTCAGCGCCTCGTCGAACTGGCCGAGCCTCAGCCGGGTCTGCACCTCACCCGAGGGGCAGCCGGTGGTGGCCATCAGGCCGGCGGCGTGCTCGGCGATGATCTCCTTGTCCATCCGGGGCCACTTCACCAGCCAGCCCTCGGCGTAGGAGCGCGAGGTCAGCTTGAAGAGGTTGTGCAGGCCCTCCTTGTTCCGGGCCCAGATGGTCTTGTGGGTGTAGGCGCCGGACGCCGAGACGTCGTCCTTCTTCTGGTGCGGCTGGCCCCACAGGATGCGCTTGGTGTTGGACCGGGACTCCGGCGCGACGTACGCCTCGATGCCGATCACCGGGGTGATCCCGGCGGCCTTGGCCTGCTTGTGGAACTCGGCCGCGCCGTACATGTTGCCGTGGTCGGTCATCGCGACATGGGTCTGCCCGAGCCGCTCGACCTCCTTGAACAGCTGCTTCAGCCGCGCGGCACCGTCCAGCATCGAGTACTCGGTGTGGACGTGCAGATGCGCGTACGGCTGGTCGCTCAACGCGGGGCCTCCGGGGTCTCGGTACTGGATCACGGAGCGGTGAAACACGTAAGGCCCGAGCCACCCTCACGGCCCGGACCACGGCTTTCGCATCCGCGCGACCGAGTCTAGTCCTTCACCCTGCTTCCCGGACGCATCACCCGGAGGGGGCCCGGCCGCACCGCCGGGCCCCGGTCCCGCTGGTGTCAGCCGTCCAGTTCCGCCAGGAAGTCCAGCGCGGCGGCCCAGGTCCGCTCGGCCGCCTCGGCGTCGTAGTCCGGCAGCTCGGGGTCGGTGTAGAGGTGCCCGGCGCCGTGGTAGCGGTGGATCTCCACGTCGGCACCGGCCCGCGACATCAGCAGGTACCAGGTGTTCAGCCAGTCCTCGGACTCGAACGGGTCGGGCTCGGCGACGTGCAGCTGGACCGGGATCCCGGTCTGCGTGTCCTCCCGGATGTCCGAGGTGCCGTGCAGGAGCAGCAGGCCCCGGGCCCGCTCGTCCGCCAGCGCCAGGTTCTGCGCCAGCGCCCCACCGAGCGAGAACCCGGCGTACACCAGCCCCTGCTCGGCGCCCTCACCCGAGCTCAGCAGCGGCGCGACCGCCCGGACGGCGCGCCGCAGCAGCTCGTCGTTGGTGACCTTGTCCCGGTGGGCCATCCCGGCCTCGATGTCGTCGAAGACCTGCCCCTCGTACAGGTCCGGCGTGTGCACCGCGTGCCCGGCCGCACGCAGTCGCTCGGCTGCGGCCGACACCGCCGGGCGCAGTCCGTAGGCGGAATGGAGGAGCACGATCTGGGCCACGGATTCGATCCTTCGCTGTACAGACGCCATGGTCCCGACCATCATCACCCATCACCCCGCCCCGGGCCGGACGGCCAGGTCCGGTCCGGCCGCCTCAGGACACCACGTCCTTGCGGGCGAAACCGCGGAAGGCGAGCGCGAGCAGCACGATCGCGTAGCTGACCGAGAGTGAGACGCCCTGGAGCATGCCGCCCCACTCCAGCTGGGGTTGCAGCGCGTCCGCCCAGGAGTACTGCCAGTGTGCGGGCAGCCACTCGCGCAACGACCCGAGCGCGGTGACCGCGTCCAGCACGCCGGTGATGATCGTGAAGAACACCGCCCCGCCGACCGCGCCGAGCGGGGCGTCCGTCGCCGTGGACAGCCAGAACGCCAGTGCGGCGACGACCAGTTCGCTGAGGATGACGAAGGCCACCGCGATCGCCAGCCGGGGCAGCACGGCCGACGCGGGCAGGCTGGCCCCGGTCGGCAGCTTGAGGTCGCCCCAGCCGTACGCGGCGGTGCCCACCGCCAGTCCGAGCAGCGGCAGCAGCACGACGGTGGCCGCCGAGAAGAGCAGCCCGACCGTGAACTTGCGCAGCAGCAGCCTGGCCCTGGGCACCGGCGCGGCCAACAGGTAGCGCAGCGAGGACCAGTTGGCCTCGGCGGCCACGGTGTCCCCGCAGTACAGCGCGACCGGGATGACCAGCATGAAGCCGGTGCCCATGAAGAGCATGGTGGCGGCGAAGTTCGGCCCGGAGGCGGTGGCCAGCTCGATGAAGGTGGTCCGGTTCACCCGGTCCGGCGTGCCGCCGATCTGGAACGCCGCCAGGATGACCAGCGGCATCGCCGCCAGCACCCCGGTCATCACCAGGGTGCGCCGTCGCCGCAGCTGGCGGACGATCTCCACCCGCAGTGGCAGGGTCCGGCCCGCCCGGTACCCCGCCGCGTGGTCGGCCGTCGCCGTGGGGTCAGCCGTCGACGTGCTCACGCCGAGCCTCCGATCAGGGACAGGAACGCGTCCTCCAGCCGCCGGTGCGGCCCGACCCGTTCGACGGGGACGTCCAGCGCGACCAGCTCGGCCACCAGGCGGCCGGCCGTCATGCCGTCCAGCCGGACCAGCAGGCCCCGATCCACCGCCGAGACCGCGCCGATGCCGGCCAGCGCGGCCGCCTTCTCGGCGGCCAGCGCCAGCTCGTTCGCCGGGAAGTCGGCCGGAGTGCCGACCAGCAGCAGCTCGCCCTCGCCGACGATCTCGCCGACGGCGCCCGCGCTGACCAGCCGGCCGCGGTCCATCACCACCAGGTGGGTGCAGCTCTGCTCCACCTCCGAGAGCAGGTGGCTGGAGACGATGACGGTGCGCCCGGCGGCGGCGTACCGGATCATCACCTCGCGCATCTCGCGGATCTGCGGCGGGTCGAGACCGTTGGTGGGCTCGTCCAGGATCAGCAGGTCCGGCAGCCCGAGCATGGCCTGGGCGATGGCCAGCCGCTGGCGCATGCCCTGGGAGTAGGTGCGCACCGCGCGGTCCAGCGCCTCGCCCAGGTCGGCGATCGCCAGGGCCTCCTCGAAGTGCGCGTCCTCGGCCGGTCGTCCGGTGGCCCGCCAGTACAGGTGCAGGTTGGCCCGGCCGGTGAGGTGCGGCAGGAAGCCCGCGCCCTCCACGAAGGAGCCCACCCGGGAGAGCACGGGCGCACCGGGCCGCACCGCGTGCCCGAAGACCCGGATCTCCCCGGCGTCCGGCCGGATCAGGCCCATCAGCATCCGCAGCGTGGTGGTCTTCCCGGCACCGTTCGGACCGAGCAGTCCGAGCACCTGGCCCTGCTCCACCCTGAAGCTCAGGTCCCGCACCGCGTACCGGTCCGCCGCGCCGTGGTAGCGCTTGCTCAATCCGCTGATCTGCAGCGGGACTTCGGCCAGCGCCGGGTCGGGCAGCACCTTCCGGTCCCGGTGCGGGCGCAGCCGGCGGCCGAACAGCAGCAGCGCGGCGAGCAGTACGGCACCCAGCGGCAGCAACCAGGTCCGCGCGGGCAGCGGGGCCGCCTCGGTGCGCAGTCCGGCCACGGTGGGAACGGTCAGCGGCGACGCCACCGAGACCTGGTAGGTGGCCGGCTGGGCGGGCGAGGCGTACGCCAGGTCGGTGGAGGAGAGCACCAGCCTGAGCCGGTGCCCGACCTCGAAGCCGTGGTCCACGGCGGGCAGCGCGATCTCGACGGTGCGTCCGCCGGGCGCGTCCGCGCCGGTCACCCGCAGCGGGGCGACCAGTTGCTGGGGCAGTTGCTTGCCACCGTCCGGTGCGACGTCGTACAGCTTGGCGAACAGCACCGCTTCGGGCTGGTCGGCCCGGACGTGGACGGAGATCCTGGGCGCTCCGGTCAGGTGCAGGCTGGTGTCCAGCGGCGCGGAGTCGAAGGCGGCGAACTGGCCCGGGAAGTCCAGCGAGAGGCCGCCGCCGACGGAGGCGAACTGGGTGAGCGCACCGATCCCCGGCAGGGTGGAGATGTTCGGCGGCGCGCCGCCGGGTGGGTTGGCGACGTCCTGGGGCCGGCCGGTGAGTTCGATGCCGCGCGAGCCGGTGCCGGACAGGCCGGGGTAGCTGTCGGCGTCGGCGCCGCGCAGCACCGCCTGGAAACCGGTGGAGTCGACCCCGCCGGTGCGGGTGACCCGGAAGGCCGGGCCGGTGTCGTTTCCGGCGCCCTTCAGATAGTGGTTGAACCAGCCGGTCACCCGGGCGTCCGTCCGGACGCTGCCCTCGGTGCCGCCGTCGTGTCCCCCGGCGAACCAGTCCACCCCGACCGGTGCGCCGTTCGCGGCGACCGCCCGGGCGATGGCGTCGCCCTGGTCCAGCGGGAAGAGCGAGTCCTGCTGCCCCTGCACCACCAGCGTGGGCACCTTGATCCGCGAGGCCACCGAGGACGGGCTGGACCGCTCCAGGGTGGCGATCGCGTCGGCGTCCGCGTGGCCGGCGGTGGCGACCCGGTCGTACATCGCGCAGAGCGAGTCCAGGAACCGGCCACAGCCCACCGGACCGGCGGCCGCACCCCCCGACCGCTTGCCCTGGGGGCCGCCGAGATCGCCGGCCGAGCCGGTGGTGAAGAAGATCCCGGCCCAGAGCTTCTTGAACACCCCGTCGGCAGCGCCGCTCCCCCGCACCCCCTGCGGGAAGAGCGCGTCGGCCAGGTTCCACCAGGTGATCTCGCTGGCCACGGCGTCGATCCGGGGGTCGTACGCGGCGGCCAGCAGCGCGGCGCCACCACCGTACGAGGCGCCGGTGATCCCGACCCTGGGGTCGCCGGGGGAGTCCAGCTGCACCTCGGGCCGCTTGGCGAGCCAGTCCACCAGGTGCCTGACGTCCTCGATCTCCCGGTCCGGCGCGTCCAGGCCGATCTTCCCTCCGGAGGCCCCGAAACCGCGGGCCGACCAGGTCAGTACGGCGTACCCGGAACGGGCCAGCTGCCGGGCGCGGTCCCGCTCGCCGTCCTTGCTGCCGCCGAAGCCGTGGGCCAGCAGGACGGCCGGGCGCGGGCTGCCGCCGGTGGTGAAGAAGGAGGTGTCCAGCCGGACGGTCTGCTCGCTGCCCGGCGTCTCGGGCATATCGAGAAAATGATCCTCCTGGTGCACCGCGGCCTCGCCGGACCCGGCCGCCACCGCAGCCGTACCGGCCCCGGCCAGCAGTACCAGCGCCACCGAGCCGGCCAGCACCCTCCGGGCCGTCGGCCCGCTGCGCCAGCGGCGCCAGCGGCGCCATGCCCCACCGAAGCTCATGGGTACCGATCCTATCCGTTTCTCCGGTAGGGAATCCGTAAGCCCCCGAAGGGATCCGGCCCACCCGGCACGCCCCGCGCTCCTACCCTGCCCGCCTCCCCGGTACGACCCGCCGCCGACCGGGCCGACCCGGCATTCCCCGCGCTCCGGGAGCAGGACCGCTCCCCTCACCCGACGCCAATCACCCGGCTCGTGAAACCGGCGGGATATGGTGCGAACCACCCCGGAATCCCAGCTGGGGACCCCCGGTGCCGACCTCGTCGAGGTGCCCCGTGCTGCTCTGGCCGCTCGCCACACTGCTCGCTGTCCTCGCCGTCACCCTGGCGGTCGGCTGGATCGTCGACCAGCTGCTGCAACGGGTCGCCACGCGCCACCCGGAGGCGCCCGTCTGGCCGTTGCTGCGCCGCTGCCGGATCCCCCTCCAACTGGTGGTCGCCGCCGGGCTGCTGCTGACCGGACGGCCGCTGGAGCGGCTCCTCGACGTACGCGACGGCAGCCTGCACCACGGCGTCCTGCTGCTGCTGATCGCCTGCCTCGGCTGGCTGGCCGTCAGAATCGTGGCGGCGGCACTGGAGGCGGTGCTCGGCCGCTACGAGAGCGTCACCGACGACGCGGCCAGGATCCAGCGGGTCAGGACCCAGATCAGCATGCTCCGCCGAGTGGTCTGCGCAGTGATCGCGGTGGTCACGGCGGCGGTGATGCTGCTGACCTTCCAGGCGATGCGCACCGTCGGCGCCAGCCTGCTGGCCTCGGCCGGGCTGCTGGGCATCGTCGCCGGCATCGCCGCCCAGAGCGCCCTGGGCAACTTCTTCGCCGGGCTGCAGATCGCCTTCGGCGACACCGTGCGCATCGGCGACACCGTCCTGGTGGACGGCCAGCAGGGCACGGTGGAGGAGATCACCCTCTCCTACCTGGTGGTACGGCTCTGGGACTACCGCCGCCTGATCGTCCCGGTCTCGTACTTCGTCAGCAGGCCGTTCGAGAACTGGACCCGCAAGGACCCCGGCATGCTCGCCTGGGTGCTGCTCCACGTCGACCACACCGCCCCGGTCGGCCAACTCCGCGCCGCCCTGCACCGGTTCCTGGTGGACTCACCCCTCTGGGACGGCATGGAGTGGTCCCTCCAGGTCACCGACTCCACCCCGAGCACCCTGGTGGTGCGGGCCGCCATGACCGCCCGCACCCCGGACGACACGGCTGCCCTCCGCTTCGATGTGCGCGAGCACCTGTTCGCCTACCTCCGCGACGAGCACCCGTACGCCCTCCCCCGTGTCCGCACCGGCGAGGACTGAGCCCTCCGCCCGCCCGGGGCAGCGCCCCGGAGGCCGCTCAGAGCACCCGGGTCATCGTCCGGTGCGGTATCCCCGCGTCGTCGTACACCGGTCCCTCGGCGACATAGCCGAGCCGCTCGTAGAACCCCAGCGCCTGCACCTGGGCGTGCAGTTCGAGCTCCACTCCGCCGTTCTCCCGCCCCGCCCGCTCGATCGCGCGGACCAGCTCGGCCCCCAGCCCCGTCCCCCGGGCGGCCTTGACCACGGCGAGTCGCCCGAGCAGCACCCGTCCCTGGCGGCCGGTCAGCGCCAACGCCTGCTCACCGTGGATCAGCCGGCCGGTGCCGAGCGGCGAGCCGTCCTCGGCGAGCGCCAGCAGGTGCACCGAGGTCGCGTCGAGCTCGTCGTACTCCAGTTCCGCGGGTACGTTCTGCTCCTCGACGAAGACCTCGCGCCGGATGTCGTAGGCCAGCGCCAGCTCGTCCTCGGACGCGACGACCCCGATCCGTGCCATCTCAGCTCTCCGAGGCGATGATGTCGAGCGCCTTCTGCAGGTCGGCCGGGTAGGGGCTGCTGAATTCGACCCACTGCCCGTCCGCCGGGTGCTCGAAGCCGAGCGAGACGGCGTGCAGCCACTGCCGGGTCAGCCCGAGGCGCCTGGCCAGCGTCGGGTCGGCGCCGTACGTGATGTCACCGACGCACGGGTGGCGCAGCGCCGACATGTGCACCCGGATCTGGTGGGTGCGGCCGGTCTCCAGCTTGATGTCCAGCAGCGAGGCCGCGCGGTAGGCCTCGATCAGGTCGTAGTGGGTGACCGAGGGCTTGCCGTCCCTGGTCACCGCCCACTTCCAGTCCGAGCTGGGGTGGCGGCCGATCGGTGCGTCCACGGTGCCGCTCAGCGGGTCGGGGTGGCCCTGGACCAGGGTGTTGTAGCGCTTCGCGGTGATCCGGTCGTGGAACTGCCGCTTGAGGTCGGTGTACGCGCGCTCGGACTTGGCGACCACCATCAGTCCGGAGGTGCCGACGTCCAGCCGGTGCACGATTCCCTGCCGCTCGGCCGCACCGGAGGTGGAGATCCGGTACCCGGCGGCGGCCAGACCACCGATCACGGTGGGCCCGCTCCAGCCCGGGCTCGGGTGCGCGGCCACCCCGACCGGCTTGTCGACCAGCACGATGTCGTCGTCGTCGTGGACGATCCGCATGCCCTCGACGGGCTCGGCGACGATCTGCACGGGCGCGGCGGGAGCGGGGATCTCGACCTCCAGCCAGCTGCCGGCCATCACCCGGTCCGACTTGCCTGCCCTCGCCCCGTCGATCGTGACCTTGCCCTCGGCGGCCAGCTCGGCGGCCTTGGTCCGGGAGAAGCCGAACATCCGGGCGAGGGCGGCGTCGAGTCGCTCGCCCTCCAGGCCGTCGGGTACGGGGAGGCTGCGGGTCTGCGCTGCGGTACTCACCCGTACGAGTATGCCGGAACACGGAGCCCGCCAGGACCGGCCGCGGGCCGGGCCCGCCCCGCGGACCGGGCCGGCCCTACTCCCCCTTGCCCGCCTGGTGGACGGTGCCGTCCGGGTTGCTGCCCCGGAAGGAGAGCAGGACCACCAGGATGCCGCCGCAGACGATGGCCGAGTCGGCCAGGTTGAAGACCGCGAAGTGCTGCACCGAGATGAAGTCCACCACGTGGCCGCGGAAGACCTCGGGAGTCCGGAACAGCCGGTCGGTGAGGTTGCCGAGCGCGCCGCCGAGCAGCAGGCCGAGTGCGATCGCCCAGGGCAGGCTGTAGAGCCTGCGGGCGATCCGCCAGATCACCACGATCACGGCAGTTGCGATCATGGTGAAGACGATCGTCATCGCCTGGCCCATGCCGAAGGCGGCGCCCCCGTTGCGGATCACCTGCAGGGTGACCACGTCACCGATCACCTGGATCGCCTGGTGGCCTTCGAGCCGGGCCACCACGAGCAGCTTGCTGCCCAGGTCGATCAGGTAGGCGAGCACCGCGATGAGCAGCAGCACACCGATCCGGCGGCGGCGGGCCGTGCCCGGCGCCGCACCGGCGGCGGTGGCACCGGCCGGTCCGTCCACGGCGGCCTCCACGGGCGCGGTCGGGACGGAGTCGTCCTGGGTCTGGGGGGAACCTGGCGTGCTGATGATCCGCTCCGCTGCCTAGGGGACCCCCGGCCGAAGGCTGGGGGAAATCGGGCCGACGTTACGGGGTCGAGCGTACGGCAACGCCCGACCCCCAGGTCCACTTCGACCCGTCCGACACAGTGATCCGACCGAGCGGACCCCACCCGTCGGCTACCTGCGCTCCTGCTTCGCCTTGCAGCTGACGCAGAGGGTGGCCCGCGGGAAGGCCTGCAGTCTGGCCTTGCCCACCGCCTGACCGCAGGACTCGCACACGCCGAAGCCGACCCCTTCGAGGCGGGCCAGCGCGCGCTCGGCCTGGGCGAGGCTGTCGCGGGCGTTGTTGGCGAGCGCGAGCTCACTCTCCCGGTTGATGTTCTTGGTACCGGCGTCGACCTGGTCGTCCCCCGCGCCGTCGTTGGAGTCGCGCATCAGGCCGGTGATCGCGGCCTCGGCGGCCTCGATCTCCGCTCGCAGCCGTTCCAGCTCGTCGTTCAGCTCAGCGTGCAGTTCGGCGACCTCGGCCGATGTCCAGGGGTCCTCACCGGGGCGGACGGGCAGCTCCGCCGGGTCCACCGACTCGGCGCCACCCCGGGCGCCGGTGCCCACCGGGGTGTGGCTGCGGCTGGTGGCGGCAGCGTGGCCGGTCGTGGTGCTGGTCTTGTGCCGTGCAGTGGTCACGGTCCCCTCCCCTGAGTCGCCCGCCACGGCCTTGCGTCCCCGCTTCGTGGCGGTACCGCCGATTGCCTTGTCAGCCATGGCTTCGACCTCATCTACGAACGAAACGAACCGCCGGTTCCCGGCGGCCTCCAGTGCCGGAACGATAATCCCCTACGAATCCGGCCACAACGGGACATACCGATGCCTCGTTTTCAACCCACCCGAGCAGCCGCCGCTGCCGCCCCACCGAGTTGCTGACCAAGTTGTGCCCAGATCGTCATCCGCTAACCGCACCGCCTGCAGCCCCCGGAACGAGGCAGGAGCAGGCGGGCGGAGCGGGCGGGCGGCGGTCCGCAGGGCCACGGGCGCCCGGGCGAGTTACCGGAAATTCGACTTGTGAGGCCGGATACACTGGGCCTGCAAGGCGCTGACGGGACGAGTACCGACGTAAGCAGCCACCAGCGACCCGGGGATGGTGCGAGCCCGGGGGTGTGCGCGACGGGAAGATCACCCCTGAGCCGCCGGAAGAACGGCCTCCGGGCCAAGTAGAACCGGCAGCAGAACCCAAACAAGAGGGCCGCGAGCAGAGCAGTACCGCGGTCAAGGAGGGTGGTACCGCGGGACGGCTCGCCGTCTCGTCCCTCCGGAGGATCCAGTCCAAGCATCCGCCGGAGGTAGACGCCCGCGATGAGCTCCCAACCCGTCACCCACCACGACGCCGCTGACGACGCGCTCCGCGCGGCCCGCGCTTACAACCCCGTCCCCGCCCAGGTCGACCTGCCCGCCCTCGAGCACCAGATCCTCAGCTTCTGGCGCGACAACAAAGTCTTCCAGCGCAGCCTGGAGCAGTCCGAGGGTCGCCCCGAGTGGGTCTTCTACGAGGGCCCGCCGACCGCGAACGGCATGCCCGGCGCCCACCACATCGAGGCCCGCGTCTTCAAGGACGTCTTCCCGCGCTACCGGACGATGAAGGGTTACCACGTCGCCCGCAAGGCCGGCTGGGACTGCCACGGCCTCCCGGTCGAGCTGGCCGTCGAGAAGGAGCTGGGCTTCTCCGGCAAGCAGGACATCGAGCACTACGGCATCGCCGAGTTCAACGCCAAGTGCCGCGAGTCGGTCACCCGGCACACCGACGAGTTCACCAAGCTCACCGAGCGGATGGGCTACTGGGTCGACCTCGACGAGGCGTACCGGACCATGGACCCCTCCTACATCCAGTCGGTCTGGTGGTCGCTCAAGCAGATCTTCGACAAGGGCCTGCTGGTCCAGGACCACCGGGTCGCCCCCTGGTGCCCGCGCTGCGGCACCGGCCTGTCCGACCACGAGCTGGCCCAGGGCTACGAGACCGTGGTCGACCCCTCGGTCTTCGTCCGCTTCCCGCTGACCAGCGGCCCGCTGGCCGGCCAGGCCGCGCTGCTGGTCTGGACCACCACCCCGTGGACCCTGGTCTCCAACACCGCCGCCGCCGTCCACCCCGAGGTCACCTACGTGGTGGCCACCGACGGCAACGAGAAGCTGGTCGTCGCCGAGCAGCTGGTCGGCAAGGCGCTCGGCGAGGGCTGGGAGGCCACCGACCAGCGCTTCACCGGCGCGGAGATGGAGCGCTGGGCCTACCGGCGTCCGTTCGACCTGGTCGAGATCGAGGGCGCGCACTTCGTCCTGAACGCCGACTACGTCACCACCGAGGACGGCACCGGTATCGTCCACCAGGCCCCGGCCTTCGGTGCGGACGACCTCGCGACCTGCCGCAAGTACGGCCTGCCGGTGGTCAACCCGGTCGAGGCGGACGGCACCTTCGCCACCGGTGTCCCGCTGGTCGGCGGCGTCTTCTTCAAGAAGGCCGACGAGACCCTGGTCGCCGACCTCGCCGACCGCGGCCTGCTCTTCCGCCACCTCCCGTACGAGCACAGCTACCCGCACTGCTGGCGCTGCCACACCGCGCTGCTGTACTACGCGCAGCCGTCCTGGTACATCCGCACCACCGCGGTCAAGGACGCGCTGATCCGGGAGAACGAGAACACCAACTGGTTCCCGGAGAACGTCAAGCACGGCCGCTTCGGCGACTGGCTGAACAACAACATCGACTGGGCGCTCTCCCGCAACCGCTACTGGGGCACCCCGCTGCCGATCTGGCGCTGCGAGGAGGGCCACCTCACCTGCGTCGGCTCGCTGGCCGAGCTCTCCGAGCTGACCGGCACCGACCAGAGCGGCCTAGACCCGCACCGCCCGTACATCGACGACGTCACCTTCGGCTGCCCGCAGTGCTCCGCCACGGCGGTCCGGGTACCCGAGGTGATCGACGCCTGGTACGACTCGGGCTCGATGCCCTTCGCCCAGTACGGCTACCCGTACCGGAACAAGGAACTGTTCGAGAGCCGCTACCCGGCCCAGTTCATCTCCGAGGCGATCGACCAGACCCGCGGCTGGTTCTACACGCTGATGGCGGTCGGCACCCTGGTCTTCGACAAGTCCTCGTACGAGAACGTGGTCTGCCTCGGCCACATCCTCGCCGAGGACGGCCGCAAGATGTCCAAGCACCTGGGCAACATCCTGCAGCCGATCCCGCTGATGGACCAGCACGGCGCCGACGCGGTCCGCTGGTTCATGGCGGCCGGCGGCTCGCCCTGGTCGGCCCGCCGGGTCGGCCACGGCACCATCCAGGAGGTGGTGCGCAAGACGCTGCTCACCTACTGGAACACCGTCGCCTTCCAGGCCCTGTACGCCCGCACCTCCGGCTGGGCCCCCTCGGGAGGTGACCCGGCCCCGGCCGCGCGTCCGCTGCTGGACCGCTGGGTGCTCTCCGAACTGAACACCCTGGTCCGCGAGGTGGACGCGGCGCTGGAGTCGTACGACACCCAGCGGGCCGGCAAGCTGCTCTCCGGCTTCGTCGACGACCTGTCCAACTGGTACGTCCGGCGCGGACGCCGCCGCTTCTGGCAGGGCGACGCCGCCGCGCTCGCCACCCTGCACGAGGCGCTGGAGACCGTCACCAGGCTGATGGCCCCGCTCACCCCGTTCATCACCGAGCGGGTCTGGCAGGACCTGGTCGCCCCGGTCGACCCCCAGGCCCCGGTCTCGGTGCACCTGGCCGAGTGGCCGGTCGCCGACGAGTCTCTGATCGACGCCGACCTCTCCCGGCACATGGCCCTGGTCCGCCGCCTGGTCGAGCTGGGCCGCGCCACCCGCGCCGAGTCGGGTGTGAAGACCCGTCAGCCGCTGTCCCGCGCGCTGATCGCCGCCCAGGGCTGGGAGGAACTCCCCGAGGACCTGCGCGCGCAGATCGCCGAGGAGCTCAACGTCTCGGCGCTCGAGTCGCTCTCTGCGTCCTCCCCATCCGGGGCGGGCGGCGGCTCGCTGGTGGACACCACCGCCAAGGCGAACTTCCGCGCGCTGGGCAAGCGCTTCGGCAAGGGCGTCCAGGACGTGGCCAAGGTCATCGCCGCCGCGGACGCCGCCGCCCTCGCCGCCTCGCTGCGCGCCAGCGGCAGTGCGACCGTCGAACTGAACGGCGAGCCGGTCGAGCTCTCCCCCGACGAGGTCATCATCACCGAGACCCCGCGCGAGGGTTGGGCCGTCGCCAACGAGTCCGGTGCCACCGTCGCCCTCGACCTGGCCATCACCCCGGAGCTCAAGCGGCTCGGCGTCGCCCGCGACGCCATCCGCCAGATCCAGGAGGCCCGGAAGAACTCCGGACTGGACGTCGCCGACCGGATCGTCCTCCGCTGGCGCGCGACCAGCGAGGAGACCGCCGAGGCCATCGCCGAGCACGGCCACCTCGTCGCCGAGGAGGTCCTCGCGACCGACTTCGCGGCCGGCGCCGCCGACTGGGAGTCCGAGACCTTCTCCGACGAGAACCTCGGCCTCGCCTTCCAGCTCCGCAAGGCCTGACTCTCCTGAACGGCCGGTGGTCGCCGCCCCCCGGGGTCCGGCGACCACCGGCCGTCCGCTTTCCCGGTTGCGTCACGGGCGTACGGCCCCGGAGGCGCACGGAAGCGCGCGCCTGCCTGTGCACCCGACCGAAGTGCCCAGGAGGCCCGAAATCGCGCTGCTCAGGGGCGTGAGAACCAGGCGGCAGGGCCTGCGGCTTGGCTGCGCGCCAGTCATCCCTCTCCCCGTGCCCCTAGGGTGGTGCGGCCGGTCGAACGGCTCCGCCGCAAGCCACGTCTGGTTGCTCGCCCCAGCTCCGCACGCCCCCGGCTGTCCACTCGCGCCCCGGGCGGACACACGAGGGCGCCCCCGCCGTGACCTGTCGTCACAGTGGGGGCGCCCTCGAAGTGGGTACTGCTCTTAGTTGTCGCCGTCCTCGTCGATGAGGAAGCCGCGCATCGGGGCCGGAGCCTGCTGCATCGGCTGCGGCGGCTGCGGACGGACCGCCGCCATCGGCTGGGTCATCCCGGCGGGCGCCATCTGCGCCGAGCCGGTCGGACCGCCGGCCTGCCCACCGAACGAGGGCTGGCTGCCACTGCCGCCGCCGAAGGAGCTCTGGCCGCCGAACGACTGGCCGTTACCGCCGAAGGACGGCTGGCTGCCGAAGCTCGGCGAGGAGCTGCTCATCGCCGGTGCCGGAGCCGGGGTCATCGACGACGCGGCCGGCGGCAGCGAGGCGGTGGCCGGGAGCCGCGGCGGGGCCAGCGAGTCGTCGGCCTGCGACTCCAGCTGACGCAGCTGGGTCTCCAGGTACGACTTCAGGCGGGTGCGGTACTCACGCTCGAAGGCCCGCAGGTCCTCGACCTTGCGCTCCAGCGTCGCGCGGGCGGACTCCAGCGAGCCCATCGCCACGCGGTGCTTCTCCTGCGCGTCCCGCTCCAGCGCGTCGGCCTTGGCGCGGGCGTCCCGCTCCAGACCCTCGGCCCGGCTGCGCGCCTCACCGACGATCTTGTTGGCCTCGGAACGGGCCTCGGAGATCGCCTGGTCGGCGGTCTGCTGGGCAAGCGCGAGCACACGGGCGGCGCTGTCGCCACCGGGCCCCTGCTGCTGACCCATCGGGCCGCCCAGCGGGCCGCCCAGCTGGGGCTGCTGCCCCATCGGAGCACCCATCGGCTGCACCAGCTGCTGCTGGCCGCCCATGGTCTGGCCCATCTGCTGCTGCGGGCCGCCGAGCTGGGGCTGCTGCCCCATCGGGGCACCCAGCGGCTGCAGCATCTGCCCGCCCATCGGCTGCACCAGCTGCTGCTGGCCGCCCATGGTCTGGCCCATCTGCTGCTGACCCATCTGCTGCTGACCCATGGGGGCACCCTGGCCGGCCGGGAGCTGCGGGGCACCGGACGGCAGGCCGAGCGGCTGGTTGCCCATCTGCTGCTGCGGGCCACCCAGCTGGGGCTGTCCGCCCATCGGCTGACCGCCCATCTGCGGGCCGCCGTTCTGCTGGCCAGGAACCGCCGGCGGGCCGGATATGGCGGCGGGCACGGGAGCACCGGGCCGGGCGTCCTGCGGCGGCGGCTCCTTGCGCATGTTCGCCTGGTTCTGCGCGGCGGCCCGAGTCGCAGCGGCCAGCTTGGCCCGCAGGTCCTCGTTCTCGCGGAGCAGACGGGTCAGTTCGGCTTCGACCTCGTCGAGGAAGGCATCGACCTCGTCCTCGTCATAGCCTTCACGCAGCCGGACGGTCGTGAACTGCTTGTTCCGAACGTCCTCGGGGGTCAATGGCATCTCTTCACCTCAACGTGATCGTCGGCACACCGGCATCCTGTCGCAGCGCTCAAGACGGCAGAGTCAGCACGAGCGATCTCAGGACAAACACAATGATCATCAGTACGAAGAAGGACAGGTCGAGCGCCACGCCCCCGAGACGCAACGGCGGGATGAATCGCCGAAGAAGCTTGAGTGGCGGATCCGTGACAGTGTACGTGGCCTCGAGGACCACGACCATGGCCTTCCCCGGCCGCCACGAGCGGGCGAACTGGAAGACCCAGTCCATGACGAGCCGGAACAGCAGGAACAGCAGGAAGACGGTCAGCACGTAGTAGAGCACCTCCCACACGATCCCCATCGCGTCTCCCTCTCCCCGACTGACCTGCCGTCAGTCACCACTCACTGTCGTTGAACCCACACATAAAGTCGTGGTCGGGTCAGCTCTGGTTGAAGAACCCACCCTCGGCGATCCGAGCCTTGTCCTCCGCCGTTACATCGACGTTAGCAGGAGACAGCAGGAACACCTTCTGCGTCACTCGCTCGATACTGCCGTGAAGACCGAAGACGAGTCCAGCCGCGAAGTCTACGAGCCGCTTGGCGTCGGTGTCGTCCATCTCGGTCAGATTCATGATCACCGGGGTGCCCCCGCGGAACTGCTCGCCGATTGTGCGGGCCTCGTTGTAGGTTCGCGGGTGGAGTGTGGTGATGCGGTACGGCTCTCGCTCGTTGACGACCTTGGGCATGATCACCGGGGCGCTCTTCTCCAGGTTGTGGCGGCGTTCGGGTGTGATGGACGACACGGGAGCCATCCTCGGGGCCTCCTGCCGGATCGGCACGGCGCCAGCCGGGACCGGCTGCGGCGCGATGTGCGCGACGGGCGCCGGGGTGGGCACCGAGGCCGGCCGTTGCAGATCCTCGGTCCGGTCCGCCCTGATCGGCTCGGGGTCCGCGTCGTAGTCGTCGTCGGGGTCGTACCCCTGGCCGTCATACGTCTCGTCCTCCACGAGGCCGAGGTAGACCGCCATTTTGCGCATTGCGCCGGCCATGCTCCTGTCTCCTCCGCTCTGTGGTGGATCGTCACCTGCCGGCCCGAGTCCTGACCTGTTGGTTTCCCGCCGGCCGCCGACGTAACGTCATATCGGTGACGACCCGTCAATGGTGTGATGGGGCGGCTGCGGGGGATGCGATCCACGGTTCGCTAGCGCTGTGGCAAGCTGCTAGGTTTTATGTCCTGTTTTGTCCTGCAGTCTGATCTACTTACTCGGTGACGTTACCGGAGCGGTGACCGCACTCCGAGTACCGCCGTACCGACGCGTACATGTGTCGCCCCGGCCGCCACGGCCTGCTCCAGGTCACCGCTCATCCCTGCGGACACCATGGTGGCAGCAGGATGGCTCGCCCGTACGGCGCTTGCGATTTCCGCCAGCCGCGCGAATGCCTCGTCCGGCTTTTCGGCCAGCGGTCCGGCCAGCGGTGCGACGGTCATCACACCGGCCAGGCGCAGCCCGGGCGTGTCGGCGATCTTGTCCGCCAGCGCCTCCACGTCGGCCGGCGCGACCCCGGCCCGGTGACCGACCTCGTCCCCCGCGGCGGAGCCGCCGACCGGCACGTCCCTGTCCAACGCAACCTGCACCAGGCAGTCCAGCGGGGCCCGTTCGGCCCTGAGGACGGCCGCGGAGAGCGAGTCCACCAGCCGCGCCCGGTCCACCGAGTGCACCACGTCCGCGTAACGGACCACCGAGCGGACCTTGTTCGTCTGTAGTTGGCCCACGAAGTGCCAGGCCAGCGGGAGTTGGACACAGGTCTCGGCCTTGGGCGCCGCGTCCTGGTCCCGGTTCTCGGCCACGTCCGTCACACCGAGCGCCGCCAACAGCGCGGTGTCCTCGGCCGGGTAGGTCTTGGTGACCACGATCAGGGTGACGTCCTCACGGGGGCGCCCGGCCGCCTCGCACGCGGCGGCGATCCGGCGCTCGACGACCTCCAGGTTGGTGCCGAGCTGCTCGTAGCGGGCGCGCTGCTGCTCCGTCAGGCGGGCAAGGAAGTCCGCCCGACCCGGGAACGGTCCGTAGATGTCATTCGTCATGAGAGTTCAGAGCCCAACCAGACATAGCTCGCGAGACGGCCGGTGCGCTGCTCACGACGGTAGGAGAAGTGATCTGCCGACTCAAGGGTGCAGACAGATGATCGCACTACTTTGGTGATCCCGGCCTCGGCGAGCTGTGCGGCGGCGCCCCCGGGTACGTCCAGTGCGGGCGTGCCCCAGGAGGTCTCGGCGTAGGCGGCGGGCACCTTGGCCGCGACCTCGGCGCGCAGTTCGGCCGGCACTTCGTAGCAGCGACCGCAGACCGCGGGCCCGATCGCGGCCACCATCCGCTCCGCTGACGCCCCCTTGGTGAGCATCGCCGCCACCAGCGCCGGGACGACCCCGGCAGCCAGACCCGGGCGGCCGGCGTGTGCGGCGCCGACGATCCCGGCGACCGGGTCGGCCAGCAGGACGGGCGTGCAGTCCGCGGTCAGCACCGCGAGGGCGAGTGGCCGGTCGGCGACCACCGCGTCCACCGCCGGCGCCTCACCCTGCCGCTGGCGTTCCGTCACCACGGCCACCTCGGCCCCGTGCACCTGGTTCATCCAGACCACATCGGCCGGGTCGATCCCCAGCTCACGGGCGGCGAGCTCGCGGTTCTCCCGGACGGCGGCCGGGTCGTCCCCCACCGCGCCGCCGAGGTTGAGCTCCCCGTACGGCGCGGTGCTCACCCCGCCCCACCGGTCGGTGAAGGCGAAGTGAGCACCGTTGCATTCAGTCGTATCGATCACTTAAGAGTGTTTACTTCAGGAAGTCCGGCACGTCGAGTTCCTCGGCCGGGCTCTCCACGAAGGGCTGCCGGACCGGCTGCACCTGCGGCGGGACCGGCGGAGCGGTCGTGGTGGCCGGAACGTCGGCCGTGCGGGACTCCTCGCGGGAGGTCACCGAGCCGATGGTCCCGTACACGGGCCGGGTGGCCGGCCGCTCGGGCGCGGCCGGCGGGGTGCTCGGCGGGGTCGCCTTGACCACCGGCTCGCGGACGATGGCCGGCGGCTGGCCGCCGTCGAAGCCAGCCGCGATCACGGTGACCCGGACCTCGTCGCCGAGCGCGTCGTCGATGACCGCACCGAAGATGATGTTGGCCTCGGGGTGGGCCGCCTCGCTGACCAGCTGGGCCGCCTCGTTGATCTCGAACAGGCCGAGGTCGGAGCCACCGGAGATGGAGAGCAGCACACCGCGGGCGCCGTCGATGGAGGCCTCAAGCAGCGGCGAGGAGATCGCCATCACGGCGGCGGCCTTGGCGCGGTCCTCGCCCCGGGCGGAGCCGATGCCCATCAGAGCCGAACCGGCGTCCGACATGACCGACTTGACGTCGGCGAAGTCGAGGTTGATCAGACCGGGGGTGGTGATCAGGTCGGTGATGCCCTGGACACCGGAGAGCAGCACCTGGTCGGCGGAGCGGAACGCGTCCAACACGCTGACCTGGCGGTCGGAGATGGACAGCAGCCGGTCGTTCGGGATCACGATCAGGGTGTCGACCTGCTCACGCAGCGACGCGATGCCATCCTCGGCCTGGTTGGCGCGGCGGCGGCCCTCGAAGGTGAACGGGCGGGTGACCACACCGATGGTCAGCGCGCCGAGCGAGCGGGCGATGTTGGCCACCACCGGCGCGCCGCCGGTGCCGGTGCCGCCGCCCTCGCCGGCCGTGACGAAGACCATGTCGGCCCCCTTGAGGACCTCCTCGATCTCCTCGCGGTGGTCCTCGGCGGCCTTTCGGCCGACCTCGGGGTTGGCGCCGGCGCCGAGGCCCCGGGTGAGTTCACGGCCCACATCGAGCTTGACGTCGGCGTCGCTCATCAGGAGGGCCTGCGCATCGGTGTTGATCGCGATGAACTCGACGCCCTTGAGACCGACCTCGATCATCCGGTTGATGGCGTTGACACCACCGCCGCCGATACCGACGACCTTGATGACTGCGAGGTAGTTCTGCGGTGCTGCCACGTCGAAGGCCTCTCGCCTCGAGTTCCGGGGTCGGCTTCCCCCTGTCGTGAAGGCCGACGGATGTCGATGGGTGGGAAGCAGGGTTTCAGCACTGAATGTCCGAAATGCCGACCACCGACCCGTACCCTAAACTTGAGGTTTAGGGTTACCGCTATGCCTGCGTCACATCACCGTGGGACACAGTCCGGTGACACAGGACAGTAGGTCGCATCTGGCCCGTGTTCAACGAACACGCCGAGCTTCCCGTTTTTCTTTTGAGCCTATGTGATCATCGACCGCCCGGTGAAACCGGGGGGTGGACCACCCAGGGTCGAGGCGGAGCTGTGACTGCGTCAACACCACCCTCGGGAAGAGAACTTACCGGATCAAGAGGACACCGCTGGGGCGTCTGGCGCACTCACGTCATAATTCGTCCCCTGCTGCCCGAGCAGCGCGGTGAGCACGACGGCCTTGCGAGCGGTGCGCTCCGGGCTCCCCCAACGGACCGCCGCACCCCCGCTGAGCTGCAGTCGGATGTCATCGTACGAGTGAATCTGAAGCGCGCCCGTCCGCTTGGCGACCTCCGGCGGCAACCCTGCGGCGACCGTCACCGCGGCCCTCAGCAGGGACGTACGGTCGATCACCGCGATGGAGTCGTTCGCCTGCTGACTGAGTGCCAGTTCCAGCAGCGGGATGCCCGCCGGGGGGCTCGGTTCGGTGGCGAAGCTCACTCCGTCGGCGTCCACCTGGGAGAAGCTGCCATTCGGGTTCTTGACCGCCGCGACCGGTTTGCGTTCCACCAGCTTGACCTGGAGGGTGTGCGGCCAGCCCCGCCAGATCTCGGCCCTGGCCACCCGGGGGAGCTTCTCCACCCGGTGCTCGGCCTCGGTCAGGTCGACCCGGGCCAGCGGCCCGTGCTGGAGCCCGCCGAGCGCCTCACGGACCTGGTCGTCGGTCAGCTTGCCGCTCTCCAGGCCCTGGACCGCGACCGAGCGCACGTCCAGGACCGAGGAGAAGAAGACCAGCCAGCCGAACGCCCCCAGCACCAGCACGCCGAGGACGCTCAGCACCACGATGCCCCGCCGGGAGAGCCGGAGTCCGGGGACGGACTCCGGCTCCTCGTCCAGCGGGTCGTGGACCGGGCCGTCAGCCACGGCGGCGGCCGCCCCGGGATGCCTCGATCGCCTCGTAGACCATGCCGACCAACAGCTCGTCCGCGTCCCGGCGGCCGAACTCGGCGGCGGCCCGGCTCATGTCCCAGAGCCGGCGCGGGTCGGTGAGCACCGGCAGGACGTTCTGCAGCACCCAGTCGGGGGTGAGCTCGGCGTCGTCCACCAGCAGGCCACCGCCGGCCTTGACCATCGGCTGGGCGTTCAGCCGCTGCTCGCCGTTGCCGATCGGCAGCGGGACGAAGGCAGCGGGCAGGCCGACCGCGGCCAGCTCGGCGACGGTCATCGCGCCGGCCCGGCAGAGCATCATGTCGGCGGCGGCATAGGCGAGGTCCATCCGGTCCAGGTACGGCACCGGCCGGTACGGCGGCATCCCGGGGATGTCGTCGACGTGCGGCAGCTCGTTCTTGGGGCCGACGGCGTGCAGGATCTGCACGCCGTACTGCTGCAGGCGCGGGGCGATCGCCTGCACGGTCTCGTTCAGGCGGCGGGCGCCCTGCGAGCCGCCTGAGACCAGCAGGGTGGGCAGCCGCTGGTCGAGGCCGAAGTAGTGCCGGGCCTCGGGACGGACTGCGTTGCGGTCCAGGGTGGCGATGGTGCGGCGCAGCGGGATGCCGATGTAGCGGGAGTCCCGGAGCTTGGAGTCGGGCGTGGAGACCGCGACGAAGTCCGTGTAGCGGGCGCCGATCTTGTTGGCCAGACCGGGGCGCGCGTTGGCCTCGTGCACCACGATCGGCACACCGGCTCGCTTGGCGGCCAGATAGGCGGGCATGGCGACATAGCCGCCGAAGCCGACCACCGCGTCGGCCTGGACCCTCTCGATGATGTCCTGGGCTGCGCGGACCGTCCCGCGCAGTCGGCCCGGGACGGTGATCAGCTCGGGGGTGGGCTTGCGTGGCAGCGGGACGGCCGGGATCAGCGCGAGCTCGTAGCCGCGTTCGGGGACCAGCCTGGTCTCCAGTCCGCGCTCGGTGCCCAGAGCGGTGATCCCGCAGGTCGGGTCGTGCCTGCGGAGGGCGTCCGCGAGGGCGAGGGCCGGCTCGATGTGACCGGCGGTCCCGCCGCCGGCGAGTACGACATGCACCGAAATTCACCGCTCCCTGCGCGCCGGCCGGGGAGCAGGGCGCGCTGTGGTTCGTCGTCGTGGCAGCACCCGGGCCAGGAGTGCCCTGGACCGGGAGTTCTTGCTCCGGGCGGCCAGAGCCGCCTTCGCCCCCGGGGTGTTGCGTGCGAAGCAGAGCAGCACCCCGATGGCGCACATGGCCGACAGCATGGCGGAGCCGCCGTAGGAGAACAGCGGGAGCGGGACGCCCGCGATGGGCAGGAGTCCCAGCGCCGACCCCAGGTTGATCATGGCCTGCGCCATGATCCACGTGGTGGCGGCACCCGCCGCGTACCTGACGAAGGGGTCCTTCGTACCGAGGGCCACACGGATACCCGCATACCCTAGTGCCGCGAAGAGGCCCAGTACTGACAGCGTCCCCACCAGGCCCAGCTCCTCACCGGTCGCGGCGAAGATGAAGTCGGTGTGCGCCTCGGGTAGTTGACCCCATTTTTCCACGCCCGCGCCCAGTCCGGATCCGAACGGGCCGCCGGCCGCGAAGGCGTACAGTCCGTGCAGCGCCTGGTAGCAGTCGACGTTTGAGTCCGGCGGCGGGCTGGTGACGCCGACGCAGGCCAGCCGGTCGAGCCGGTGCGGCACCGTGATCACCAGCGCGGTGCAGGCGACCACGGCGATGCCCAGGGTCGCGCCGAACAGCCGCAGCGGGGCCCCGACCATCCAGAGCAGGCCGAAGAGCATCGCGATAAGGATCATCGTGGTACCCATGTCGCCGCCGAGCATGATCAGCAGCATCAGCAGCACGGTACCGGGAACCAGCGGCACCAGCAGGTGCTTCCACTGGTCCAGCAGCTTGCCCTTCTGCTTGCGGGCGAGCAGGTCGGCGCCCCAGAGCACCAGCGCCAGCTTGGCGAACTCGGAGGGCTGGATCTGGAAGAAGCCCAGGTTGATCCAGTTCCGGTTGCCGTTGACCTCCATGCCGATGCCCGGGATGGCGACCAGCACCAGCGCCCCGATCACGCAGATCAGCAGCGGGTAGACCAACCTGCGCTGGAGCTTCGCCGGCATCCGGGCCAGCAGCACCGCCAGCACCACCCCGAGCAGGGCGGCGATCAGCTGCTTGCGGAAGAAGAAGGTGATCGGCAGGTGCCGCTGCATCACCAGGATCTGCGAGGAGGAGAACACCATCACCAGGCCGAGCACCATCAGCAGCAGCGTCGAGCCGAGGATCAGGTAGTACGGCGTCAGCGGCCGCCCCATGGTGTAGCGGAAGCGGTCCCTGAAGGCCCGCAGCCGGGCGATCGGGCCCGCAGACTTGAAGGTGGTGGTGGTCGCCGAGATCAGCCGCAGGCGGGAGCCCGTGCGCACGGGTGGAGCGGCTGTACCGGCCCTGCCCTCACCCGCCACGGCGGTTCCCCCTCACACCACCCGTGGGCGACGAGCCGCGGGTACCGTCAACGGCACCCGCGGCTCGCGCGCCCTACTTCCGCAGATCCTGTACGGCCGCGGCGAACAGATCGCCGCGCTCGCCGTAGTTGGTGAACATGTCCATCGAGGCGCAGGCCGGAGCCAGCAGGACGGTGTCACCTGATCGGGCGAGTTTGGCGGCCTCGCGGACCACCTCGGTCATCGCCACCGCGCCAGTCTGGCCCGTGGCCGCCTCGATCACCGGGACATCCGGCGCGTGTCGCGCCAGCGCCTCGCGGATCAGCCCCCGGTCGGCGCCCATCAGGACCACCGCGCGCAGCCGCGGTACCGCGCCCTGAACCAGCTCCTCGAAGGTCGCCCCCTTGGCCAGGCCGCCGGCGATCCAGACGATCGGCTCGTAGGCGGCCAGCGAGGCGGCTGCCGCGTGGGTGTTGGTGGCCTTGGAGTCGTCGATGTACGTGACCCCGTCCACCACCGCCACCTCGGCGATCCGGTGGGCGTCCGGACGGAAGGCCCGCAGGCCGTCCCGGACGGCCTTGGTGTCCACCCCGTAGGCCCGGGCCAGGGCCGCGGCCGCGAGGGCGTTGGCGACGTTGTGCGGGGCGGGCGGGTTGACGTCCCCGACCGAACCGATCTCGGCGGCGTTCTTCTGCCGGTCGGGCACGAAGGCCCGGTCCACCAGCAGGTCGTCCACCACGCCGAACTGCGACAGGCCCGGCGAGCCCAGCCCGAAGCCGATCGCCCGGCAGCCCTCCTCGACGTCGGCCTCGCGGACCAGCGCCTCGGTGGCGGGGTCCGCCAGGTTGTAGACGCAGGCGACCTGGTTGCCCCGGTAGATCCGGCCCTTGTCGGCGGCGTACGCCTCCATCGAGCCGTGCCAGTCCAGGTGGTCGGGTGCCAGGTTGAGCACGACGGCCGAGTGCGGGCGCAGCGAGGGCGCCCAGTGCAGCTGGTAGCTGGAGAGCTCCACCGCGAGGACGTCGTACGGCTCCTCGGCGAGCACCGCGTCCAGCACCGAGACGCCGACGTTGCCGACGGCGGCGGTGCGCTTCCCGGCCGCGGTCAGGATGGACGCCAGCATCTGGACGGTGGTGGTCTTGCCGTTGGTGCCGGTGACGGCCAGCCAGGGGGCGGGCTCTCCGGTGGACGGCAGCGGCCGGCGCAGGTGCCAGGCCAGCTCGACGTCGCCCCAGATCTCGACGCCCGCTTCGGCGGCGGCCAGGAACAGCGGGCTGTTGGGCGGCCAGCCGGGCGAGGTGACGATCAGCCGGGTCCCCTCGGGCAGGCTGCCGCCGTCGCCGAGCCGGACCCTGACGCCCAGCCGCTCCAGCTCGGCGGCGCGGGCGCGCAGGCCCTCGCCGTCGCCGCCGTCGACCACCGTGACCTCGGCGCCCAGGTCGCGCAGCACCCGGGCCGCGCTGATCCCGGAGACGCCCAGGCCGGCGACGGTGACCGGCAGGCCGTCCCAGACGTATTCGGTCATCCGGTCACCCATCCCGCGTAGAAGAGGCCGAGGCCGACCGCCACGCAGAGGCCCTGGATGATCCAGAACCGGACCACGATCAGCACCTCGCTCCAGCCCTTGAGCTCGAAGTGGTGCTGCAGCGGGGCCATCTTGAAGACACGCTTGCCGGTGAGCCGGAACGAGCCGACCTGGATGATCACCGACAGGGTGATGATCACGAAGAGGCCGCCGAGCAGCGCCAGCAGCATCTCGGTGCGGGAGCAGATCGCCAGACCGGCCAGCGCGCCACCCAGGGCCAGCGAGCCGGTGTCACCCATGAAGATCTTGGCGGGCGAGGTGTTCCACCACAGGAAGCCGAAGCAGGAACCCATCAGGGCGGCGGCCACCACGGCGAGGTCCAGTGGATCGCGGACGTCGTAGCAGTTGGCGGTGGCGGTGATCATCGAGGCGCAGCGCTGGCCGTACTGCCAGACGCCGATGAAGGTGTAGGCACCGAAGACCATCACCGAGGCACCGGTGGCCAGACCGTCCAAGCCGTCGGTGAGGTTCACGCCGTTGGACATCGCAGCGATCATGAAGTAGGCCCAGATGACGAACAGCACCGGGCCGACCGACCAGCTGAAGTCCCGGACGAAGGACAGGTGGGTCGAGGCCGGGGTGAGCCCCCGGTCGTCCTTGAACTGCAGCGCCAGGATCGCGAAGGCGAGACCCACGAAGGACTGGCCGAGCAGCTTCGCCTTGGCCCGCAGGCCCAGCGAACGGCGCTTGACCACCTTGATGTAGTCGTCCAGGAAGCCCACCACGCCGAGTCCCGCGGTCAGGAACAGCACCAGCAGACCGGAGTAGCTGGGCTTCTCGCCCGTTATCGCCTTGGTGGCGAAGTAGGCGATCAGCGTCGCCAGGATGAAGGCGATGCCGCCCATGGTGGGCGTGCCCTTCTTGCTGTGGTGCGCCTTGGGGCCGTCGTCGCGGATGTACTGCCCGTAGCCGTTCTTGGCCAGCAGTTTGATCAGCGCGGGGGTGCCGAGCAGGGACAGCACCAGGCCGATCATGCCCGCGAACAGGATCTGCTTCATCATCGGGCGTCACCGTCCGCGAGCAGCGCCTCGGCGACCCTCTCCAACCCCACCGAACGCGATGCCTTCACCAGCACCACGTCCCCTGGTTGCAGCCCCGCCCGCAGCAGCTCGATCGCCGCGTCCGCGTCGGACACCAGCACCGACTCCTCACCCCACGAACCTTCGTTCCTCGCGCCGAGTTCCATACACGCCGCGTCGCGTCCGCCGACCGCCACCAGCTTGGTGACGTCCAGCCGGACCGCGAGCCGCCCGATGGCGTCGTGCTCGTCGAGGCTGTCCTCGCCGAGCTCCCGCATCTCGCCGAGCACCGCCCAGGTACGGCGGCGCTCCGGGCCTCGGCCACCGATCGACACCAGAGCCCGCAGCGCGGCCCTCATGGACTCGGGGTTCGCGTTGTAGGCGTCGTTGACGACGGTGACTCCGTCGGCCCGGTCGACGACCTCCATGCGCCAGCGGGACAGCGCACCCGCCTCGCCCAGGGCGGCGGCGGTGTCGTCGACGGACATTCCGAGCGCCACCGCCACCGCAGCGGCGGCGAGGGCGTTCGAGACGTGGTGCTCACCGTACAGGCGCAGCTGAACACTTGCGGAACCGGCCGGGGTGATCAGCGTGAACGATGGACGCCCGGTGGAGTCCAGACGAACGTCCGCCGCCCGGACATCGGCCTCCGGGTGCTCACCGAAGAACAGCACCCGGGCCTCGGTGCGCTCGGCCATCGGCCGCACCATGGGGTCGTCGGCGTTGAGCACCGCGACGCCTTCGGGGGCGAGTGCCTCCACCAGTTCACCCTTGGCCTCGGCGATCGCGGCCTTGGATCCGAACTCGCCCAGGTGCGCGGTGCCGATGTTGAGCACCACGCCGATCCGCGGCGGCACGATCCCGGTCAGGTAGTCGATGTGGCCCTTGCCGCGGGCGCCCATCTCCAGCACCAGGTGCCGGGTGGAGTCCTCGACCCGCAGCGCGGTCAGCGGCATGCCGATCTCGTTGTTGAACGATCCCGGGGGGAACACCGTCTCGCCCCGGCGCCGGAGCACCTGGGCGATCAGGTCCTTGGTGCTGGTCTTGCCGGCCGAGCCGGTGATCGCCACCACCTCGGTGCCCTCGGCCCGGTCCATCACCGCGCGGGCCAGTCGGCCGAGGGCCGCCACCACGTCGTCCACCAGCACGGCCGGGACGCCGACCTGACGGGTCGACAGCACCGCGACGGCTCCGGCGGCCACCGCCTGCTCGGCGTAGTCGTGGCCGTCCACGTGCTCGCCGAGGATGGCCGCGAACAGTCCGCCGGGGCGCAGCTGCCGGGAGTCCACCTCGACCGGGCCGGTCACCAGGGCCTGCGGATCGGCGGCGTCCAGGGTGCCGCCGACGGCGGTGGCGATCTCTGCCAGGGTCAGTGCGATCACTGCTGCTCCACTCCGTTACTCGCCCGCTCGCCTCCGGGCGCTCCTGCCCCGGTGTCGGCGCTCTTCGCTTCGGCGCTCGTTCCCCGCTCGCCGCTCGCCGCTCCGGCAGGGCCGATCAGCGGCTCCGCCGCGGTCGCCGCGCCCTTGGGCTCGGGGCGGGTGGCGTGCACGATGGCCTCGCGCAGCACCTCGCGGTCGTCGAAGGGACGGATCTCGTCCCGCACGTACTGGCCCAGCTCATGGCCCTTGCCGGCCACCAGGACGGTGTCCCCGGCGTGGGCGCGGGCGACGGCGTCCGCGATGGCCTCGGCCCGGTCCGGGACGACCAGCACCTCGCCGCGCTCGGCCTCGGGCACGCCCGCAGCGCCGGTCAGCATGGTGGCGAGGATCGCCAGCGGGTCCTCGGAGCGCGGGTTGTCGCTGGTCAGGACGGCGGTGTCGGCGAGCCGGGCGGCGATGGCGCCCATCGGGCCGCGCTTGTGCGGGTCGCGGTCACCACCGCAGCCGACCACCACGTGCAGCCGGCCCTTGGTGATCTCGCGCAGCGACTTCAGGACGGCCTCCAGGGCGTCCGGCTTGTGCGCGTAGTCGACCACGGCGACGTACGGCTGGCCGGCGTCCACCCGCTCCAGACGGCCGGGCACGCCCGCGATCGAGGCCACCCCGGCGACAGCCGCCTCCAGCGGCACCCCGGCGGTGACCAGGGCGGTGATCGCCCCGAGCGCGTTGGCGACGTTGAACGGCCCCGGCAGCGGCACCGAGGCGTCGGCGGCGGCGCCGTCCGGGCCCAGCACCCGGAAGGTCGAGCCGGCCGGGCCGAGCTGGACGTCCACGGCGCGCCAGTCGGCGTCCTGGTCGCCCGCGGCGGAGAAGGTGGTCATCGGGATCGGCGCCTCGCCGGCCAGCCGGCGGCCGTAGGCGTCGTCCAGGTTGGCCACGCCGCGGCGGGCCTTGTCCGGCTGGAAGAGCCGGGCCTTGGCCCGGTAGTAGTCCTCCATGTCCGGGTGGAAGTCCAGGTGCTCGGGCGTGAGGTTGTTGAACAGGGCGACGTCGTAGACGACCCCGTCCACCCGGCCGTAGACCAGCGCGTGGCTGGAGACCTCCATGACCACCGCGTCGGCGCCGCGCTCGCGCATCACGGCGAGGATGGCGTGCAGGTCGGTGGCCTCGGGGGTGGTCCGCTCGCTCTTGATCCGCTCGGTGCCGACCCGCATCTCCACGGTGCCGATCACGCCGGGCACCAGGTCGGCGCCGCGCAGGCCGCCCTCCACCAGGTACGAGGTGGTGGTCTTGCCGTTGGTTCCGGTGAGGCCGATGGTCAGCAGCTGCTCGCTGGGCCGCCCGTAGATCGCGGCGGCCAGTAGGCCCATCACGGCGCGCGGACTGTCCACCACCAGCAGCGGGACGCCGGTTGCGGCGGCCAGCTCGGCGCCGGTGCGGTCGGTCAGCACGGCGACGGCTCCGGCGGCCACCGCCTGGGCGGCGAAGGCCGCGCCGTGGTGGTTGGCACCCGGGAAGGCCACGTACACGTCCCCCGGGCGCACCGCGCGGGAGTCGTGGGTGATGCCGGTGACCAGCGCGCCCTCGACGGGCTCCAGGCCCAGCAGACGGGCGACCTCGGCGAGCTCAGTCGCCGCCGGGCTGGTCGGGCGGGGCGGGGTCACGTTGGTTTGATCGGGTTTCGGCACGGCGGGAAGGCTATCTGCCGATGGGCCCCCAGGGCCAAACCGGGCCGTTCCGTTACATTCGCTCGACCCGCCCCGGGGCGCTTCGAACCGGTCCCGACGCCCGTCGCCTCCGCGCTCCGCGCTCTCGGTGCCGGCGCGCCCTTCGGCTCGCCGGGCACCCACGGCACCCGGCAGGGGCTGCGACGTCGGGTCGGGAAGGGGGTCTGGACGGTGGTTCATCAGGGCTTCCAGTCGACGGGCAGGTTGGGCGGCTCGCTCCCGCTGGGCGCGACGTGCAGGGTCTTCAGAGTGAACTCCATCACCTGCTTGAACACCGGACCGCAGAGCTGGCCGCCGAAGTGGCCGTTGACCGGGTCCTGGATGACGCAGGAGACCGTCACCCTGGGCGCCTCCGCGGGGGCGAAGCCGATGAAGGAGGCGGTGTAGCCGGAGTACTTGCCGGTCTTGGGGTCGACCCGGTTGGCGGTGCCGGTCTTCCCGGCCACCCGGTAGCCCGGGATCTGCGCCGCGCCGCCGGTCCCCTGCTCATCGGAGACGACCGACTCCAGCATCTCGGTGAGGGTCTTGGCGGTCTCCGGCTTGACCACCTGGGTCTGCTCCCCGGCCGGTGCCGGCGTGTACCGGCCGTCGGGTCCGGTGGTTCCGGCGAGCAGGCTGGGGGTCACCCGTACTCCGCCGTTGGCGATGGTGGAGAACACCGAGGTGGCCTGCAGTGCGCTGACCGACAGGCCCTGGCCGAACGGGACGGTGTACTGCTGCGACCCGCTCCAGGTCTCCGGCTTGGCCAGGATGCCCCTGGTCTCGCCGGGGAAGCCGAGCCCGGTGGGCTGGCCGATGCCGAAGCGGTGCAGGTAGTCACCGAGGATCCGGTTGGACTCCTGCTGGGTCTTGCCCAGGTGCTCGGCGGCCTCGATGGTCCCGATGTTGGACGACTTGGCCAGCACCCCGGCCAGCGTCAGGTACCAGGTGGGGTGGTCGATGTCGTCGTGGAAGACCCGGTCGGAGCGCTGCAGCGTGTTGGGCACGGTGACGTGGGTGTCCCACTTCGCCGAGCCGGTGTCCAGCACGGCGGCCATGGTCATCAGCTTGGCGGTGGAGCCCGGCTCGTACGCGTCCTGGACGGCCGCGTTGCCGAGCTGGTCCGCCTTGGCCGCGCGCAGGTTGTTGGGGTCGAAGCCGGGTGAGGTGGCCATGGCCAGGATCTGGCCGGTCTTCACGTCCTGGACGACGACATAGCCCTTCTCCGCACCGGCGTTGGCCACCTGGTCAGTGATCGCCCGCTGCGCCGCCCACTGGATGTCCCGGTTGACGGTCAGCCGCAGGTCCAGCCCGGGCACCGGCAACTGCTGGCTGCCGCCCGCGGAGGTGGGCACCACCCGGCCGGCCCCGGAGGCGTAGGTGACCCGGCCGTCCCTGCCCGCCAGCTCCTTCTGGTACTGGAGCTCCAGGCCGCCGGTGCCGACCCCGTCGGAGTTGACGAAGCCGACCAGGTTGGCGGCCACGCCGCCGGCCGGGTAGACCCGCTGCTTGCTGTCGGTGAAGCCGAGGCCCACCAGCGGGTTGACGCAGGCGCTGTCCAGGTACTGGCGTCCGCCCTGCTCGGCGGGCTTGCCGAGGAGCGCCCGCTGGGCCCGGCACTCCTTGGTGTCGGTCTGCTTGGTGAGCGAGGCCCGCAGATCGGTGATCTGCTTCTTGACTTCGGGGCTCTGCCGGGGGGCGAGCATCACCCACTTGGTCTTCGGGGTGTGCAGGGCCGCGGCCAGCTGGTCCTTGCTGCGGCCGAGGATGGGGGCCAGCAGCGCGGCGGCCTGCTCGGGGGCGTCCGGGATCCTGGTCTTGTCGGGGGGGTAGAAGGTCGGGTCGGCGACGACGTCGTAGGCGTCCACGGTCGTGGCCAGGGCGACGCCGTCCGAGGACGTTATCGATCCGCGCTCGGCGGAGAGCTTGGCGTAGTAGTACTGGTTGGCGCCCGCCGCGACGGCCAGCGTGTCCGAGTCGAGCAACTGGAGCTGGACCAGCCGGCCCGCGAAGATCGAGAAGACCAGGGTCAGCGCGACGGTGATCAGCCGCAGCCGGCGGCGCGAGTCCCCGAGCCTGACCGTACGCGGCTGCGGCCGGCCGGCCGGCCGGCGCGACTGCCCAGCCGATGGACGGCGTTGCTCAGAAGTGCGCTGGCGTGGTGCGCGCGGGCGCTCACCCGGATTGCGCGACGGTGTACGGGCCGCACCGCGCGCCGGGTTGCGGCGCGGATCGCTGGCGGGCGGGCGGGCGCCGGCGGGACGCTGCGGCTTGCGGTCACCGGAGCCGCGCGAGGGCTGACGGGGCGTACTCATCGCGGCGAACCTCCGGCGGGGGATGACGGGGTGGCGGGCGGTGCCGGGTCGATCTGCACCGTGCCGTCCCCGACGGGACTCGGCGAGGGCGAGGGCGAGGGCGACGCGGAGGCGGACGCGGAGGCGGACGGCTGGGCGGTCCGGTTCTGCTGCTGCCACAGCTCGGTGCCGGAACGCTTCACCGGCGGGCTGTCCTGCGCCTGGCCCGACTTGCCGAGAACCTTCCCGTCGTCCTGCAGGAAGGCGGGATCGCCGCCGGGCACCATGCCCAGCTCACGGGCCCGCCGCTCCAGCGCATCCGGTGCCGAGGCCTGGTCGATCTGCTGCTGCAGGGTCTGCTGCTGGTCGGTCTGCTCGGTGGTCTGCTTCTGCAGCCGGGAGAGCTCGAAGGAGCCCTCGTTCAGCGCCGTGTTCAGCATCAGCAGCCCGAGCAGCCCGCCCGAGAGCAGCACCACCAGCAGCACCGCGAACGGTGTCCGCCCCCGCACCGGCCGCCGCCCGGGGCGGACGGTGATCCGCGCTTTCCCACCCTGACCGGGCAGCATCCTGCCTCCCCGGACCCGTCCCTGCCCGCCCACGGGCAGGCGGGGCCCACCACCGGCCACCGGCACCGCACTACTCCCTCGCCGCTCTCCCCCCGGCCGGAATCAGGCCCGAGTCTCCCTGATCCTCTCCGCCACGCGCAGCCGTACGGGCGCGGCGCGCCGGTTCTCCTCGATCTCCTCCTCCGTGGCCAGCTCGGCACCCCGGGTGAGCAGCTTCAGCCAGGGCTGGTGCTCCTCCGGGACGAACGGCAGGCCAGGCGGGGCGGTGCTGGTAGCACCTGCCGCGAAGTACTGCTTGACCAGGCGGTCCTCCAGCGACTGGTACGACATCACCGCGATCCGGCCGCCCAGTGCGAGCACGCCCAGCGCACCGGGGATGGCCCGGTCCAGGACCTCCAGCTCGCCGTTGACCTCGATCCGCAGCGCCTGGAAGGTCCGCTTGGCCGGGTTGCCCCCGGTCCGCCGGGTGGCGGCCGGAATGGCGTTGCGCACCAACTCCACCAGACGCGCGCTGGTGGAGAACGGTTCCTTCTCCCGCTCCCGCACGATCACCGAGGCGATCTTCCCGGCGAACCGCTCCTCGCCGTAGACCTTGAGGATGCGGGCCAGCTCGCCGTGGCTGTAGGTGTTCAGCACCTCGGCGGCGCTCAGGCCGCGGGACTGGTCCATCCGCATGTCCAGCGGCGCGTCCTGCGCGTAGGCGAAGCCACGGTCGGCCTCGTCCAGCTGCATCGAGGAGACGCCGAGGTCGAACAGGATGCCCTGCACCTCGGAGATCCCGAGTTCCGCCAGCACCCGCGGGATCTCGTCGTACACCGCGTGCACCAGGGTGGCCCGGTCGCCGAAGCGGGCCAGCCGTTCGGCGGAGAGCTTCAGGGCGACCGGATCGCGGTCCACGGCCACCAGCCGGACCTCGGGGAACTGTGTGAGCAGCGCCTCGCTGTGCCCGCCGAGGCCGAGGGTCGCATCCACCACCACGGCACCTGGGGTGGAGATCGCGGGTGCCAGCGCGTCCATACAGCGCTGGAGCATCACCGGGACGTGCTTGGGTGCCGAGTTCTCGCTGCTCATCCCACCATTCTGGACCACCGGGCGAGAACGACACGCACGCCGCCCCTGGTCCCCGCCCGCTCGCCTGGGGAAGGAGTGCCGCCCGGCACCGGGGAAGGTGCGCCAGGAGGCACGGAGCGGGTGGAGGCCACAGGCGGCGTACGGAGCGCACCGACCGGCCGGAAAGGCACGGTTGACGGAGCGTGACACCGGTGCTTCACTTCGCCGCAACTCTATCGCGCCGAGGTGGTCAGTCAATCGTCCTCGACGGCGCACCACCCGGCCGGAGGTATCGGTTCTCCGCAGGTCGGCGGGGGTGCGACCGGCTTCGCGCGCGGTGGACCGGCACCCCCGGCGAGATGCACGCCGCGCCCGGCGCGCGCCGGACAGAACGGGACAGAACCGGCTGAGTCACCCGAATGGTCGAGCGCATTCCGCTATGCCCTCTATCACACCGCCCAAGAAGCGGCAGTCCTCTTCCACCATCGGGTGGGAAATCCTATTACCGTCGTCGGCATGACAGTGACCCCTGACCGGCCCAAGCCGTCCGCCGCTGCCGAGCCCGCCCCCACCGTCACCGACCGCTTCGTCGAGGCCAACCGCGCCTACGCGGTCACCTACCGCGACGGCGGTATGGACGCCCGGCCCGTGCAGAAGGTCACCGTGGTGGCCTGCATGGACGCCCGGCTCGACCTGTTCGCCGCGCTCGGCCTGGAACTCGGCGACGCGCACGTGATCCGCAACGCCGGCGGCGTCGTCACCGACGACACCATCCGCTCGCTGACCATCAGCCAGCGTGCGCTCGGCACCCGCTCGATCGTGCTGATCCACCACACCGGCTGTGGCCTGCTCGCCCTCACCGAGGACTTCCGCCGCGAGCTGGAGCTGGAGGTCGGCCAGCGCCCGCAGTGGGCCGTCGAGGCCTTCGTCGACCTGGACGGCGACGTCCGCCAGTCGATGCAGCGGGTGCGCACCTCCCCGTTCCTGCTGCACACCGACGACGTCCGGGGCTTCGTCTTCGACGTCCACACCGGCCTGCTGCGCGAAGTCCACTAGCCCGGCCGCTCCCGCCGGCCCGGGCCGGCGGGAGCGCGCTCGCCCCGGGGACGAACCGGGACAGTGCTCGCGTCTCGCCCTCCCGAGTGACTTTCAGCCGTCCGGCAGGGAAGAATGCGCCTGCAGGCTGCCCCGCACCACCTGGGGCTGCCTGACCGCGCCACCGGCCCGCACCGGTTCTTGGGCTGGTCCTCCAGGTCCCAAGGTCCTTTCCGGAACCGCACCGGAACCGAAGTGGCGGCAGGCCGCGTGATCGGGGTGGGGCCGGACCCGGAACGAGGTCCGGCGACTGGGCCATGGGAGCTTACGGGTGACGACCTATAACGGACAGACCTCCACCGTCCGCGCGGAGGCCCCGCGTCCGGCCGGACTGCACGAGCTGGGTGCGGTGGCGGATCGGGTCCGCGCCTCGGTGGAGAGCGTCATCGACGGCAAGCCGGAGGCGGTCCGGATCGCGCTGACCGTGCTGCTGGCCGAGGGGCACCTGCTGCTGGAGGACGTCCCCGGCGTCGGCAAGACCATGCTCGCCAAGACGCTCGCCCGCTCGCTCGACTGCTCGGTCCGCCGGATCCAGTTCACACCCGACCTGCTGCCCTCCGATGTGACCGGCACCAGCATCTTCGACCAGCAGCGAATGGACTTCGAGTTCCGCCCGGGCGCCATCTTCGCCCAGATCGTGGTCGGCGACGAGATCAACCGGGCCTCTCCCAAGACCCAGTCCGCGCTGCTGGAGTCGATGGAGGAGCGCCAGGTCACCATCGACGGCACCAGCTACGAGCTGCCCTCCCCGTTCATGGTGATCGCCACCCAGAACCCGGTCGAGATGGAGGGCACCTACACCCTGCCCGAGGCCCAGCGCGACCGCTTCATGGCCCGGATCTCGATCGGCTACCCCAGCCCCGAGGCCGAGTTCGCCATGCTCGACCACCACGCCGGCGCCAACCCGCTGGACGACCTGCGGCCGGTCGCGCACGCCGACGACATCCTCAAGCTGATCGACCTGGTCCGCACGGTGCACCTGGCCGACCCGGTCCGCCGCTACGCCGTCGACCTGGTCGCCGCCACCCGCAACCACCCGGAACTGCGCCTCGGGGCCTCCCCCCGGGCCACCCTGCACCTGGTCCGCGCCGCCCGGGCGGCCGCCGCGCTGGACGGCCGCGAGTACGTGCTGCCGGACGACATCCAGGCACTCGCCGTCCCCGTCCTGGCCCACCGTCTGCTGCCCACCGCCGAGGCCCAGCTGGGCCGTCGCAGCGCCGAGCAGATCGTCCTCGACCTGGTGGCCCGGCTGCCGATCCCGCGTCCGCAGGGGCGCGGCTGAGGTGTCGAAGGCCGACAAGCCGTCAGGCCTGCGCACCGGCCTGCAGGGTCTGACCACCAGGGGCCGCTCCTTCCTGGCCGCCGGGATCACCTCCGTCGTGTGCGCGTACGTCTTCGGACAGGAGACCCTGCTCCAGGTGGGCGTCCTGCTGGCCGCGCTGCCGCTGTGCGCCGCCGCCCTGCTGCTCCGCACCCGCTACCGGGTCGCCGGCGGTCGGCGGCTCTCCCCGCACCGCGCCACGGCAGGCCAGGAGGCCCGGGTGCACCTGCGGCTGGACAACGTCTCCCGGGTCCCCACCGGACTGCTGCTGCTGGAGGACCAGGTCCCGTACGTGCTCGGGCCGCGCCCCCGCTTCGTGCTGGACCGGGTCGAGCCGCACGGCTTCCGGGAGGTCTCCTACCGTGTCCGCTCGGACCTGCGCGGACGCTACCCGCTCGGACCGCTCCAGCTGCGGGTCGCCGACCCGTTCGGGATGTGCGAGCTGATCAGGTCCTTCGTCGCCTCGGACATCCTCACGGTGGTGCCTCAGGTACAGCCGCTGCCCCCCGTACGGCTGGCCGGCGAGTCGGCCGGCCGGGGTGAGAGCAACACCCACACCCTCGCGCTGGCCGGTGACGACGACGTCATCCCGCGCGAGTACCGGCACGGCGACGACCTGCGCCGGGTGCACTGGAAGTCCACCGCCCGGTACGGCGAGCTGATGGTCCGCCGGGAGGAGCAGCCGCTCAGGGCCCGCGCCACCGTGCTGCTGGACACCCGGGAGTTCGCGCACCGGGGCAGCGGCCCCGCCTCCTCCTTCGAGTGGGCCGTCGGCTGCGCCGCCTCGGTCGGCGTCCACCTGCTGGAGCTCGGCTACCGGACCCGGTTGCTCACCGATACCGGCAGCTCCGTCGCCGGCGCCGAGAGCTCCGCGGCCACGGTCGGCGAGTCGGCCGGGCTGCTGCTGGACGCGCTGGCCGTGGTCGAGCACTCCGACGGCGGCGGTTTCAGCCGCGCCGAGGACGTGCTGCGGTTCGGCGGCGAGGGCCTGCTGGTGGCCGTCCTCGGCGACCTGGACGAGGACCAACTCACCCGGCTCTGCAAGCTCCGCCGCCGGACGGGTTCCGCGATCGCCTTCGTGCTGGCCGTCGAGACCTGGTCCGGGCTGCGGGCGATCCTGCCCAACGCCCCCGACGACCGGACCGCCCGGCGGATCCGGCTGCTCCGCGAAGCCGGCTGGACCGTCCTGCCCGCCGTGTCCGGCGACTCGGTGCCCGACCTCTGGCGCCTCGCCGACCGCTTTGCCCAGGGCTCCCCGGCACGGGGCCCCTACCGAGACGAGGTCGGTTCGTGACCACCCGGGCCAAGTTGACGCTCCACTCGGCGCTGGCCGTCTCGCTGACGACACTCTGCCTGACCCCGTTGGTCAACCAGAGCGCCTGGTACCTCGCCGCGCTCGTGCAGATCGCCGCGGTCGCCGCGGTCGGCGCCGGTCTGCGCCGCCTCGCCCTCTCCCGGGCGCTGGTGGTGCCGCTCCAGTTGCTGGCCGTGCTGTACCTGCTGATGTTCGTCACCGTCGCGTCCTCGTTCACGGCCGGTGTGCTACCGGGTCCCAAGGCGATCGATGCGGTCGGCACATTGGTGGCCGACGGGGTCTCGACGATCCGGGAGTACACGATCCCGGCGCCCTCCTCGCCCGGGCTCCGGCTGATCCTGGTCGGCTCGGTCACGCTGATCGCCGTCCTGGTGGACGCGCTCGCGGTGACCTTCCGGCGGGCCGCCGCCGCCGGCCTGCCGCTGCTCGCGCTCTACTCGGTCGGGACCGGTCTGAACCCCACCGGGCACTCCTGGTTCTGGTTCCTGCCGGCGGCCGCCGGCTACCTGCTGCTGCTGCTCTCCGAGGGCCAGGACCGGCTGTCCCGCTGGGGCCGGGTCTTCCGCGGCAGCGGGCGGGGCGACGGCCGTCCGCTGTCCCACAACGGCCACCGGGTCGGGCTGCTCGCCCTGGTGTGCGCGCTGGTCCTCCCGGTGTTCGTCCCGCAGGGCAGCCTCGGCCTGATCGGCAAGAACCCGGGGGCGGGCAACGGCCCCGGCGGCGCCGGACGGATCACCTCGCTCAACCCGGTGGTCACCCTGACCGCCAGCCTCAACCGGCCGGACAACGTCGAGATGTTCAGCTACACCTCGGACGCCAGCAACGCGAACCAGATGTACCTGCGGATCAACTCACTGGACGACTTCGACGGCGTCGAGTGGAAGTACTCCGAGCAGCCGCTGCAGCCCCTTCCCAGGCCGTTCCCCACACCCGAGGGCCTCGGGCCGGCCGTACCCACCACCCCCGTCTCCACCACCGTCACGATCTCCGACAGCCTCAGCACCGACACCCTGCCGATGCCCTACCCGGCCGACACGATCACGGTGCCGGGCCGCTGGCGGTACGAGCCCGGCACCCGCACGGTGGTCGCCGACACCGGCCAGCAGAGCAACGGTCTGAAGTACCAGGTCGACAGTCTGGACATCGAGCCGAGCCCGACACAGCTGCGGTCGGCGGGACCGGCGCCCGCCGACTTCGCGCAGAAGTACCTCCAACTGCCGCCGGGCCTTCCGGCCGTGGTCGCCGAGACCGCCTGGAAAGTCACCGCCGGGAAGACCAACGCCTACGACCGCGCGGTGGCCCTGCAGAACTGGTTCAACTCCCCTGAGTTCCACTACAACCTGCAGGTTCCCGCCGCCACCGGCAGTGACGCCATCGTACGGTTCCTGCGGGACAAGACCGGCTTCTGCGTCCACTTCGCGGCCACCATGGCCGCCATGGCCCGCACGCTCGGCATTCCCGCCCGGGTCGCCGTCGGGTTCGTCCCCGGCAGCGACCAGGGCAACGGCCACTACGTGGTGCACGCGCAGGACTACCACGCCTGGCCCGAGCTGTACTTCCACGGCGCCGGCTGGCTCCGGTTCGAGCCGACTCCCAGCCGGGGCGGCGCCCCGGGCTACTCCCAGGAGCAGACCGCACCCGCGTCCAGCGCCCCGTCCGACCGGCCCTCCGCCGAACCGACCGCCAGCGCCTCGGCCTCGCCCAGCACCAGCAGCGCCTGCAACGCGCTGCAGCGCCGCGCCGGGGACTGCGCGGACCGGAGCAAGACCGCGCCGCGCACCGCGGCGGCCACCTCGTGGTGGCTCGGCTGGCAGGCCCTGGCCTCCTTCGCGGCGGGTCTGCTGGTCCTCACCCTGCTGGCCACGCCGATGCTCTGGCGCCTGAGGCAGCGCCGCCGCCGCCTCGGCGCCGGCCGGCACCTGCCCGGCGGCCCGTCCGCCGAGCCGACCGAGCAGCAGGTGCTGGCCGCCTGGGAGGAGTTGATCGACACCGCCTGGGACCTGGGGATCCCGCCCGACGAGACGCGCACCCCGCGTCGCGCGGTCGAGCGGATCGCCGAGACCGGGCGGCTGGACGGGACCGCCGCGGCCGCCGCCGGCCGGGTCGCCCTGGCCACCGAGCAGGTGCTCTACGCTCGTCTTCCGCAGCCCCGGTCCGCGGTGGGGGCGGACGTACGGACCGCCGCGGCGGGCCTGCGGGCCGCCGCCGGGCGGCGCGACCGGGCCAGGGCCGTCCTGCTGCCGCCGTCCTCGGCGCGCCTGGGCTGGCGGTTCCAGGACCGGGCCGCCGCCGTCCGGGACGCCGTCGGACGAGTCTCCGACCGCCTGATGGCGCCGTTGCGCAGGCGGTAGTACCGGAACGGGTGAGGGCGGGCAGTCCACCGACTGCCCGCCCTCACCCGTATGTCCAGATCACCGACCGGCTAGATGCCGTTGTGCTCATCCCTGCGGCGCTGCCAGCGCTGCTCCATCCGGTCCATCACACCGGCCTTCCGGCGCGGAGCCGGAGCCGCCTTCGGGCCCGCTCCGTGCCCGCCGGGGCTACGCCTCCACCAGGTGACGGCGAGGACCGCGCAGCCCAGCATCACCAGGAACCCGACGACGCCCACCCAGACGTACTGAGCGACCATGCCCCCCATCAGGAGGCCGACACCCACGACGAACCCCGCGGCGGCCAGGTAGACCTTCCGACGGGTGTAGGTGCGCAGCCCGGTTCCCTCGAGCGCTGACGCGAACTTGGGATCTTCTGCGTACAGCGCTCGCTCCATCTGCTCGAGCAGTCGCTGCTCGTGCTCCGAGAGCGGCACGGAGTCCTCCTACTCGTCGGTCGCGGGGCGACCGGTCCGCCACCCCTGGCTCGGCCCTGTGTGGTCCATATGCCCCATGGTTCTGGCTGTCATGCTTTCCGGCTTTACCCAGATCATACGGTCCCAGGGGCCGGGTACGGGACGGTCGGGCGCACGTGGCTCCGGCCGCGTACGCGTGTGCCTCCCGTACGGTGCCCAACGGCGCAGCGCCTGGACAAGTGCCCGGAACGAAGGAATCCTTCGCGGTTGCGGTCGAATGGTCAGGCGAGCGAGGCGAGAAGGTGCAGCTGGGTGGCCACGGCGTGGAACGCGGGCTCCCCGGCCGCAGCCTGCTCCAGCTTGAGCAGCGCCTCCATCGCGCCGGGCTCGGTGTCCACCAGGACCCCGGGGACCAGGTCGGCGAAGACCCGTACGCCGTGCACCGAGTCCACCCGCAGGCCGGCGGCGCGGGCCAGCCGGCCGAGCTCCTCGGCGCTGAAGCGGCGCGGCATCGGGTCCTGCTCGCCCCAGCGGCCGTCGGCGGCGTCCAGGGCGGCCCTGGCCTCGGTGAAGTGCCCGCCCAGGGCACGGGCCAGCACGGCGCCGTTGCGGTTGGCCGCGAGCAGGCTCACCAGTCCACCCTTGCGCAGCGTCGCGGTGAGGTTGCCGAGCGCCTCGGCCGGGTCGTCCACCATCTCCAGGACGCCGTGGCAGAGCACCACGTCCACACTGGCCGGGTCGACCACCTCGGGGAGGGTCTGGGTGTCGCCCTGGACGGCGCGGACCAGGTCGGTGACGCCCGCCTCGGCGGCCCGGCGCTCCAGCGCGAAGAGCGCGTCCGGGCTCGGGTCGACCACCGTCACGCGGTGGCCCAGCCGGGCCACCGGCACGGCGAAGTTGCCGGTGCCACCGCCCGTGTCGAGCACGTCCAGCACCGGCTGGTCCAGTTCGGCGGCCCGGCCTTCCAGGGCCGTCTTCACCACCTCCCACACCACGGCGGTACGCAGGGCGCTGCGGGGACGCGTCGGGTACAAGACTGGAGCTCCTCGTGGCGGGGGTTCGCTGATGCCCCCACCTTAGTCCGCCCGGCCCCTGCGCAATCCCGTCCCACCCCGGCCACATCGGCTGCACGAGGCGTCCGCGGCGCGGACCCGCCCACGACCAGCTAGCGCCGCGTGTCGTCCTCCTTCGCGGCGGCGCGGCGGTCGAGGTTCGGCGGCCGGGCCGGCGGCTCGGGGTACAGGCCCAGCAGGCGCTGCACGATGCGGTGGTAGAGCGCGGTGTTGCGGATCAGGTCGTCCGCGTCGCGCGGGCCGGCCGCACCCCGGATACCCGCCTCGGCGGCGGCCCGGCGGCGGGCACCGGCCGCGAAGTACACGGCCCACTCGGCGAGTTCGGGGGCGACCTCGGGCAGCACGTCCCAGGCGCTGCGGATGGCCCGCCGGCGGCGCGGGTTCTTCTCCGGCCGCCCGCGCACGGCGAGCACGGCCGCGGTGGCGCGCAGCGCGGCCAGGTGCGCGGCGGCGTACCGCTCCAGCGGGTCCTCGTACTGGCGGGCACGGACGAGGGTCAGGTCCGCCTGGCGCAGCAGGTCCAGGGCGGCGGGCGGGGCGGCGGCCCGGCGCAGTACCGGGTGGATGTCGGCGCCCCGACCCTGCGCTGCGGGGCTCTGTGGCGCGGGGCTCTGGGCCGGAGGGTTCTGGGGCGCGGGGCTACGAGGGTCGGCGGCTGGGCGGTGGGTGATGGTCTCAGGACGGCTGATGGTCATGGCATCCCCCGGTCCGAAGCGGGTGGCGCGGGCCGGGTGGCCCGTGCGATTCCATCCTGAACGGCACCACTGACAATCCGTCTGCCGTTTCGTCCGCACAGGCTCCGCCGGGTCCCCGAGGAGCGCACGGATCCGGTCACCACCCGCGGCCCGGCGGACAACGGCAAGGGCGGTCCCGCCCGGCCGCCCCGACTCCCCCGTCGGCCTGCCGTGCGGAACCGCCCGCCCGTCAACCGGACGCACCCGGCGCTACGGCCCGGCACTGCCCGGTACTCCCCCCCGGCACTCCCCCCACCGGCCGCCCTCCCCACGACCCCGCTCCGCCGCCCCGTACCGGCGGTGCGCGGCCGTCGTCCGGCCGGTTCACACGGCTCCGCAGCGGGCCGCATCGTTGCCCCACACGGCCGATGGACCCGGAACCGCCACCGGGCGCCGCCTGTTCGAAGGCCGTCGTCCCGATGCCGTAACTATGCCGGTTTCCGCAGGTCGGAGGCCATCCGATCGGGTACTCAAGTCGGGAACTGAGTATCCGTACTCAATTCCCGGCGACCGCCCGGCGGGCTGGAACCGGCCGGCACCCGGCGGCGTCCTGAGAACCCGGGCCGTCCGTGCGTCCCGATACGGTGTGGCCCGAACGTCGGACATGGGTTCCAAGGGGGATCGCGAAAGTGGGCATCGTCCCGTTGATCTTCACCAGCGGCTGGGCGAGCGGGATCAACGCCTACGCCGTGGTGATGCTGCTCGGCCTGCTCGGACGCTTCGCCGGGGCGGAGTCGGTGCCGCCGGTGCTGGAGCGCACCGATGTACTCGTCGCCGCGACCGCGCTGTTCCTCTGCGAGGCGGTCGCCGACAAGATCCCGTACGTGGACACGGTGTGGGACGCGATCCACACCGTGATCCGCCCGATCGCCGGTGCGACCGTGGCCGCGCTGCTGGCCAGCGCCCACCCGGGTTCGCTCGGCGAGGTGGCGGCCGGTGCGGTGGGCGGTACGACGGCGCTGGTCAGTCATCTCATCAAGGCCTCACTGCGGATGGCCGTCAACACCTCTCCGGAGCCCGCCAGCAACATCGCCGTCAGCCTGGTCGAGGATCTCTCGGTGGCCGGCCTGGTCACCCTGGCGATCTTCCACCCGTGGTTCGCCGCGTCCATCGCCGCGGTCCTGCTGGTGGTCGGCGTGGTGCTGGTCTGGTTCGCCGTCTCCCGGATCCGCGCATTCCGCCAGCGGCGCCGTGAGCGAAAGGCACAGCGGACCGCCGCGCGGCAGCCCCAGCCGCTCGGCGCGGGACGCCCCTGAACCGCCCGGCCACCGACCGCCGAGGGACGGAGCCGGAAGGAGCCGCCGGGCAAGACCTAGGATCAGGTCCCATGGCACGGATCGTCATCATCGGCGCAGGAATCAGCGGACTGGCCGCCGCCGCCCGGCTGGCCACCCTCGGACACCGAGTGACGGTCTGTGAGGCGAGCGGGACGTACGGGGGGATGCTCGGCCGCTACGAGCGGGACGGCTTCTCCTTCGACACCGGCCCCGGGCTGCTCACGCTGCCCGCCGTCTACCGCGACCTCGCGCTGAAGTCCGGCCGCGAGCCGCTGGAGCAGCTGGTCGATCTGGCGCCGGTGGCACCGGAGAGCCGGCACCTCTTCCCGGACGGTACGGACCTGCTGCTGCCCAACGCCTCGCGCGGCGGGGTCGCCCAGGCCCTGGACGAGGCCTTCGGCCCGGGGTCGGGCGAGCGCTGGGGCGAGGTGATGAACCGGGCCCGCACGGTCTGGGAGGCCACCCGGCGGCCACTGCTGGAGGAGCCGTTGCCGGCCGACCCCGGTCCGCTGCGCACCGATCCGTACCCGGCGCCGCCGCGCCGCGGACTGGCCCGCTTCTCCCGCCGCACCAGCACCCTCGCCGACGTCGCCCAACGCGAGCTCGGCGGTCACCCCGGGCTGACCGCGCTGCTGTACGAGTACGCACTGCGCTTCGGCCTCTCCCCCGACGAGGCGCCGGCCGGGGCCAGCGTGCTGCCGTACATGGAGCAGTCCTTCGGCGTCTGGTACGTCACCGGCGGCAACCGGGCGCTGGCCGAGGCGGTGTACCGGCGGTGCGAGCAGCGCGGGGTGGAGTTCCACTTCGACACTCCGGTCACCGAGGTGCTGGTGGCTGACGGCAGTGCCCGCGGGGTCGCGGCCGGGGAGCGCCGTTTCGAGGCGGATCTGGTGCTCTCGGCGGTCGACGCCCGTACCCTGGCCCGGTGCGGCATCGTGCCCGGCCTCGACCCCAAGTTCGGCGAGGGCCCCTCCACCGGCCGGCTCACCGTTCTGCTGGCCCTGCGGGGCGCGCGCCCGGCCGGCACGGCGTACCGCACGGTGGTGCACGCCCGGGACCTGGAGCGCGAACTGGACCGGGTCTTCGAGCGCCCCGGGCTGCCCGAGTACCCCACGGTGCAGGTGCACCGGCCCGACGATCCGACGCTGCGCCCGGACGACGCGCACGAGGCCGCCACGCTCACCGTCACCGTGCCCGATCCGGACGAACTCGCCGAGCTAGCACCGGACTTCGAGGCGTACGCCGACCATCTGCTGGACCACCTGGCGGCCACCGGAATCGATCTGCGCGAACGGGTGCTGTGGCGCGAGGTGCTGCCGCCGACCGCCGCCCTGCTCCCCCCGTCGCTGGCCGGGGCCGACGGGCGGTTCCTCAACCCGCCGAACGACTCCGGCATCCCGGGCCTGTACCTGATCGGCGCCACCGTCCACCCCGGCGGGGGCCTGGCCAGGGCCGGGATGTCCGCCTCGATCACGGCCGCCGGGATCGGCCCGGCCTGACGGCACACGCCCCGGCACCGGCGCCCGGGCTCACGGAGGCGGCTGTTCGGCGGCCCGCTTGAGGCCGGCCGCCTCGATGGCCAGGTAGCGGCGGGTCAGCGGCCCGTAGACCACGCCGATCACCGGGGCCGCCGGACCGAACTGGCCGAGAGTCAGCGTGACGTCCGCACCGCCGGCCGTCCGCGGGTCGATCCGGTGCTCGGCTACGGTCAGTACACCCGGGGCACCGCTCTGCCAGACGAAGCAGCGGCCGACCTCGTACACCGTCACCTGCCAGACGGCCGGGCGGAGCCTGGGCTGCCGGATCCGCACCGTGCTGCCGACGCCGAACGGACCCTCCTCCAGCCGGCGCACCTCCGAGACGGTGGCGGTCCACGAGGGCCAGCGCTCGACGTCCGCCAGCACCTGCCAGACCCGCGCGGGCGAAGCCGCGACCTCGACCGTGACGGCATGGGACACAGGCACCCCCGGCGCATGACTGACGATGCGTCAACCCGACCAGCCTACGGCCCGACCACCCGATCGGTCACGGGTTCGTCGTCAGGGGAGCCGAACGGTTCGGACGGGGGGCAGGACGGCACTCCCCGAACGACCCCGGCCTCAGCCCTGCTGCTGGTAACCCCAGGGATTGTGGCCGTAGCCGGACTGCTCCACGGCCTGCGGCTGCTGGTACTCCCAGGGCTGGGCGTACTGCTGCTGGCCGTCCTGGTACTGGTGCTGCTGGCCGTCCTGGTACTGGGGCTGCTGGTGCTGCTGGCCGTACGGATCCTGATATGCCTGGTACGCCTGGTAGGACTGGTCGTACCCGTACCCGGGCTGCTGCGGCCAGTGCTGGTCGGCGTACGGGGCAGGCTCGGCGGGCTGCGGCTGGTAGGCGCCGACCGGGTACGGTTCGGTCGGCTGGAAGGGCTCGACGTACACGCTGGCGTCGCCGATCTCCTGCATCTGCCCGTACGGCGAGTACGCGGCCGACTGTCCGTAGGGATCGAAGGGGTCCGGATCGAAGGGGTCCGGATCGGACGGTACCGATTCGAACGGGCTCGGGTCGCGGGGCGCGGGCACCGGCGCGAGCGGGGCGGCCTCCTCGATCGGCCCGACCTCGCCCACCTGCTGCACCGCCGCGGCGGCGGCCACGGCGGCACCGCCGGTGGCGGCGCTGAGCAGCGGGATCCGGGCGAGCGGGCCCGGCAGAGCACCGTCCTTGCCGCGCAGCGACCAGGCCGAGACGCTGCCCTGCTTGACCGCACGGGTGACGAAGACCTGGCCGAGGGCGAAGGCCGCCGCACCGGCTCCGATCACCACCACCGAACCGAGCCGCATCCCGGCGACCACGCCCAGGAAACCGACCAGCGCGAGGGCCCGCCAGTGCAGCGGCGCGCGGCTCTGCAGCAGCAGCTCGGCGAGCAACCAGAGCGCCACCAGCGCCAGCGCGACGTACAGCACCAGATATCCGATGCCCATCCGCTACCTCCAGTCGCGAACCGCGCGTGTGCGGGCGACTGTACCTGCTCGGCGGCCCCGGACCCACATCGCCGGGACCGGCCGAGGGCGGCCGGCTCAGCGCTGGTGGAGACCGAGGTTCTGGTAGATCTCCAGGGTCGAGGTGGAGTGGTTCAGGGTGATGAAGTGCAGGCCGGGAGCGCCCTCGGCGAGCAGCCGCTCCGACATCGCGGTGGCGTGCTCGATACCGATGGCGCGCACCGCCTCCCGGTCGTCGGCGACGGCCTCGAAGCGGCGCTTCAGGTCCTCCGGGAAGTCCGACCCGGACAGCTGCGGGAAGCGCTCCAGCTGCCGGATGTTGGTGACCGGCATGATCTCCGGGATGATCGGCACCCCGCAGCCGGCCGCGGCGACCCGGTCGCGCAGCCGCAGGTAGTCCTCGACCTCGAAGAACATCTGGGTGATCGCGTAGTCGGCGCCCGCGCGGACCTTGTGGACGAAGTGCCGGATGTCGTCGTCCCAGCTGTCCGAGCGCGGGTGCATCTGCGGGAACGCGGCCACGCCGACGCAGAAGTCGCCGATGCCCTTGATCAGCTCGACCAGCTCGTACGCGTAGGTGACGCCCTCCGGGTGGCGGACCCACTCGCCCTGCGGGTCGCCGGGCGGGTCGCCCCGGACGGCGAGGACGTTGCGGACGCCCTGGTCCGCGTAGTGGCCGATGATGTTGCGCAGCTCGGCCAGCGAGTGGTCGACGGCGGTGAGGTGGGCGACCGGGGTCAGGGTGGTCTCGGTGGCGATCCGGCCGACCATGTCGACGGTGCGGCCCCGGGAGGAGCCGCCGGCGCCGTAGGTCATGCAGACGAAGTTGGGGTTGAGCGGTTCCAAGCGGCGGATCGCGTCCCACAGGCGGCGCTCGGCGTCCTCGCTGCGCGGGGGCATGAACTCGAAGGAGAACGAACGATCCCCGGCCGCCAGCAGGTCGTGGACCGTCTGGGCGCGGTCGGTCCTGGTGGAGGAGATGCCAAGTGCCATGCTGGCAGGTTAGCGGGCGCGGCGAAGGGCCTGACAGTTTTTGTCCACCAACTGAGACGCCGGTCGGAAAGGCGGGGGAAGCCCTTGATGGCGGGCTCGGGCGGTCCTCCCGTTAGTCTGATTGTCACCCCAGTGATCCGGAGTTCCTCGTGCCCTCGTCCAGCAGCCAGTCGGTCGACCCCATAGCCGTGGAGGCCGTCCGCGAGCGCGTCAACGCGGCCCTCGCGGAGTTCATGGACGGGCAGTCCGCACTGCTCTCCGGGATCTCCGCCCAGCTGCTGCCCGTCACCGAGGCGCTGCGCGAGTTCCTGCTGGACGGCGGCAAGCGGTTGCGGCCGGCCTTCTGCTACTGGGGCTGGCGCGGCGCGGGCGGCGCATCTGAGGACCCGTCCATCGCGCGGGCGGCCGCCGCGCTGGAGCTGCTCCAGGCCAGCGCCCTGGTGCACGACGACCTGATGGACCGCAGCGACACCCGGCGCGGCCTGCCCTCGGTGCACCGCCGCTTCGAGGCCCTGCACCGCAGCAGCGGCTGGCGCGGCGACCGCGAGCAGTACGGCGCCTCGGCGGCGGTGCTGCTCGGCGACCTGCTGCTGATCTGGTGCGACGAGCTCTTCCTGCGCTCCGGACTGCCCTCGATGCGGGTGCTGGCGGCCAAGCCGGTCTTCGACCTGATGCGCACCGAGGTGATGGTCGGTCAGTACTTGGACGTGCTGGAGCCGGTCGCCGGGGACTCCACGGACGAGGGCGCGCTGGCCCGCACCCGGACCGTACTGCACTACAAGTCGGCCAAGTACACCATCGAGCGCCCGCTCCAGATCGGTGCCCTGCTGGCCGGGGCCGGACCCGAAGTGCTCACCGCGTACTCGGAGTTCGGGCTGCCGCTGGGTGAGGCGTTCCAGCTCCGCGACGACCTGCTCGGCGTCTTCGGCGACCCGGCGGTCACCGGCAAGCCGGCCGGTGACGACCTGCGCGAGGGCAAGCGGACGCTGCTGATCGCGCACGCGATGCGCGGTCTCGGCGCCGCGGACGCCCGCCGGCTGGACCGGCGCCTCGGCGCTCCCGACCTGACCGCCGAGGAGATCCCCGAACTGCGCCGGCTGGTCGAGCGCAGCGGCGCGGCCGAGCTGGTCGAGGACCGGATCGCGGAGCTGATGCGGCAGTCCCTCGACGCCCTCGACGCCGCCCCGCTGTCCGGCGGCCCGGCCCGCGCCGCCCTGCTCGCCCTGGCCGAGGCGGCCACCGTCCGCAAGTACTGACGCCGCCGGGGCGGCGCGGGCTGTCGGGCACGCCCCGGAGGCGGGGCCGGCGGGCACCGCGTGCCCCGCCGGCCCGAAGGACGTCAGGCCACCCGGATGCGGCGGGCCAGCTCCGCCGCCGCCGCGCCCGGGTCCTCGGCGGCCGTGATCGCCCGGACCACCACGATCCGCCGGGCGCCGGCCGCGAGCACCTCGTCCAGGTTGGACAGGTCGATACCGCCGATCGCGAACCACGGGCGGTCGGTGACGGCCTTGGCCGCGTACGAGACCAGGCCGAGCCCGGGGGCGGGACGGCCGGGCTTGGTGGGGGTGGGCCAGACCGGGCCGGTGCAGAAGTAGTCCACGCCCGGCTCGACGATCGCCGCGTCCACCTCGGACTCGGCGTGGCAGGACCGTCCGATCACCACCTCGTCGCCGAGGATCGCCCGCGCCGCCGGTACCGGTAGGTCGTCCTGCCCGAGGTGCAGCACGTGCGGGCGGGCGGCGTGCGCGACGTCGGCGCGGTCGTTGACCGCGAAGAGCCTGCCGTGCCGCCGGGCGGCGTCGGCGATGATCTCCAGGCACTCCAGCTCCTGCCGGGCCTCCAGGCCCTTGTCGCGGAGCTGGACGATGTCCACGCCGCCCGCCAGTACCGCGTCCAGGAACTCTGGCAGGTCACCCTGCTCGCGCCGGGCGTCGGTGCACAGGTAGAGACGGGCGTCCGCCAGCCGGGTACGGACGTCCGCCATCAGAGCGCCATCGCCTGGGCGCGGCGCTTGACCTCGGTGCCCCGGTTCTCCCGCAGGGCCTGGATCGGGCTGCCGGGCAGCGACGGGTCCTCGGTGAACATCCACTCGAGGATCTCCTCGTCGTTGAACCCGCAGTCCCGCAGCACGGTCAGGGTGCCGACCAGGTGCTTGACCGGGCCGTCGGTGTCGATGAACGCGGCGGGCACCTGGAGCGCCTTGTTCTCGCCGCGCCGGACCGCCACCAGGTGGCCCGCCTTCACCTGGTTGCGGACCTCGGTGACCAGGACACCCCACTGCTCGGAGATGTCGGGCAGGTACATCCAGGCGGGGACCAGGGCTTCAATCTTCGGATCGATCTCACTCACGGCACCAGACTCTCACCTCTCGGCGCCCCCGCGCACCTACCTCCGCCCCGGCACCGCCGCCCGTCCCGCTCAGGTCGGAGCCTTCAGGCCACCGCCGCCTTGAGCTGGAGCGACGCATCCGCCGCCTTCGCCGGATCGAGGACGGCGCCTGTGGCGATCAGTCGCCGGGCCTGGGTGACGTCACGCGGACGGTCCACCGCGAGCATCCCGACCAGCCGGTCCTCCCGCAGCCAGAGCACCGCCCAGGCCGGGTCCTGCGCCGAGCCCCGCCACACCAGCCGGTCCGCGCCGGCGTGCCGCCCGACGTACTGGACCATCCGGCCGAACTGCTCCGACCAGAAGTACGGCACCGGGTCGTACGGCTCAGCGGGCTCCTGCCCGAGTGCCGTGGCCAGCACCGAGGCGGCCACGGCACGGCCGGACTGCAGCGCGTGGTCCCAGTGCTGGACGGCCAGCCGGGTACCGAATCGGGCCGAGGGGTACGAGACGCAGTCGCCGGCCGCCCAGACGTGCTCCGCGCCGGTGCGCAGCCGCTCGTCCACCAGGATCGCGCCGGACGCGTCCAGCCCGACGCCGCTGCCCGCGAGCCAGCCGGTGGCCGGGCGGGCGCCGATGCCGACCACGACCAGGTCGGCGGGCAGCCGGGTGCCGTCGGTGAGCTCGACCGCGTCCGGCTCGACGGCCGCGACGCCGGTGCCGCAGCGCAGTTCCGCCCCGGCGGCGGCGTACCAGTCGGCCATCAGCGCGCCGAGCTCGGTGGGCAGGGCACCGGCCAGCGGGGCCGGGCCCGCCTCGACCACCGTCACCTCGCATCCCAGTTGCCGCGCCACCGTCGCGGTCTCGGCTCCGATCCAGCCCGCCCCGACCAGGACCAGCCGCGCTCCGGGCACCAGCTCGGCCCGCAGCGCGAGCGCGTCGTCCACGGTGCGCAGCACCCGCGCGCCGTCCGAGCCCGGCAGGGCGATCGGTGCGGCACCGGTGGCGATCACCAGGCCGCCGTACGGGAGCTCACCGGCGTCGGTGTGCAGGACGCCCGGCGCCACGGCGGTGGCCCGGCGGCCGGGCAGCAGCTCCACGCCCAGGTCCTGCCAGTCGATGTCCAGTTCGGTGGAGTCGCGCTTGCCCAGCAGGACGTCCTTCGACAGCGGCGGCCGGTCGTACGGCGGGTGCCGTTCCTCGCCGACCAGGGCTATCGGCCCGCGCCAGCCCCCCTGCCGCAGCGCGAGCGCCGCCTGCGCCCCCGCCATCCCGGCCCCCACGACGACCATCGGATCCGTGATGCTCAGCTCTGCCACCCGGCCACCCTACCGAGCCGGGCGACGGCATCCGGGGGCCTGTCCGCAATCCGTGGGCGCATTCGGCCCGGGCCGGGCCCGGCGTTATGGTGGTTGGACCATCACGGGAGCCCGGCGCACCGGGCTGAGAGGCGGGCTGCGGCGGCCCGCGACCGTCCGAACCTGATCCGGGTCATGCCGGCGAAGGGAGAAGAGCAGCTTTGACACGCGTTGTGAGCGGGTCGGGCACCGACGTGCTGGTGATCGGTGGCGGTGTCATCGGGTTGGGCGTGGCCTGGCGTGCCGCCCAGCGGGGGTTCGCGGTCGTGGTGGTCGATCCGGCCCACGGCGGCGGGGCGGCGCAGGTGGCGGCCGGGATGCTGGCGCCCGTCACCGAGCTCCAGTACGGCGAGGAGCCGCTGCTGCGGCTCGGTATGGCCTCCAACGAACGGTACGCGGCCTTCACCGCCGAGCTGTCCGAGCTCACCGGCCTGGACACCGGCTACCGGCGGACCGGCACCCTGGCGGTGGCGCTGGACTCCGACGACCGCGAGGAGCTGCGCGAACTGCACGCCTTCCAGCAGCGGCTCGGCCTGGAGTCGCACTGGCTGACCGGCCGCGAGTGCCGCAGGCTGGAGCCGATGCTGGCGCCCGGTGCGCGCGGCGGACTGCAGGTGACGGGCGATCACCAGGTGGACCCCCGGCGGCTCTCCACCGCCCTGGTGCGGGCCTGCGAGCGGGCCGGAGCTCAGCTGCTCCCCGCCGAGGCGACCGAGCTGCTGGTCGAGGGCGACCGGGTGGCGGGCGTGCGCCTGTCCACCGGCGAACTGCTGCGCGCGGAGCGCATCGTGCTCGCCGCGGGCTGCCGCAGCCACCTGCTGCCGGGTCTGCCCGAGGGCGTGCTGCCGGCCATCCGGCCGGTCAAGGGCCAGGTGCTGCGACTGAGGATCCCGCGGCCGTACGCACCGTTCCTCTCCCGCAACGTCCGCGCGGTGGTGCGCGGGAAGCACGTCTACTTGGTGCCGCGCGCCGACGGCGAGTTGGTGATCGGCGCGACCACCGAGGAGCAGGGCTACGACACCACGGTCACCGCCGGCGGGGTGTACGAACTGCTGAGGGACGCACACGAGTTGGTCCCGGGGCTCACCGAACTGCCGCTGGTGGAGACCGGTGCGGGGCTGCGGCCGGGCTCACCGGACAACGCCCCGCTGCTCGGTCCGACCGCCCTTCCCGGGCTGGTGGCGGCCACCGGCCACTACCGCAACGGCGTCCTGCTCGCCCCGGTGACGGGCGACCTGCTCGCCGAGTACCTGACCACCGGCACCGTCCCCGAACTCGCCGTCCCCTTCTCCCCCAGCCGCTTCGGCACGAAGGTCCCCGCATGAACGAGATCGCCCTCACCGTCAACGGCGAACCGCGCCGGATTCCGTCCGCGACCACGCTCGCCGAGGTGGTGGCCGCGCTGAGCAAGGCGCCGACCGGAGTGGCCGCCGCGCTGAACGAGACCGTCGTCCCGCGCAGCGCGTGGGCCGACACCGTGCTCGACTCGGGTGACCGCGTCGAGATCCTCACCGCCGTACAGGGAGGCTGACGCCGCCATGGCCGACACCCGACTCGACGACGAGAAGGACCGGTTCACCATCGCCGGCACCACCTTCGACTCCCGTCTGATCATGGGCACCGGCGGTGCGCCGAGCCTGGAGGTCCTGGAGCAGGCGCTGCGCGCCTCGGGTACCGAGCTGACCACCGTCGCGATGCGCCGGGTCGACCCGAACACCCACGGTTCGGTCCTGGACGTCCTGACCCGCAACGGCATTCGCATCCTTCCCAACACCGCAGGCTGCTTCACCGCCGGAGAGGCCGTGCTGACCGCCCGGCTGGCCCGCGAGGCGCTCGGCACCGACTGGGTCAAGCTCGAAGTCATCGCGGACGAGCGCACCCTGCTCCCCGACCCGATCGAACTCCTGGACGCGGCCGAGACCTTGGTGGACGACGGCTTCACCGTACTTCCGTACACCAACGACGACCCGGTGCTGGCACGGAAGTTGGAGGACGTCGGCTGTGCGGCGATCATGCCGCTGGGCTCGCCGATCGGCTCCGGGCTGGGCATCCGCAACCCGCACAACTTCCAGCTGATCGTGGAGAGTGCGGGCGTCCCGGTGATCCTGGACGCGGGTGCGGGCACCGCCTCCGACGTGGCGCTGGCGATGGAACTCGGCTGCGCCGCCGTCATGCTGGCCTCCGCGGTCACCCGGGCCCAGGAGCCGGTGCTGATGGCCGAGGCGATGCGGCACGCCACCGAGGCCGGCCGGCTCGCCTACCGGGCGGGCCGCATCCCGCGCCGCTTCCACGCCGAGGCCTCCTCCGCCATGGCCGGCCGCGCCGACCTCGACCACCGCGAACGGCCCGCCTTCTAGCGGCGGCCACCGCGGCCCGGCACGCCCCCGGGAGTGGGGGCGTGCCCGCCTCCCCGACAGGGTTCGCGCGCACCGCGGCGAATTCGCGTGCAGCACGGCAAATACGTGACCCCCTAGACTCCTCTGGTGGACACAACGCTGCACGATCCCCTGATCGGTACTCTGCTCGACGGCCGGTACCGGGTCGAGCAGCGCATCGCGGCCGGCGGCATGGCCACCGTCTACCGGGGCACCGACACCAGGCTCGACCGGGTGGTCGCGCTCAAGGTGATGCACCCGTCCCTGGTGGACGACCCCGACTTCACCGCCCGGTTCATCCGCGAGGCCAAGGCCGTCGCCCGGCTGACCCACTCCAACGTGGTCAACGTCTTCGACCAGGGGGCGGACGGCCGCACGGTCTTCCTGGCCATGGAGTACGTGCCCGGCTGCACCCTGCGCGACCTGCTGCGCGAGCGCGGCGCGCTGAGTGCCCGGGCCGCCCTGGACGTCCTGGAGCCGGTGCTGGCCGCCCTCGGCGCCGCACACCGGGCCGGCCTGGTGCACCGGGACGTGAAGCCGGAGAACGTCCTGATCACCGACAGCGGCCTGGTGAAGGTGGCCGACTTCGGCCTGGTCCGGGTGCTCTCCGGCGGGGACGGCGCGGTCACCAACACCACCTCGGCCACCACCGTGCTCGGCACGGTCTCGTACCTCGCCCCCGAGCAGATCCAGCCCGGTGCGCCGACCGACCAGCGGGTCGACGTCTACGCGGCCGGCATCCTGCTGTACGAGATGCTCACCGGCGGCAAGCCGCACATCGGCGACAACCCGATGCAGGTGATCTACCGCCATCTGCACGAGGACGTCCCGCCGCCCTCGCAGGTGGCGCCCAACGTCGCTCCGGGGCTCGACGCCATCGTGGCGGCGGCCACCGCCCGCGATCCCCAGGCCCGCCCCTACGACGCCGTCGAGCTGCTGGCCACCCTCCAGCGGGCCCGCCGCTCGCTCACGCCCGAGCAGTTGGACACCGAACCCCCGGCCTCGTCCAGGACCACCCCGCAGTACCCCACCGGCGAGGTGACCGCAGTGGTCGAGCGGCAGGTGGAGCGCACCAGTGTGCTCGACCTCCCCACACTCGACTTCGCCCACCCGCGCCCGTACGACGAACCCCAGGACGTACCTCCCGCCCGGCCGCGCCGCTCGCGCAAGCCACTGGTGTGGACGGCGGTGGTGGCCGTGCTGCTCGCCCTGGTCGGCGGTGCGACGTACTTCCTCTCCAGCGCCGTGTACGCGACGGTGCCGAGCGTGCTGGGACAGACCCGGGCGCAGGCGGTGCAGACCCTGGACAAGGCCGGGCTGCAGGGCGTGTTCAGTCAGCAGTTCAGCGAGAGCGTCCCGGCCGGGCAGGTGGTCTCCTCCGACCCGGGTGTCGGACAGCGGGCGCGCAAGAGCGATCCGGTGAAGGTGACGCTCTCCAAGGGCCCGCAGCGGATCGCCGTGCCCGATCTGGCCGGTAAGCCGCTGGACCAGGCCCGCAAGGCGCTGACCGATGTCGGTCTCGTACCGGGCACCGTCACCGAGACGTACAACGACACGGTGCCCCAGGGCTCGGTGATCAGCTTCACCCCGGCCGCGGGCGGGCAGGTGGCACTGAACACCCCGGTGGCGCTGGTGGTCTCCAAGGGCATGGTTCCGGTTCCGAACGTGGTCGGCCTGACGAAGGAGGCGGCCACCAAGGCGCTGACCGCCGCCGGTTTCCAGGGCCAGACCAGTGGCCTCGACTTCTTCGGCACCGGCAAGGTCATCAGCCAGAGCCCGGCCGCCGGCACGCCCGCCCCTCAGGGCACCGCGGTCACCCTGAAGCTGCCGGCCTTCTGAGCCCTCCGGGACGCGGGCCCCGGGGACCCGCCCGCGGCCACCGCACGGCCGGTCAGCGCAGCGGTCCGTCGCCGGGCTTCTCCTGGTACGAGTAGCGCTGCTCGGCCCACGGGTCGGCCAGGTTGTGGTAGCCGCGCTCCTCCCAGAAGCCCCGGCGGTCGGCGCGCATGTACTCGACCGCACGCACCCACTTCGGCCCCTTCCAGGCGTACAGGTGCGGCACGACCAGGCGCACCGGGAAGCCGTGCTCCACGGTGAGCGGCTCGCCGTTGTGGTGGGTGGCGAAGACCGTCCGCGAGTCCGCGAAGTCCGCGAGCCGGAGGTTGGCGCTGTAGCCGTACTCCGCCCAGACCATCACATGCGTGGTGTCGGGGCTCGGCGGCACCAGGTCGAGGATGGTGCCGGCCGCCACGCCGCTCCACTCGCTGTCGAGCATCGAGAACCTGGTCACGCAGTGGAAGTCGCCGCGCACGGTGGTCCTGGGCAGTTCGTGGAAGCCCTCGAAGTCCCAGCGGTGCTTCTCGGCCGAGGCGGTGGCCCCGAAGACCTGGAAGTCCCAGGTCAGCGGCTTGAACCGGGGAACGGGCCCGTAGTGCAGCACCGGCCAGCCGCGTTGCAGCCGCTGGCCGGGAGGGAGCCTGGGGTCAGACGGCTGAAGCTCTTCTCGTTCGTGCTGACCCATGGCTCCATGGTGACAGACAGCGGACCGGACGCCGCGGGCGGCCCTGGTGGGAGGCCCTGCCATCCACATAGCGGACAAATCGGACGTTCCACCACATCTGCCACTAAGTGTGAACTAACTGGAATTCTCACCCAAGAGGGTGTCACGATGCGGTCACAGCCGTGGGTTTCGCGTGCGACGCATGAGCAGGAAGGCACCGCCATGAAGGGCGACTCAGAGGTCATCGAGTTCCTGAACGAGCAGCTCACCGCCGAGCTGACCGCCATCAACCAGTACTTCCTGCACGCCAAGATGCAGGAGAGCTTGGGCTGGACGAAGCTCGCGAAGCACACCCGGCACGAGTCCTTCGACGAGATGAAGCACGCCGAGGTGCTCACCGACCGGATCCTCTTCCTCGACGGCCTGCCGAACTACCAGCGACTGTTCCACGTCCGGATCGGCCAGACGGTCAAGGAGATGTTCGAGGCCGACCGCCAGATCGAGGTCGAGGCCATCGACCGGCTGAAGCGCGGGATCGTGCTGATGCGGGCCAAGAACGACATCACCTCGGCCAACATCTTCGAGGACATCCTGGCCGACGAGGAGGACCACATCGACTACCTCGACACCCAGCTCGAGCTGGTGGAGAAACTCGGCGAGGCCCTCTACATCGCCCAGGTGATCGAGCAGCCCGAGTCCTGACCCGCCCGGCTGCTCAGGCCGCACGCAGCGGCTCGACCAGCCCGGTCTCCGGCTCGGCCAGTCCCAGCCTGGCGGCCAGCCGGGCGGTCGGACACGGGCGCGCGCCGTGCTCACCCAGCAGCGCCTGGATCCGCCGCACGCAGGAGCCGCAGTCGGTGCCGGCCTTGCAGCCCTTGGCTATCTGGCGCGGGGTGTTGGCCCCGCCGTCGATCTGCTGCTTGACCTCGTCCTCGGTGACCGCATGGCACATGCAGACGTACATCGCGGTCTCTCCCGGGGGTCGTGCTCATGGAACAGAGCCAAGGCTTGCCTTAGCTCACTTAGCCTCACCTTACCCAATGGACCGGGGACGAAGAAGCCCCTCCGCTCCCGGATTCACCGAAAACGGAGGGGCCTTCGTCACACTCGCCCGGTCAGTCGCCCACTCGCCTCCGGGCGCTCCGATCCGATGCCGACGCTCCTCGCTCCCGCACTCTCCCCCAGCCTCCGGCCGGGGGTGCCCCCTTCGCTCGCTTCTCGCTCGTCGCTTTCGGCATCGGCGCGCCCTTCGACTCGGGGCGGAGGGCCGGCGTCAGTTGCCGCGGTACATCTCCGCGACCAGGAACGCCAGGTCCAGCGACTGGCTGCGGTTGAGCCGCGGGTCGCAGGCCGTCTCGTAGCGCTGGTGCAGGTCGTCCACCTGGACCTCGTCACCGCCGCCGACGCACTCGGTGACGTCGTCACCGGTCAGCTCGACGTGGATGCCGCCCGGGTGGGTGCCCAGCGCGCGGTGCACCTCGAAGAAGCCCTTGACCTCGTCGAGCACGTCGTCGAAGCTGCGGGTCTTGTGGCCGGTGGCGGCCTCGAAGGTGTTGCCGTGCATCGGGTCACAGATCCAGACCACCTGGGCACCGGTCGCGGTGACCTTCTCCACCAGGGCGGGCAGGTGCTCGCGGATCCTGCCGGCGCCCATCCGGGTGATGAAGGTGAGCCGGCCCGGCTCACGCTCCGGGTCGAGCCGGTCGATCAGGGTGAGCGCCTCGTCGACCGTGGTGGTCGGACCGAGCTTCACGCCGATCGGGTTGCGGATCTTGGATGCGAACTCGATGTGCGCGTGGTCCAGCTGCCGGGTGCGCTCACCGATCCACACCATGTGGCCGGACACGTCGTACAGGTGGCCGGTCCGCGAGTCGGTACGGGTCAGCGCGGTCTCGTAGTCGAGCACCAGCGCCTCGTGCGAGGAGAAGAACTCGACCGTCTTGAACTCCTCCGGAGCCACCCCGCACGCCTTCATGAAGGCCAGCGCGTTGTCGATCTCCTTGGCCAGCCGCTCGTAGCGCTGCCCCGCGGGCGAGTTGCGGACGAAGTCCTGGTTCCAGGCGTGCACCTGGCGCAGGTCGGCGTAACCACCGGTGGTGAAGGCGCGGACCAGGTTGAGCGTCGCGGCGGAGGCGTTGTACATCCGCTTCAGGCGCTCCGGGTCCGGGATGCGGGCCTCGGGGGTGAAATCGAAGCCGTTCACCGAGTCGCCCCGGTACACCGGGAGGGTCACGCCGTCCCGGGTCTCGACGGACTTGGAACGCGGCTTGGAGTACTGGCCGGCGATCCGGCCGACCTTGACCACGGGCACCGAGGCCGCGTAGGTCAGCACCGCGGCCATCTGCAGCAGCGTCTTCAGCTTGTTGCGGATCTGGTCGGCGGACACGGCGTCGAACGCCTCGGCGCAGTCGCCGCCCTGCAGCAGGAATGCCTCACCGCGCGCGACGGCACCGAGCCGGGCGCGCAGCTGGTCACACTCGCCGGCGAAGACGAGCGGCGGATACGAGGCGAGCTCCGCAAGTACCTTGCGCAGAGCCTCTTGGTCCGGCCATTCAGGCTGCTGCGCCGCGGGAAGGGACTGCCAGCTGTGCTGGCCGGTCCCGTTTGTCTCAGTTGTCACGGTCACGGGTCAAGGCTACGGGGTCGCGCAAACGATTTGGGCACGCTGCCCGATGGATGAGACGAGATCTGGACATTCCCGGTGATCGCCATCACCTCCGGAGCCGATCCGCTACCCTCGTCCCATGACCGCGCCGCACACCCTCTGCTGGTGGTGGGCCGACCCTCCGGGTGGCCCACAGCTCGCGCGTCCCTAGACGACACGACGGCCGCCCCTCGGGGCGGCCGTCGGCGTATCGCACGAAGGCCCTCCGGGAAGAGCGGACCAGCCACCGCCCTGCCGACCACCGGAAGGAAGCCGTACCGTGCACCTCGACGACCTGCTCACCCGCCTCACCGACCCCGCCGCCCCGGCCTTCGCCCTGCTGCACCGCCGCACGCCCCGGCTGGCCCCCGACACCGTCGAGGTCCTGCTGGGCGAGGTCGGCGCGTACACGACCTTGGCCGAGCTTCCCGTGCCCTCCGGAGTGCCCGACGGCGGACCGCGCCACGACCTGCTGGCCCTCGTCCCGTACCGGCAGATCCGCGAACGGGGGTTCGAGGCCCACGACGACGGCACCCCGCTGCAGGCGGTCCGCGTCCAGGAGCAGTACGCCTTCCCGCTCGCCGAGCTGCGCCAGGCACTGCCGCAGCTGCCGGTCGCACTCTCCGACGGCGGTTTCGACGTCGACGACGCCGAGTACGCGCGGATCGTCCACCGGGTGGTCCGGGACGAGATCGGGCGCGGCGAGGGCGCCAACTTCGTGATCCGGCGCGAGTTCCGGGCGCGGCTGGAGGACTTCGGCCCGGCCCTCGCGCTCTCGCTGTTCCGGCGGCTGCTGGAGCAGGAGCGCGGTGCCTACTGGACGTACCTGGTGCACACCGGGGACCGGGTTCTGGTGGGCGCCTCGCCCGAGGTCCACGTCCGGCAGAGCGGCGGCACGGTGGTGATGAACCCGATCTCCGGCACCTACCGCTACCCGGCCGGCGGCGCCGACATCGACTCGCTGCTCGCCTTCCTGGACGATCCCAAGGAGCTGGAGGAGCTCACCATGGTGGTCGACGAGGAGCTCAAGATGATGTGCACCGTCGGCGACCTCGGCGGCCAGGTGCTCGGCCCCCGGCTGAAGGAGATGTCCCACCTCGCGCACACCGAGTACGAGCTGCGCGGACGCACCTCGCTGGACGTCCGGGAGGTGCTGCGGGAGACCATGTTCGCGGCCACCGTCACCGGCAGCCCGGTGCAGAACGCCACCCGGGTGATCCGCCGCTACGAGACCGGCGGGCGCGGCTACTACTCGGGCGCGCTGGCGCTGATCGGGCGCTCGGCCGGCGGCGCCCAGCAGCTGGACTCGCCGATCTGCATCCGCACCGCCGACATCGACCCGGCCACCGGACGGCTGCGGGTCGGAGTCGGGGCCACCCTGGTCCGCCACTCCGTGCCAGAGTCCGAGGTCGCCGAGACCCACGCCAAGGCGGCCGGGGTACTCGCCGCGATCGGCGCCCGCCCGGCCCCCGCCCGCCGCACCAGCGGCTCCGAGGGGCCCCGGCTGGCCGACGACCACCGGGTCCAGCGCGCCCTCGACGCCCGGCGCCGGGGCCTCGCCGCGTTCTGGCTGCGGATGCAGCAGCCCGCTCAGGTCACCGAGGCGCTGGAGACCCTGGTGGTGGACGGCGAGGACACCTTCACCGCGATGCTCGCCCATCTGCTCACCGCGCTCGGCCACCGGGTCACCGTCCGGCGCTTCGACACCCCCGGGCTGCGGTCGCTGGTCGCGGCCCACCCGGGGCCGCTGGTGCTCGGCCCGGGCCCGGGCGACCCGGCCGATCCCGCCGACCCCAAGATTGCGCTGCTGCGACCGATCGTCGCGGACGCACTGGCCGCCGTCCGGGCGGGCACCAGGACGGCTCCGCTGCTCGCCGTCTGCCTCAGCCACCAGCTGCTCGCCGCCGAGCTCGGGCTGCCGCTCGCCCGCAAGGCCGTCCCGTACCAGGGCGCCCAGGAGACCGTCGACCTCTTCGGCACCCGGCGGACGGTCGGCTTCTACAACACCTTCACCGCCCGCTGCACCGAGGCCGAGGCCGGCCGGCTGGCCGCCCGGGGCGTCGAGGTCGCCCGCGACCCCCGCACCGGGGACGTCCACGCCCTGCGCGGCCCCGGCTTCGCGGGCCTGCAGTTCCACCCCGAGTCGGTGCTCACCCGCGAGGGCGTGGCCATCGTCACCGACCTCCTGCGCGGCGCCCGGGAGCACGGGGAGCCGCGCGCTGAGGTGAACCCGGTCGTGTGAGCCGCACCGCCCGGGGGCTGGGGAACCGCGCGGGCGACCCGCCGCGCACTTCCCCGGGCCCCTGGCCGGTACGGTCAGATCTCGTCGTCCAGCCCCTGCTCGATCGCGTAGCGCACCAGCTCGACGCGGTTGTGCAACTGCAGCTTGCCGAGCGTGTTCTGGACGTGGTTCTGCACCGTGCGGTGCGACAGCACCAACCGGTCGGCGATCTGACGGTACGACAGTCCCTTGGCGACCAGCCGGAGCACCTCGGTCTCCCGGGCGGTCAGCTGGGGGACGGCCGAAGATGCGGCGGCCGCGGCGGGTTCGGCGGCCAGGCGGCGGAACTCGCCCAGTACCAGGCCGGCGAGCCCGGGGGTGAACACCGGGTCCCCCAGTGCCGTCCGGCGGACCGCGTCCAGCAGTTCCTCACGCCCGGCCGACTTGACCAGGTAGCCGGTGGCGCCGGACTTGACGGCCTCCAGCACGTCCGCGTGCTCACCGCTCGCGGAGAGCATCAGGATCCGCACCGACGGGTCGTACCCCAGCACCTGGCGGCAGACCTCGACACCGGACAGGCCCGGCAGGTTGAGGTCGAGGACCAGGACCTGCGGGGTGGAGGCGCGGGCCCGGCGGACCGCCTCCTCGCCGTCCCCGGCGGTGGCGACCACGGCCATACCGGCCTCGGTGAGGTCCCGGGAGACCGCGTCCCGCCACATCGGGTGGTCGTCCACCACCATGACGCGGATCTGATCGACGGTCACTCGCCCTCCCTGGGCACTCGCAGTTCCACCTCGACGCCCTCGCCGGGCACCGAGTACAGCTCGGCGGTGCCGCCGAGATCCAGCAGCCGTCCCCGGATCGACTGGGCCACCCCGAGCCGGCCGGACCGCTCGGCCTCGCCGAGCCGCCCGGCCGGGAAGCCGGGACCGTCGTCCCTGATGCTCACGGTGACGGCCTCCGGCTCGTCCTCGACCAGGATCCAGGCGCTGGCCTGCTCGCCCGCGTGGCGGTGCACGTTGTCGACGGCCGCGCCGACGGCGGCGGCCAGTTCGCCGGCCACCCGGCCGGGCAGCCGTACCGGGGTCGCCGGTGCCGCGAGGGTGACCCGGTCGTCCGCGTACGGGGCGAGCAGCGCCCGCAGGTCCGCTTCGGCGTCCGAGGACTGCCGGGGCAACGGCGCACCGGTCATCAGGGTGCGCAGCGCGCGCTCCTGCTCGCCGGCCAGCCGACTGAGGTCGCCCAGGTCGCCCTCCTGGCGCTGCACCAGCGCGAGCACCTGGAGCACCCCGTCGTGGATGTCACGGGAGAGCCGCTCGCGCTCGCGGGTGGCCGCCTCCACCTGGAGGGCCCGCACCAGGACCGCCTCGCTGGCCCGGGCGAGTTCCATCACGTAACCGACGGCGCAACCGGCCACCAGCAGCAGCACGATGTTGTGCACGTTGTCGCCGGTGAGGCCACCGTGGCCGGCGAAGTTCGCCACGCCGATCACACTGCCGGCGAAGGCCGCGGCCCGCCAGCCGCCCTTGCCCGCGAAGCCGAGGACCGTGCCCGCTGCCCAGATGGTCGGCAGGGTCAGCGCACCGGCGTGGATCCGGGCGGGGGTGTCGATGACGCCGCTCATCACGACGCCGGTGACGGTGGCGGCCAGATCGGTGGCGAGCACGTACCGGGTGCAGCGGTTCGGGTCGGCGAAGGCGCGGGTGCTGGCGAGCGTCCAGAGGGTCAGCGCGCCGAGGTAGATCCAGCCGGAGACCGGGTGGAGGTAGTGCAGGTAGGAGTGGAAGTAGCGGATGACCGCGTAGCCGAGGGCCAGGATGCGGAAGAGGGAGATGGCGCGCCAGACGGGCATCTCGACCGACATGCCGCCCGCGGTGATCGCCCTGCCGGGACCGGACGTGTGTCCGGTGCCGGGTCTGTGGTCCGCCATCTTCCCCCCTGCCGTGCTTTCTCCGCTATTCCGCGTCCTTCTCCATTTCGGCCCGGTCCTTTTCGGCCTGGGCCTTCTCGGCCTCCTGCTGGGCTTTCAGGGCTTTCTGCTCCGCCTTGCGCTCCGCCTCGGCGCGCTTCTTGTCCTCGGCGATCTGCCGCTTGGCGGCGGTCGCGTAAATGTCCACGTACTCCTGGCCGGAGAGCCGCATGATCTCGTACATCACCTCGTCGGTGACGGAACGGAGAATGAAACGGTCGTTCTCCATGCCCTGGTAGCGGGAGAAGTCGAGCGGGCGGCCGATCCGGATGCCGGGCCGGATACCGAAGTTGGGGATCACCTGGCCGGGGGGCTGCACCTTCTCGGTGTCGATCATCGCGACCGGGATCACCGGGGCGCCGGTGGCCAGCGCGACCCGGGCCAGGCCGCCGACCTTGCCGCGGTAGAGCTTGCCGTCGGGCGAGCGGGTCCCCTCGGGGTAGACGCCGAAGAGCTCGCCGCGCTCGATCACCGCGATGGCGCTGCGGATCGCCGCCTCGCCGGCGCCGCGGACGCCGGAGCGGTCCACCGGCAGCTGGCCGACGCCCTTGAAGAACGCGGCGGTGAGCCTGCCCTTGACGCCCGGCGTGGTGAAGTACTCCGCCTTGGCGATGAAGGTGACCCGGCGCTTCATCAGCGCGGGCAGGAAGAAGGAGTCCGAGAAGGAGAGGTGGTTGCTCGCGATGATCGCGGCCCCCTCCTCGGGGATGTTCTCCGCGCCCTCCATCCACGGCCGGAAGAAGATCCGCAGCAGCGGTGCGACGATCATCTTCATCAGTCGGTAGAACAACCCGGGCCTCCTGTTATACGGACCGGACGATCCTAATGCTTTCGGCCTGCGCAATGTGCACCCGCGCCGGGGCCGTAACTCGCCCGCTCGCCTCCGGACGCTCCCCCGCGGCGCGCTTCGGCTCGGGGGCCGGGCCCGCCCGGGCTGCGGGCCTGTACGGCGGCGGTGGCCGCGTGCAAGGATTCGGATCCCAGTGCTGCCCGCGAAGGAGCCCGCAGATGCCGGTGTCACCACTGCTGCCCGGTGCCGAACCGTTTCACCGGCCGGGCGGGCGGACGGGAGTACTGCTCGTGCACGGTTTCACCGGCTCCCCCCAGTCGATGCGGCCGTGGGCCGAGCGGCTGGCCGCCGCCGGGCTGACCGTCTCGGTGCCGCTGCTGCCCGGCCACGGCACCCGCTGGCAGGACATGCAGGTGACCCGCTGGGAGGACTGGTACGCCGAGGCCGACCGCGGGTTTCGCGAACTGGCCGAGCACTGCGACCGGGTGTTCGTCTGCGCGCTCTCGATGGGCGGTGCGCTCGCCCTGCGCCTGGCCGCCCAGCACGGCCCGGCCGTCGCCGGACTGGTGCTCGTCAACCCGTCCGTCCGCTCCGACAACCCCTCGAGCGTGCTGCTGCCGGTGCTGCGGCACCTGGTGCCGAGCGTTCCCGGGATCGCGGGCGACATCGCGCTCGACGGCGCCGTCGAGGTCGGCTACGACCGTACGCCGCTGCACGCCGCCTGGTCGCTGAGCCGGCTGTGGCGGACGGTGCAGGCCGACCTGCCCCGGGTACGGCAACCGGTGCTGCTGCTGCACAGCCCGCAGGACCATGTCGTCTCCCCCGCCAACTCCGCACTGGTGCTCGCCCGGATATCCTCGACCGACGTGACCGAGCTGCTCTGCGAGCGCAGCTTCCACGTGGCGACGCTGGACCACGACGCCGAGTTGATCTTCGAGGCGAGCCTCGACTTCATCCGGCGGCTGGCACCCCTGGCGACCGCCGAGGCCGTGAACCACCTGGGCTGAAGGGCTGGTTGTGCAGAAGAGGCAGTACCGATGAGCACGGCGGCGGGCGGCGACGAGGAGCTGCCACGGGACGGAGAGGCCAAGGGGGACTCCCCCAAGGAGCCGGAGGCGCCCCGACGCCCGGCGGCGGGCAGCCAGGCCGAGCAGGACGCGATCTTCGCGGCCCTGGTCGCCCAGTTCGACGACCCGGTGGACCTCACCGACCCCGACTGGCCGGAGATCGAGAACCTCCGCGCCAAGGGCGAGACCGGCGCCGGGGCGGCCACCCCGCCGGAACTGGCCGAGTTCACCCCCCAGCCGCGCCCCCGCCCGGCGGGCGGCTCGGGGCCGCGCGACTACGGCCTCGCCGAGGCGGAGGACGAGGGCCACTTCGTACAGCCCGACCCGCCGCTGCCCAAGGCGGACACCGCGGCCAAGTTCGCCTGGCTCGCGGTGCTCGGCGGCCCGGCGCTGCTGCTCTTCGACGCGCTGGTCTGGCGCGAGGTCTCCGGCTGGCCGGCCTGGGTCGGCGTCACCGCCTTCCTCGGCGGCTTCGTCACCCTGATCGCCCGGATGAAGGACCGCGACGAGGACGAGCCACCGGACCCGAACGGCGGCGCGGTCGTCTGACTCACCCCTGCGCCGGCGGTACCCGCAGGACCGCCAGCACGGGCAGGTGGTCGGTGGCCGCCAGCAGGTCGGCCGGGGCGACGCCCGGCAGACCGTGCGGGACGCCGCAGGCCAGCACCTCGATGCCCGGGGAGGCGAAGACCGCGTCGATGCGCTGGTACGGGTTCTCGGGGACCGACGTCCAGCTACCACCCCAGGGGGCGGTGGCATGGGCGTCCTGGAAGTCGGCGGCCAGGCGCCGCCAGCCCGCATCGTCCGGGTGCTCGTTGAAGTCGCCCGCGATGACGCCGAGTTCACCCGGCGAGAGCTGACCGGGGAGCAGTCCGAACTGCCGGTAGCGCTCCTCGGGGTCGAGGCTGAGGTGGCAGCTGGTCACCACCAGCGGGGCCGCGCCGCCGAGGCGTACCACGGCGGTGGCGAAGCCCCGGGCGTGCAGCCCCCGGGTCTTGGGGAGCAGCCGGTCCCTGGTCTCGGTCACCCGGACGCCGGGTCGGCCCAGCAACAGCGGTCCGGCGGCGATCCGTCCGCCCCCGGCGAGGATCACGGTGCCCGTCCGCCGGGCCAGCCAGGCCGCCTGGCCGCCGGGGCGCCAGTAACGGGGGGACTCCTGAAGGCAGATCAGGTCGGGCTCGCAGGCGCGGATCACCCGGACCAGGGCCCGGCGGTCGTCCCGCAGCGAACGGATGTTGTAGCTCAGCAGGCGGACGCGCCGACCGCCGTCGGGCTCGTCCCCGGAGGCGGGCAGCGGAGGAAGCGGCATGCCTCCATGATCGGCCACCGCCCGGGGGCGCACCAGGGGCACCCGGTCGGCGGTCCGGCGTCAGAGAACGCGAACCGCGCGAGCGGCCGCGTACGGCTGCTCGCGCGGTTCCCGCGGATTCGAGGCCCTCTCGGCGGGCCCGGCCCCAAGCGTCAGATCCGCGCCAGGTCGGCCGCACCGGCGATGCCGGCGGCGGAGCCCATCGAGGCCAGCACGACCTCGGCGCGCGGGCGGTGCACCCCGCCCGTCAGGTACTTCTCGAACGCCTTGGCGACCGGGTCGAGCAGCAGCCGGCCGGAGTCGGAGACCCCGCCGCCGAGGACGAAGACCGCCGGGTCGAAGAGTGCGGCCAGGTCGGCCATGCCCCGACCCAGCCAGTCGGCGAGCTCCTCGTAGCACTCCAGAGCGAGCGGGTCGCCCCCCTCGGCGGCCTCGGTGATGTGGATGCCGCGGATGGTCTCGGCAACCCCGTCGTTGAGGTCGAGCATCCACTTGCCCCGCACCCGGTCGGCGGCGGCGCGCTCCCGTCCGTACCGGCGCAGCGCGCGCCCGGAGCCGTACTGCTCCCAGCAGCCCTTGCCGCCGCAGCCGCAGGACAGGCCGTCCGGGACCATGTTGAGGTGACCGATCTCGCCGGCCACGCCGAAGCGGCCGCGGTGCAGGCGACCGTCCAGCACGATGCCACCGCCGATACCGGTGCCGACGGTGATCAGGACCATGTCCTCGTACGCGGCCGCGGCGCCGAAGCGGAACTCGGCCCAGGCGGCGCAGTTGGCGTCGTTCTCGACCACCGCGCGCAGGCCGGTGAGCTCCTCGATCCGGCCCCGCAGGGGCTCGTTCTCCCAGGCGATGTTCGGAGCGAAGATCACCGTGGAGCGGTCGCGGTCGACGAAGCCGGGGGCACCGACACCGACGGCGGTCACGTCCGGGTGCTGGTCCTTGAGTTCACGGACGGCCTGGGCGATGGCATCGACCGCCCACTGGGGGTCGGCAGGGGTGGGTACCCGGGTCCGGGCGAGGATCTCGCCGTTCTCGTCGACCACGCCGGCCGCGATCTTGGTGCCGCCGACATCGACGCCGATGGTCAGAGCCATGTGTCCCTCAGCTATTCACTCGTTCCCGCTGCCTCGAACGGTACCCGGACAACGGTGCTCGCGTACACCGCGCTGCATACATTATCCGAAGACATTTTCCTGGGATCTCGGCTGTGCGCTTTCAAAAGTCGTACGTTATGCCCCGGTCGGTAACGTTACGAAGCCGAGCCATCACCGGTTATGACCCGCGTTTTCACTAATTGTCCGATGGGCCGTCGAGGTCGATGCGCTCCGAGTCCGGCTGCCCGGGGGCGGACCAGCGGCGCTCGTGGCCCGAGACGGCGGCCCGGTAGGCGGCGAGCAGTTCGCCGCCCGCGGCGGCCAGGTGTCCGTACACCTCGGGGTTCTGCTCCCGCAGCCGGCTGCCGACCTCCTGGGCCTTCTCCCCCACCGCGACGGCGAACCGGCGGACCTCCTCGACCAGCGGGCCGAACTCACCGGTGAAGGGCTGGTCGGTCTTCTCCTCGGCCATCGGGCGCCTCTCTGCTGGGGCGGCCACCGCGGCCACCGTGCCCGAGACGCTACCCGATGCCCTGGGACCAGCCGGTCGGCCAGAGCGCCGGGTCCGGCGCGAAGCGGATCGAGAGCACGCCCTCGGCCATTCCGGCGCCCTGCACGGTGCAGCGGCGCAGCGCGGAGGGCAGCGGCAGGATCCGCCGGTAGCCACCCAGACCGATCACCAACTCGTCACCACGGCGGACGAGTTCCAGCTCGGAGCGGTCGGCGCCGGGCAGCACGAGACGCCAGACCAGCAGGCCCTCCTCGGCCAGCCGGTCCACGACCTGCCAGGAGGTGTCGTACGGGACCAACTCCCGCTCGCCGTACAGCTGCGCGGCCACCCCCTCCAAGGTGGGCTCGGGCCGGCGGCCCACCAGCAGCGGCAAGTCGCCGAGCTCCCGGGCCAGTTCGGCGAGCCGGTCGCGCTCACGGGCGGCCTCGGCGGCAAGCCAGGGGTCGGGCGACTCCAACACGGCGGCGGGCAGCGCACGGTGGGCGACCACGGCGTCCAATCGCTGGCCGTACAGCGCGAACCCGGCTCGGATCCGGCGCAGTTCGTCAAGGCTGTGGTGGCCGGCGTCCACCACCAGGCGGACGGAGGTGCCCGGGTGCTCCACCGCGGCACGGGCCTCGGCGAGCACGGCGGCGGCCTTGGCCCGGGCCTCGAAGAGCCAGTCGGCGGGCATCGGCACCCCGGCGACGGCCGCCAGCAGCGGACGCAGCGCGCGGGCGGCCTGGCGCTGCTCGGGCAGCAGCCGGTCGAGATAGCGGGCGAGCTGTTCGGGCAGTGCCAGGGTGGCGATCAGCTCCGCCGGGGCGGAGGCGGCGACCACCAGCACCTCGGCGTCGGCGGAGCGCAGTGCGCGCAGCAGGGCGAGCCGGCCGGTACCCGGGAGCGGGGTGAGCTCCTCGGGGTCGAGCGGGGCGGCGCCGATCAGGTCGAGCGCGGGACCGAGGCGGCCGCCGAAGCCGTCCAGCGCGGCCCGGAAGGTCTCCTGCTCGTCGACCCGGGCGACGGCGAGGTGCTCGGCGTACGGGGTGGGCAGCCCGGTGAGCCGGACGCCGAGGGCGGCGTCCAGGGTGCGGTGCGGGTCGTCGGCGGCGAGCAGCAGGGTGCGCCGGCCCTGGCCGGCGGCGTGCAGGGCGGTGGCCGCGGCGATCAGTGCCGAGCCGTCTCCGCTGACCAGGATCGTCCGCACCGCCGCCGCCTCAGTCCTCGACGCGCTTCTTCAGTCCGGCGAGCGCCCGGTCGATGATGACCTTCTCCGCCTTGCGCTTGATCATGCCGAGCATCGGGATCTTGACATCCACGGCGAGCTGGTAGGTGACCTCGGTGCCGCCCCTGACCGGAGCCAGGGTGTAGGAGCCGTCCAGGGCGCGCAGCATCTGGCTCTTGACCAGCGTCCAGGACACCTCGCGGTCGTCGTCCCAGGTGTAGGCGAGGACGTGCTCGTCGCGGATCGCCCCGGCGTCGAGCAGCAGGCGGACCTGGGTGGCGCGGCCGTCCTCGGCGCTCTCCAGGACCTCGATCTCCTTGACCTCTCCGGTCCACGCCGGGTAGGCGGCGAAGTCCGCGATCACGGCCATCACCTCGGCCGGGGTCGCGGCGATGGTGATGCTCGACCTGGTGTGTTCCGCCATGGAACGGTCCTCCGCGTCTCTTCCGATGTGCGCCCAGGGCAGGTTATCGCGCCGTACCGGCGCTCCTGCGCCGCGGGGCTCCGGGCCGGCCGCACGGATCCCGGCTACCGGCGGGTCACATCGACGCTGTCGTATGGTGCGTGTCGAAACCTCCCGGTTCGCCCGCGGCAGCGGACCGGATCCCGCCAGACCTGGCCGAACGGTGTGACTCTCGGAACAACCGGACCGACACCCCTGGTCGAATCCACATACCGGGCAGTAACGTCCTGCCGTCCCGCAGCGTCGCAGACGAGGAGCAGTCTTGCTCGAGTTCAGCCTTCCGGCCCGATACCAGGTACCGAGTACCGGTAACCTCGCCGACCTCGTCCACCAGAACGCCGAGCGGCATCCGGGCGTGGCAGTGATCAGCCGTAAGGTCGAGGGCCGGTGGGCCGATCTGACGGCCGTGCAGTTCCTCGCCGAGGTGCACAGCGCCGCCAAGGGCCTGATCGCCTCCGGCGTGCAGCCGGGCGACCGGGTCGCCGTCATGTCCCGCACCCGGTACGAGTGGACGCTGCTGGACTTCGCGATCTGGACCGCGGGCGCGATCACCGTGCCGGTCTACGAGACCTCCTCCGCCGAGCAGGTGGAGTGGATCCTCGGCGATTCCGGGGCCGTCGCCGTGATCACCGAGACCGACGGCCACGCGGCCGTGGTGGACGGCATCCGCGAGCGGCTGCCGGAGCTGAAGCACACCTGGCAGATCGAGACGGGCGCCATCGCCGCGCTCGCCGAGGCCGGTGCCGGGGTCGACGACGACACCGTCACCGAGCGCCGCACCGTCGCGAACGCCGACTCGATCGCCACCATCGTCTACACCTCGGGCACCACCGGGCGTCCCAAGGGCTGCCAGCTGACGCACGCCAACTTCCTCGCCGAGCTGGGCAATGTGACGGCCCGTCTGACGCCGCTGTTCCGGACCGGCGACGCCTCGGTGCTGCTCTTCCTCCCGCTGGCGCACGTACTGGGCCGGATCGCCGAGATCGCCGCCGCCATCGCGCCGATCAAGATCGGCCACGTCTCCGACATCAGGGACGTCACCAATGAGCTGGCCTCCTTCCGCCCGACCCTGATCCTGGGCGTGCCCCGGGTCTTCGAGAAGGTGTACAACACCGCGCGGACCAAGGCGCAGGCCGAGGGCAAGGGCAAGATCTTCGACCAGGCCGCCGACACCGCCATCGCCTACAGCCGGGCGCTGGACCAGGGCGGCCCGGGCCTGATCCTCAGACTCAAGCACGCGCTCTTCGACAAGCTGGTCTACAGCAAGCTGCGCGCCGCGCTCGGCGGCCGGGCCACCCACGCCATCTCCGGCGGCGCCCCGCTCGGCGAGCGGCTCGGCCACTTCTACCGGGGCATCGGCTTCACCGTCCTGGAGGGCTACGGCCTGACCGAGACCTGCGCGGCCACCGCCTTCAACCCGCACGACAAGCCGAAGATCGGTACGGTCGGCCAGCCGCTGCCCGGTTCCTCGGTCAGGATCGCCGAGGACGGCGAGGTGCTGCTCAAGGGCCCGCAGGTGTTCACCGGCTACTGGAACAACCCGGCCGCCACCGCCGAGGCCCTGCGCGAGGGCTGGTTCGCCACCGGCGACCTCGGCTCCCTGGACGACGAGGGCTACCTCACCATCACCGGCCGGAAGAAGGAGATCATCGTCACCGCGGGCGGCAAGAACGTCGCCCCCGCCGTGATCGAGGACCGGATCCGCGCCCACGCCCTGATCGGCGAGGTGATGGTGGTCGGCGACCGCAAGCCCTTCATCTCCTGTCTGATCACCGTCGACGAGGACTTCTTCCCCAAGTGGAAGGAGCTCAACGGCAAGCCCGCCGAGGCCACCCTCGCCGAGCTCCGCGAGGACCCCGACCTGCTGGCGGCCGTCCAGTCTGCCGTGGACGACGGCAACCTGGCCGTCTCGCACGCCGAGGCCGTGAAGAAGTTCCGCATCCTCGACACCGTCTTCTCCGAGGCCAGCGGCTACCTGACCCCCTCGCTCAAGCTGAAGCGCAACGTCGTCCTCAAGGACTTCGCCGCCGACGTCGAGGCCCTCTACCAGCGCTGAGAGAGCGCCCCCGGGGGCGGCGGGGAGGCTGCCGCACCCCAGGCGCACTCGGCTGAGCGGACAGGGGCATGCCCCTTGCTCCCGGAGGTGACTTTCGGCGCGTCCAGCACGGGCACGGCGGCGAGGTCACCGTGCAGTTGATCTCGGCACGACTCCGGTGAGACCGCGCAAGCACGGCCGA